>DATATK010000024.1:0-4868 GCA_036268825.1 Rhizomicrobium sp. | reverse complement strand
GTCCCGGTCGTCGTGCAGCAAAACATGGCGATGCTCGATGCAAAATGTGCCGATGATGATGTCAGCGGTCTTGCGGACCGTGACTCCAAGCTCCCTCAGCCTGCGGTAGTTGCGCGCGACTCTTGGCGCCAGATCGGCGCTTAGAAGCGGCGCGACGGCATATTGGCGCAGCGCACGTTCGATGCGCGCGGCGTGGGCATCGTTGCGCGCACCTTGAAGCACTTCCAGCAGGATCAGGTCTCCGACCAGAAGCGGCTCCCGCGCCGCCGCGTTTGCCAGCGCGATGGTCGCCCGCGTGGAATGCCCTTTGAGTTGCGCGATCCAGACGGAGCTATCGACGAGGATCACGGACGGCGCGCTTGGCGCATCTCGCCCAGATTCCCCTCCCACCCCAGTCCTTTGAGGTCCGCGAGTGCCTTGGTCTGCCGGCGAACCCGAACCAGCAGGCGCAAACCTTCCTCCACGGTGGCCCGCTTGGTTGCCAGGCCTGAAGCCGTCATCGCGCGGGACAGCAGCGTGTCGTCGATTTCGATATTGGTCCGCACGGTTCTTTATCCTCGATGTGTATCGCTGGTCCGTTATATACACATCGAAACGCCTCCCGCAACCACGACGGCGCGGCAAGCAGCGACACCATCGTGCACAAAGACGCGCTGCCAGACAAAGGCCCCGGAAGGTTTCTCCGGGGCCTGTTCGATGCACGGTGCTCAGGGGTGATCGTGCTGGTCGTGATGCCAATGCGCACGGCCCCAGTCGCGATCCCAGTGGCCTTCGTGCCAGCCAAACCCTTCGGCACGATCCCAGTCGTAGCGGACGCCGGTCCAGCCGTTCCAGGTGTGCCAGCCGCCGCGATACCAGAAGTATGGCTGGTCCCCGTACCAGCGATAGTAATGCGGGCCCGTCACAACCACGCCGTCGAAATCGATGGGGCCGTTGTACGTGGCGTAGCCACAGTCGCCATCATAGTAGGTGTTATAGGCGTCGCACGGTCCGGGCGGATAATAGCCGGGGCCATAATAATAGGTGGGCGCCGCAACGCCGACACCCACGCCGACGCCGTGGTGGCCGATGCCCACGCTGAGGCCTAGTTGCGCGTCGGCCGGCGCGGACACAAAGAGCAACGCGCCCGCCACAGCACAGGCCGCCGCGGTTGATTTGCGATAAAGTTTCATGGTGACGCTCCTGAAGTTCGCCGCGCCGAGGCGCGAGAACCAGAGGAAACGAGTTCCCGGCGGGGTGGTTCCGGTCTACGCCGCCGCCGCTGCCGCTTCTTCGGCCACCACGCGCACGGGTATGACGACATACGCCCGGCACCCCTTGCCGTATTCGCTTTCGATCCAGGCGCGGCCGGCGTGGAGTTCGCAGAGGCCGCGGACGAGCGCGAGGCCGAGGCCCGTGCCGCCGCCCTGGCGGTCGTAGCGGTTGTCGACCTGACTGAAGGGTTTGAAGATCTTGTCGATCTTGTCGCGCGGGATGCCGGGGCCGTTGTCCTCGACCATGATCTGGAAGCCGCCGCAGCGCGCGCGGCTGGCGACGACGGTGATGCGGCCGCCTTCCGGCGTAAACTTCACGGCGTTGGAGACGAGGTTGATCAGGATCTGCTTGACCGAGCGCTCGTCGGCATAGAGCGACGGCGTGCTGGTGTCGATCTCGATCGCCAGCTCCTGGTGGCGCTCGCGCGCCTTGGTGCCGATGATCTTGAGCGCGGTGTCGAAGGTGCGGCGCACGTCGAGCTCTTCGGGCTCGATCTCCATCCGCCCCGCCTCGATCTTGGCGACGTCGAGCAGGTCGTTGATCAGACTCAAGAGATGCGCGCCGGAGGAATGGATGTCGCCGGCATATTCCTTGTAGCGCGGCGAACCCGCCGGGCCGAAACATTCCTTCTCGATGATTTCCGAGAAGCCGAGAATGGCGTTGAGCGGGGTGCGCAACTCGTGGCTCATATTGGCGAGGAACGCGGTCTTCGACGCATTGGCCGTCTCCGCCTCGAAGCGCTTGCGCAAGGCTTCGTCGCGCGCTTCTTCCAGCTCGCGCGCCAGATCCTCCACCTCGAAACGCAGGCGGGAATCTTCGTCGAGCCGGTGCGTCAGGCGGCGTGCATCGAGGAAGAGCTGGAGCGCGAACAGCGCCAGCATCACGGCGATCGCGCCGTCCAGCATCGACCAGCCGCCGAGGAAGCGCAGCGCCGAAATCGCGGTGACGGGCACAAGCCCCGCCAGCAGCATGTCCATGTGATTGGCGCGGCTGACCACGAGGCCGGAGAATACGACCAGCAGCCCGCAGGACAGGAACAGATGGTTCAGCGGATTGCCGCTGTCCCACAACAGCCACGGGATCAGGCCCCACGTCGCGCTGATCACCACCTGCAACGCGACGAAGCGCGGGAACCAGCGTTCCAGTTTCTCGATGCTTGCGCGCGAAACCGCCTCGCGCTGGTAATAGCCGACGAAGCGCGCCGCCGCGAAGGCGACGAGCCCGACCAGAACCGGAAGGATGAGCGAGCTTTCGAACGGCCGCGTGCCGAGCCGTCCGCCGGACGCGCCCCACGCCATGCCAAGCGCCCAGAGCGGCGCGGTGAAGCGCGCCGAATGGACCACGTCGGCAATGAGGTCGAGCTGGGCTTTCAGAACGCGGACGTCGGCGTTTTTCTGAACACGCAGCCGCTGGCCATAACCCACGGCAATTCCTCTTGATCCCCCGGCTCTTTCTGAGCCCACGGGAATGCTATGCCGGTTTTCCCTAAGAAACTCCTTAGAGTTGTAAGTGGAATTGAAGAATATCGCTGTGCGATCAGGCGCTTTTGCGCGCCAGACTGCGCGGCGCAAGCGCATTCCCTACCGGGAAGTAAACATAGGCGCGCACGCCGGCGCCGACATCGCTTTCGATCCAGGCGCGGCCGCCGTGCAGTTCCGCAAGGCCGCGGACCAGCGAGAGCCCAAGCCCGGTTCCGCCGACCTGGCGGCTGTAGCGATTATCGACCTGGTTGAACGGCAGGAATACGCGCTCCAGCAATTCGGGCGAGATGCCGGGGCCGTCATCCTCGACGCAAATCTCGTAACCGCCGTCCGCCGTCGGCCCGCCGCTGATGACGATCTTGCCGCCCTCGGGCGTGAACTTCACCGCGTTGGCCGACAGGTTGATCACGATCTGCTTCACCGCGCGCTCGTCGGCATAGAGAGAGGGCCCGCTGGCCGCGATCTCGACGGACAGATGCTGCCGCTTCTCGCGGGCCCGCGCGGCCACGATCACCAGCGCCTTCTCGATCGTCGATTTGGGATCGACGGCGCGCGGCTCGATGTCCATCTTGCCGGCTTCGATCTTGGCGACGTCGAGAATGTCGTTGATCAGGCTGAGAAGATGCGAGCCGGAGGAATTGATGTCCGTCGCATATTCCCTGTAACGCTTGGTCCCGATCGGCCCCAGCGTCTCATGCGCGATGAGTTCGGAGAAGCCCAGGATGGCATTCAGCGGCGTGCGCAGTTCGTGGCTCATATTGGCCAGGAACGTGGTCTTGGACGCATTCGCCGCCTCGGCCTCGAAGCGCTTGCGCAGCGCATCGTCGCGCGTGGCGCGCAGTTCCACGGCCAGGTCGTCGTTGGCGAAGCGGGTTTTCAGCATGGTCTCGAAATAGCGCCGCGCGCGAAACGCGAACAGGAACGCAAAAACGAACGTTACAGAAAAAAACAGCGCAAGCGGCAGCGCGGAGGCGTCGCCGCCCAGGCACAACCGCCCGAGCGTCAGCACCGCGGTCGGCGCCACGCCGGCCAGATACACGCCCGAATGCATCGCGCGGCTGAACGTATAGGCCCAGAACAGCGCCACGATGCTCATCACGATCATCACATGGTTGACGTCGTTGCCCGGTTCCCAAAGCAGCCAGACGAGCAGCCCCCATTCCACGCTGATCACCGCCTGGAACGCGACGAGGCGCTTCAGCCACAGATGCGGGTTCTTCTCGGTGCCGCGGCGCGCGTCGCGATAGAGCGCGGCGGCGACGAAACTGTTGACGATGTGAAGGGCCAGGACCAGCGCGATGCGCCACCATGCGACCGTGCCGAAGATCGGAAACAGGCCGATAAACGGCAACGCGGTGAGCGCGGCCCAAGTGGGATTGATCCAGACGGTGATAGGCAGCGTGGCGACGGTCAGCTCGGCGCGGGCGCGCGCCATGCGCGCTTCCTCGACTACGGGCTGCTGCGCGTTCATCGTCTCTTTTTCGACCCGCTTGACGGGAAAGCCGGCATGGCCTTCTTGTGTGGTAAATGTACGCCGCCGTACATTAAGAAATGGTCGCTGGATGCGCGGTGGTGAAAGCCGCGCGCGGCGTTAAACTTGCCCTAACCACGAATCGCCAGCGTTTCAGCCCAGCGTTCCGAGAGCATTCCATAGCCATGGCCAAAGCACCCGATCTGTTCGAAGACGCCCCTGCCGCATCGTCCAAGGGCTACACCGCCAAGGACATCGAGGTGCTGGAGGGGCTCGAACCCGTCCGCCGCCGCCCCGGCATGTATATCGGCGGCACGGATATCCACGCGCTGCATCATCTGGCGGCCGAAATTCTGGACAACTCCATGGACGAGGCCGTTGCCGGCCACGCCAGCCGTATCGAAATCGAGCTGCAGGACGGCGACATTCTCACCATCCGCGACAACGGCCGCGGCATCCCGATCGATCCGCACCCCAAGTTCAAGAACAAGTCGGCGCTGGAAGTGATCATGACGACGCTCCATGCCGGCGGAAAATTCGGCGGCAAGGTTTACGACACATCGGGCGGCCTGCACGGCGTCGGCGCGTCGGTGGTGACCGCGCTGTCGGACTGGATGGAAGTCGATGTCGCGCGCGACCGCCACGGGCACAAGATGCGCTTC
>DATATK010000023.1:0-7868 GCA_036268825.1 Rhizomicrobium sp. | reverse complement strand
TTCGCACCGTTCTCCAACAATCGCCGCACGAGATATGCCAGCAGATCTTCATGCGTACCGACCGGCGCGTAGATGCGTGTACCGCCGCCGAGATTCTTTTCGCGATAGAGCGCATGCAGCGCCTCGCCCATGCCGTGCAGGCGCTGATATTCGAAATCGGTGCGGCCGTTCGCGAAGGTTTGGATCGCGGCGAGCGTGTGCGCATTGTGGGTGGCGAATTGCGGATAGATGGAATCGCGCGCGGCGAGCAGCGCGCGGGCCGCCGCGAGATAAGATGTATCGGTCGCCGCCTTGCGCGTGAAGGTGGGATATTCCGGCAGGCCCAGCTCCTGCGCCCGCTTGATCTCCGTGTCCCAATAGGCCCCCTTCACAAGGCGCACGGGAATGCGCCGCTGCTGGCGGGGGCCGAGATCGGCGAGCCACGCCACCACGGGCAGCGCGCGCTTGGAATAGGCCTGTACCGCGAGGCCGAGACCGTTCCAGCTGCGCAGAGCGGGCGCCTCGCCCATCGCCTCGAAGATGTCGAGCATCAGGTCGAGGCGTTCGGCTTCCTCGGCGTCCACGGTGAATCCGAGATTGGCCTCGCGCGCTTCGGCTGCCAGCGCGACGAGGCGCGGCAGAAGCTCCACCATCACGCGCTCGCGCTTCAACCATTCGTATCGCGGATGCAGCGCGGAGAGCTTCACCGAGATGCTGGGGCGCTCGAAGATCGAGGTGTTCACGTCCGGCTGGATCTTCGCCAGGGTCTGCAGCGCATTGCGGTAGGATTCGTAATAGCGCGCGGCGTCCTTCGCCGTATAGGCGGCCTCGCCCAGCATGTCGAAGGAGAAACGATACCCTTTGGCGGCGTAATCGCGCGCTTCCTTCAGCGCCTCCTCGATGGTGCGGCCGAGCACGAACTGGCGGCCGAGAATGCGCATCGCATAGGTCACGGCCTGGCGGATCACCGGCTCGCCGGTGCGGCTGACGAGGCGCTTCCAGATTCCCTCGAAATCCCATTTCGCGGCGTCGTCCAGCTTGACGATACGGCCCGTCAGCATCAGCGCGAAGGTGGAGGCGTTGACGAACAGCGAGTCCGACTTGCCCTTGTGGCTGGACCAGTTGCCGCTGCCGATCTTGTCGCGGATCAGCCGGTCGGCGGTCGCGGCATCGGGCACGCGCAACAGCGCCTCGGCCAGGCACATCAGAACCACGCCTTCCTGGCTGGAGAGCGCGTATTCCTGCATCAAGGCATCGACGCTGCCGTGCTCGCCGCGCGTCTCGCGGATGCGGCGCACCAGATCGCGGGCGAGCGCTTCGGTCGCGGCGCGCTCGGCGGGCGTGAGGCGCGCCTTCTCGATCAGCGTGCCGGTGACAGCTTCCTCGTCGGCGAGGAATAGGTCCGAAATGGCGCGGCGCAGCGGGGAGGACTCCATGGCGGGTATATGGGGGAAATCGGGCCACAATTCTAGCGCCGCGCCAAGGCGGCGGCTAAGGTCCGGCCATGGAGATCGTGAGCAGCATCGCGGAGATGCGGGCCGTTGTCGCGGGCTGGCGCGCAAGCGGCGCGCGGGTGGGACTGGTGCCCACCATGGGCGCGCTGCACGAGGGCCATTTGTCGCTGGTGGCAGAGGCAAGGAAACACTGCGCCAAGACCATGGTGAGCATCTTCGTGAACCCGGCGCAGTTCGCCCCGCACGAAGATTTCGACCGCTATCCCCGCACGCTGGACGCCGATGCCGCCAAGCTGGCGGGCGCGGCCGACCTGATCTTCGCACCCACCGTGCGGGAGATGTATCCGGACGGCTACGCGACCCGGATCGAAGTGGGTGGGCCGAGCGCGGGGCTGGAGACGGATTTCCGCCCCCATTTCTTCGGCGGCGTCGCGACCGTGGTGGCCAAGCTGCTGACCGCGGCGATGCCCGATTATGCGATTTTTGGCGAGAAGGATTATCAGCAGCTTCTCGTCATCCGCCGCCTCACCGCCGATCTGGCGCTGCCCATCGAAATCGCCGGCGGCGCCATCGTGCGCGAGGCGGACGGTTTGGCGATGTCATCTCGCAACGCCTATCTCAGCGCAGACGAACGCAAGATCGCGGGGCAGCTCAATCTGATCCTGAAAGACGCGATCGCATTGGTGCGCGGAGGAACCGCAATCAAATCCGTCGAGGCCGCTGCCCGCAACGAAATCCTGAAAGCCGGATTTACCTCGGTCGATTACATCGCGATCCGAGACTCGCAAACACTAGCCTCCGTCGCCAATCTTTCGCGGCCCGCGCGCATATTGGCCGCCGCGAAGATCGGCGCGACACGTCTGATCGACAACATGGCCGTCTAAAGCAGTCCCAACTCCACCAATTCCTTCTGCAAATTCTCCGGAAGGTTCCCGCCGCCTTTGCCGCCTTTGGCGTCGGGCGGGGCGTCCTTGGGATCGAAATATCGCCAGCCCTGGAATGGGCGCTGGGTGCGGCGCTGCACCGGGATGAGCTTGGACGCATAGACCAGCCCGCAATGCGGCGTGCCGTTCTTGGTGACGGCGCGGATGTCGAGCAGTCGCTGGCGCACGGCGATCTGGCCCTTGATCACCCAATAGAGCGAGCCGCCGTCGAGGATCTCGTCCTTGCGCTTGGGCGTCATGCGGGTGACGTGGACCAACTCCGGCTTCTTCGCCTTGCGCTTCTTCTGGTCCTTGATGCGTTTCGCCTGCCACTGCGCGAGGTCTTCGATCGATTCGGCGCCGACGCAGAGCTTGAGAATATGGAGCGTCATGCCGCCACCTCGAAGCGCAGGATCACCGCGCCTTCGCTCACCTGATCGCCTTGCGTGACTTCCACCGCCGCCACTTTCGCGTCGGCGGGCGCGGAGAGCGTGTGCTCCATTTTCATCGCTTCCAGCACCGCGAGCGGCTGGCCCTTCTTCACCGCCTCGCCGGGCTTGACCAGAAGCTGCGCGACTTTGCCGGGCATCGGCGCCGAGATGCGATCGCTCGCCGAGCCCGCAGATTCGGCGGCAGTGAAGGGATCGTATGGCCGCACAAGGAACGTCTCGCCCTGCTCCATCACCGCGATGTCGCCATTGGCGAGGCGTAGCGTGTCCATGTGCGGAGTTTCATGCGGAAAAGGAACGAAAACGCGCTTGTCATCGACCAGGAATTCGGCCGACTGCGATGACCGACCGGAAAGGCGAAAGTTGTCTTGCGTGCTCCACGGATCGCCGTCGGCGTGCGCGAATTCGGCCGACACTTGCGCGGCAGCGGCGGACAGAACCTTCGGCGGCAATGCCGCGCGCGGGACTAGATCGGTTTCGTGGCGCGCGATGAAGCTGGTGTCGATGTCGCCCGCGACGAATTGGGGATGGCGCAGGGCGCGGATCAGGAAGGCGTTGTTGGTGCGCACGCCTGCGATCTGCGCCGTCGCCAGCGCGTCGGCCAGTTTCGCGGCGGCGCCGGCGCGGGTTTCGTCCCACGCGATCACCTTGGCGATCATCGGATCGTAGAACGGGGTGACGGTATCACCCTCGCGCACGCCGGTATCGACGCGGATGCCCTCGCCTTGCGGGAAACGCAGGCGCTCCAACTTGCCTATGGACGGCAGGAACCCGGTTCGCGGATCCTCGGCATAGAGCCGCGCCTCGATCGCGTGGCCGTTGGCGCGGATGTCCTTCTGCGCGGCAGGAAGCGTCTCGCCATCGGCGACTCGCAATTGCCATTCGACCAGATCGAAACCGGTGATCGCTTCCGTCACGGGATGCTCGACTTGCAACCGCGTGTTCATCTCCATGAACCAGAAGCGATCGGCTTTCAGGCCCTCGGACGCGTCCACGATGAACTCCACCGTTCCCGCGCCGACGTAACCGACGGCCTTCGCGGCCTTCACCGCCGCCTCGCCCATTGCCTTGCGCATCGCTTCGGGCATGCCGGGCGCGGGCGCTTCCTCGATCACTTTCTGGTGGCGGCGCTGCAGCGAGCAATCGCGCTCGAACAGATGCACGGCGCTGCCGTGGCTATCGGCGAAGACCTGCATCTCGATGTGGCGCGGGCGCGAAACATATTTCTCGATGAGCACGCGGTCGTCGCCGAAGGACGACTGCGATTCCCGCTTGGCGCCTTCGAGCGCCGCGGCGAATTCGCCGGACGCATCGACGCGGCGCATGCCCTTGCCGCCGCCGCCTGCCACCGCCTTGATCAAAACCGGATAGCCGATCTTGTCCGCCTCGGCGGTGAGATGCGCGGGCCCCTGGTCGTCGCCGAGATAGCCCGGCACCACGGCGACGCCCGCCTTCGCCATCAGCGTCTTGGCGCGGTCCTTCAGGCCCATCGCGCGCATCGCGCTGGCGGGCGGGCCGACGAAGACGATCCGGGCGGCGGCGCAAGCTTCCGCGAACTCCGCGTTCTCGGACAGGAAGCCGTAGCCGGGATGAATGGCTTGCGCGCCCGTCGCCTTGGCGGCGGCAAGGATCGCGTCGCCGCGCAGATAGCTTTCGCGTGCAGGCGCGGGACCGATACGAACCGCCTCGTCCGCCAGCGCGACATGGGCGGCGCCAACGTCCGCGTCCGAATAGACGGCGACGGTCCTGATGCCCATCCGCCTTGCGGTGCGGATGACCCGGACGGCGATCTCGCCGCGGTTGGCGATGAGCAGGGTTCTAAACATTAGCTAAGTGCCCAATGCTGCACAACATTCCAAAACATTCGCGGCGAACTTCATCTTTGTGAAAGGCTGACCTGCAAGGTTGGCGTATCGCGAAAGGTGATCCATGCGTCAACTCGTCTATGTCAGCGCGGCGTCGAGCACGTTCGTTCCGGAAGATCTGGATTCCATCCTGGCCACCGCCCGGCGCACGAACCCGCAGCACGGTGTTACAGGCATGCTTCTTTATATCGACCTTGGCTTTCTGCAAGTGCTGGAAGGACCCGACGAGGGGGTTGATCACATCTATCGGCGCATCCTCTGCGACCACCGCCACACGTCCCAGAGGGTGCTTGTGGACCGCGTCGCCGAAGGCCGCCTGTTCGGCGATTGGAGCATGGGCTTCGACCGGCCTTCGCCCGAACAGGCCCAGGCCGAAAGCGCGTTTGCCATCACGCGTGACGCGCTGAACGACGCCGTGCCGGCCAGCAAGGCGATCGAAATCGCCACGCTGATCGGCACGTTCTACGGCGTCAACAATCGCGACGCGCGGTCGAGAGTCACTCGCCGCGCAGGAACAGGCGTTTGATGAAGAAGAAGACGCCGATCACCACGACATAGCCCAGGAACAGCGCCAGCGCTTCTTCCCAATAGGAGATCTGGAGCAGGTTGTCGGGCAGGCGAAACGCCTGGTGGTTGGCAACCACAGGTATCAGGACGGCGAGAACCAGGGTGACCACGGTGGCGCCCAGCGCCACGGTCCACAGACGGTGCCACGCCGGCACCAGCAGCGCGGCGACCAGCGCGATGACCAGCCCTTCGACCGCGTTCACCTGGTGGAAGCCGGATACGAAAAAGGCCCAGATCGTGTTGAGCAGTTGTTGGAAGTCCATCGTATAGTCCCCCGTTTTCATCATTAGTTAAACGCGGCTAACCATGCACGAGTTCCATGGTCAATGATGCCCGCCGCCTCCGCCGCCCTTCAGCACGTTCGTTTTCACGAAGAAGAAGGCGGCGATGGCGACAATGTAGCCCAGGAACAGCGCGAAAGCATATTTCCAGAACTCGATATCCAGCAGCGGCGGCAGGCGGAACGGTGCGTCGTGATCGATCATCGGCACCAGGACAGAAGCGATCACATGGATCAGCACCGCGCCCAGCGCGAGCTTCCAGAGGTCCTTCCACTCCGACATCCGGTAAGCGGAGTAGAGCGCGATCAGAAGGCCCAGCATCGCATTCACATGCGCGAAGCCGTCGCGGAAGAAATCGACGATGACGTTCAGAAGATGCTGGAATCCGTCCATTGTGTCCCCCGGTGAAAAGCAGCAAATGATGCTTAATAACGCATAACTATACGATGATTTCCAAGGTATCCAAACGCGGGGGTGCGCCCGTTAAAGTTGTGTGGCCCCGCCGGGGATAAAAGGCGGCGTACCCGGCGGAGCGCGCAAAAGCGCCGCCATCATTGCGCGCGTCGCGGCGATCAGGGCCTCGCCCACCACGAGTGGCTTGAGCGACGGCTTGGCGACGAGCCAGTTCGCGATGAGGGCGATCTGCGCTTCGGCGATCTGCGTCGCGATCATCCCGAGCGGCACGATCGGATCGGCGCGAACATGACGCGCCAGCGCGGCGAGACGCGGCTCGATCAGGCCGGCGAGGCATTTGACCCAGATCGGCCGCATGGGTTCGGCGAAGAAGACGCGGTTGACGGTCCGCTGCGCGTGGAAATGCGCCAGCGCGGGCGCGAGCGTCTCCGCAGGCATAGCATGGCCTACCGTGATGGCGAGCGCCGAAGACGGCCGCGTCAGGCTCTGCCTCAGGATGTGCTCCTTGCCGCGATAGTGCATGTAGAAGGTCGAGCGGCGCGCGAATGTCCACAAACGGACAGCCGCCCCCGATGCGCCAACAACTCCGCACCACGGCCCCCTAGAAGCGGCATGAGACAGGCGCGAGGAAGACCATGACGGACACATCCTTATCCCAGGCGCAACCGGGCGGTGCTCGCCTCGCCGGCGGCTTGCTGGCGGCAGCGGCGATCGGTTCCTTCGTGCTGCTCGCGCTCCATCCCGATGGGAGCGCGACGGATTTCGCCGCCGTCCTGCGGCAGGAAGCTGCCGGCCAGACGATGGACGCCATCGTGCATGGCGGCTTCATCGCACTGTAGAGCGGAGATCGTCTGCTACCTCGTTCTTACGCTGCGGCTCAGGCGGCTGACGGCGCTTGCGGGCATGGCGTTCTTTGCGGTGGGCGTGGCGCTGCTCAGCGGCTCGCTCGTCACGGACGGGCTGGTGATCCCCGCCATCGCGGCAAAATACGTGGCCCTGCCCGCCAAGCTTGAAACGGCGCGCAGCCTGTTCCTGCTGTGCAGCAGTTTCATACGCGTGCTGATGCCGATGGGCCTCGCATTCCAGGCCGCTGCGATGGCCGCATGGAGCTGGGCGTTGCTGCGGAGCGGAGTGGCACGGGCGCTGGGCGTGTGCGGCCTGGCGGCGGGCGGCGCGCTATTGGCGGCGATTGGTGCGCAGGCGCAGAACCCGCTGGTACCGATGGCGGCGATAGGCGTACTCGCGCTGTGGGCGCTGGGTGTGGGCGTTGTGATGATGTGGAAGATGGGGTAGGCGGCGGCGGGCCACAGAAGGCCCGCACGCCGTGAACCGGAGTCTTATTCGCCGTCGGTCGGCAGGTGATGCAGGAAGTGACCGGCCACCGCACGGCACATCGCCGCGTAATCCTGCGTGAACAGGATGTGCTGGTGCCAGAATTCATCGACGCGCTTGGAGACGGGAATCTCGCCGTCCGCCGAGGCGCAGCTCAGCGCCACGAAGCGCTTGTATTCTTCATGCACGGCCTCGACTTCCACGGCCGTGAACACGCCCTTGCGGACGAGTTGCTTCTTCACGGCGGTCATGTCCCAGGCATCGATGCGGCGATAGAAGCGCGCGACCTGCGCGGGCTTGGACGTGTCGGCGTCATCGATTTCGGAAACATCCGACAACATCAGGCAACCCGCCTTCTCCGTGAGCATCAGGCAACCGGCCTTCTCGCTCAACATCAGGCAGCCAGCCTTTTCCGTCAGCATCAGGCAGCCGGCCTTGTCGGCGAGCATGAGGCAGCCCGCCTTGTCAGCGAGCATGAGGCAACCGGCCTTTTCGCTCAGCATCAGGCAGCCGGCCTTGTCGGCCAGCATGAGGCAGCCGGCCTTGTCGGCCAGCATGAGGCAGCCGGCATTCTCGCTCAGCATCAGGCAGCCGGCCTTGTCGG
>DATATK010000022.1:0-12874 GCA_036268825.1 Rhizomicrobium sp. | reverse complement strand
GCCGCGCCGACCACCGACGTGGATGTGACGCAAGCCAGTGGCAGTGTGGCGCCGGATGCCGGCGGCATCTCGATCGTCTCGCTGTTCCGCAACGCGGACGTCATCGTCAAAGCCGTGTTCGTGCTGTTGCTGCTCGCGTCGATCTGGTCGTGGGTGATCATCATCAACAAATGGATGGTGCTGGGCACGCTCCGCCGCCGCGCCGACAAGTTCGAGAAGGTGTTCTGGTCCGGCCTGTCGCTGGACGAGCTCTACCAGCAATTCGCCCAGAAGACCGACAACCCGATGACGGCGGTGTTCAACTCCGCCTTGCGCGAATGGCGCCGTGCCTTCGAAGGCGGCAGCCCGCGCGAGGCGCTGCTGCCCGGCGTCAAGGACCGGATCGACAAGGCGATGAGCGTCACCATCCTGCGCGAGACGATGGGGATCGAGAAGCAACTGGGCTTCCTCGCCACCGTCGGCGCCACCGCGCCTTTCGTCGGGCTCTTCGGCACGGTGTGGGGTATCATGAATTCGTTCTCCGCCATCGCCGCGCGCCACGACACCACGCTTGCGGTCGTCGCCCCCGGTATCGCCGAAGCTTTGTTCGCCACTGCGATGGGCCTGCTGGCCGCGATCCCGGCGGTGATCTTCTACAACAAGTTCGTCAACGATATCGGCCGCTATTCCGGGCGCCTCGAAGGCTTCTCCGATGAGTTCTCCGCCATACTGTCGCGCCAGCTCGACGAGAAGGCGCGCTGATGGCGGCGCACGTCCAGCGCAGGGGCGGCGGCAAACGCGGGCGCATCCGCCCGATGGCCGAGATCAACGTCACGCCGTTCGTGGACGTGATGCTGGTGCTGCTCATCGTGTTCATGGTCACGGCGCCGCTTCTTACCGTCGGCGTGCCGGTCGACCTGCCGAAGACCAAGGCGCAGGCGCTCGGCCAGGATCGCGAGCCGCTCTCGGTCAGCATCAAGCGCGACGGCCGCATCTATCTGCAGAACGCGCCGGTGGCGGAGGACGATCTGGTCCCCAAGCTGCAGGCGATCTCGTCCAACGGCTACGACCAGCGCATCTTCGTGCGCGGCGACCGGTCGGTGGATTATGGCCGCGTCATGCAGGTGATGGCGATGATCAGCGCCGCCGGTTTCACCCATATCGGACTCGTGACCGATGTCGACAAGCATCGTGAGCACGCGCAATAGGCTCTCGCTTTCGAGCGGCGCGGGCGAGAGATACTCGCCCGTGGCCTGGATCGTGGCGATCCTGCTGCACATCGCCGTCATCGCGGCGACGTTCCTCACCTTCGCGCAGACATTCGAGATCCCCGATGAATCCACGCCCATGGTGCCGGTCGATCTGGTGACGATCAGCAACAAGGCCAACGTCATGGCGATGGAAAAGGTCCAGCCCAAGGCGCCGCCTGTGGAGACGACCACGCCGCCTCCGCCGCCGCCGGAACCGGCGCAAGTCCCGGCGCCCGAGCCCGCTCCGGTTCAGGCCGCGGAGCCCGCGCCGGACATCAAGCCCAAGCCGGCGCCGGCTCCGCAAAAGCCGAAGCCCGTCACCGAAGACTTTGACGCGCTGCTCAAGAAATATGCCGCGCCCGCCGCGCAGCCCAAGAACGCCAGGCCGGGCACTCGCACCACGCCCGGCATCGGCGCCATGAATGCGATGAACGCCGATCTCATATCCGCCATTCAGAGCCAGATCCAAAGGTGCTGGAATGCCCCGGTGGGCGCGCCGCACCCCGAACAGCTCATCGTGAATTTCGAATTGTTCCTCAATCCGGACGGTTCGGTCGCACAGCCGCCACAATTGGCTGCAGACTCCGCGGCGGCGGAACAAGGGAACCCTTTCATGCGGGCGGCGGTGGAATCGGCGCGGCGCGCGATCTACACTTGCGCACCCTACAAATTGCCGCCGGATCGTTTCAGCCAGTGGCGCGATATCACCTTCACGTTCAACCCGGCGATCATGGCCGCCGCACAGTGAGTTTCGGGAGAATGACGGCATGAAGAAAATCGGTCTGGTCCTGGCGGCGCTTCTGGCGTTCGCCACCCCTGCCTTCGCGCAGCTTCACGTCGATGTGACGCAAGGCAACATCCAGCCGTTGCCGATCGCCATTCCCAATTTCAACGGCGACGCGTCCGGCGCGCAGATCGCCGGCGTGGTGCGCGCCGACCTGGAGCGCTCGGGCCTGTTCAAACCGCTCGACGCCAAGTCGTTCATCGAGCAGATCAAGGACATCTCTTCGCCCAACTACGCCAACTGGCGCGTGATCAACGCGCAGGCGCTGGTCACGGGGCTGGTCACGATGCAGTCCGACGGGCGGTTGCGCGTCGATTTCCGGCTGTTCGACGTGGTGGCCCAGAACCAGATCGCCGGCATGCAGTATACCACCACGCCGGAAGACTGGCGGCGCATCGCCCATATGATCTCCGATACGATCTATTCGCGCATCACCGGCGAGAAGGGCTATTTCGATACCCGCATCGTCTTCATCTCGGAGACCGGCCCGGCACTCGCCCGCAAGAAGCGCCTCGCCATCATGGACGAGGACGGCGCCAACCCGCAGTTCCTGACCAACGGCAGCTACCTGGTTCTGACGCCGCGCTTCAATCCGACGGAGCAGATGATCGCCTACATGTCCTACGCATCGGGCAAGCCGCGCGTCTATCTGTTCGATCTCGACAGCGGCAGGCAGGAAGCGCTCGGCAATTTCACCAACATGACGTTCAGCCCGCGCTTCTCGCCCGACGGCAACAAAGTGGTGATGAGCCTGGAGTCCGCCGGCAATTCGGACATCTATGTGATGGATTTGCGCACCCGCGGCTCGGTGCGGCTGACCACCAATCCGGCGATCGATGACGCGCCCTCCTATTCGCCCGACGGCACGCAGATCGCGTTCGAATCCGACCGCGGCGGCAGCCAGCAGGTCTATGTGATGAACGCGGACGGGTCCAACCAGCATCGCATCAGCTTCGGCGGTGGAAACAACGGCACGCCGGTGTGGTCGCCCCGCGGCGATCTCATCGCCTTCACCAAGCAGACGGGAAACATATTCCACGTCGGCGTCATGCGGCCGGACGGTTCCGGCGAGCGCATCATCACGGACGGCTGGCATGACGAAGGCCCGACCTGGGCGCCCAACGGCCGGGTGATGATGTTCACCCGCTCGCTGCAGGGTGGGCGGGGCAGCCAGATCTGGTCGGTCGACGTCACGGGACGGAATGAAAGACGCGTCATGTCGCCGGGCGATGCGTCCGATCCGGCATGGTCGCCCTTGATACAGTAGATTGGAGTGCCTAAAGTTAAGTTTCGGAAAGACGGGGACTTTTCGGCGTATCGGACGTTTCAGGATATCGAACGTTTCATCGGCGGTGCGCGCGCCGGTCGTCTATCCGGACCCCAGCGCACGAGGGGCTCCGCCATTCGGAGTAGGGCATCTATGATCACGATCTCAAATGGGTTGAAATTCGTTAGCCTCGCCTGCGTGATCGCGCTGGCCGCGTGCACCGACAAGCCGGCCGCGACCGCCGAAGCGCCGCCCCCCAACGCGATGAGCGGCAGCAGTTCCATGTCTTCGGAATCCAGCGCCGTGCCGGGCAGCGCCCAGGACCTCAAGGTCAATGTCGGCGACACCGTGCATTTCGACTACGACAGATACACCGTGCGCGATGAAGACCGCGCGTTGCTTCAGCGCCAGGCCGCGTGGCTGTCGAAATATCCGGCGGTGCGCGTCACCATCGAAGGCAATTGCGACGAGCGCGGCACCCGCGAATTCAACCTCGCGCTCGGCGCCCGCAGAGCCAACGCGGTGAAGGAATATCTCGTCAGCCTCGGCGTCTCGTCGAGCCGCGTCGATACCGTCTCCTACGGCAAGGAGCGTCCGGTCTGCTCGGAATCGACCGAGGATTGCTGGGCGCAGAACCGCCGCGGCGTCACCACCATCTCCGCCGGCGCGACGTCTTAAAAGACAGGTGGTACGTCTGCTTTCGCAAAGGGCGCCGGTCACACGGCGCCCTTTCGCTTTGCGAGCCAGCCTCATTTTCGGCTAAGTGTTCGGATCGACTGGGTTTTGAGCCCATAACGAGGGATTGAAGCGATGCGCACTCTGCTTTCACGCGCGGCGGCACCGGCAGTTGCGCTCTGCCTGATGGCCGCGCAAGCCGCGGCGGATCCGCAGACCGATCTTCAGGCCCGGCTCGATGCGGCGACGGTCCAGGCGCAAGCACTCAGGGATCGGATCGTGGACGACAGCGCCAAGCTCGGCAACAGGCTCGAGGTCGCCGCGCTGTTCGGCGAGAGCGACGCGGAGAAGGCGGCGCGCGAGCAGCACGAGCAGAACCAGGACCAGGGCATCGCCGCGCTCAACGCGCGCGCCAGCGATCTGGAGAATTCGCTGCGCAACCTCACCGGCCAGGTCGAGCAGCTCGATCATCGCATCGCGGTGATGAACGACCGGATGGAGCGGATGCAGAAGGACTTCGACTACAAGCTCTGCACCATGGCCGCCCAGCAATTGGGCGCGTCCAGCGGCGACAACGCGCTGCCCTGCAACGGATCGCAGGTCGCCGGATCGGTTGCCGCTGCGCCCCCCGCAAATGTCGCGCCCGCGCCGCAAAACTTCCCGCCATCGGGCGCCGCCGCGAGCGGTCCGCCGCAGCATCTGGCGCCGGGGCCGGGCGTGCTCGGCACCATCCCGTCCAACACGCCGCTGCCTTTGCCACCGGCGGCCGGCGCGCAGCAGGGCGACATGCCGCCGCCCGTGGCGCATCCGGAATTCGACAAGGCGATGAACCTGCTCGCCAAGGCGCAATACGACCAGGCGGCCGCCGCGTTCCGCGGCTATGTCGATGCGCATCCCAACGATCCCTTGGCGCCGCAGGCGCTCTATTGGGTGGGCGACATACAATATGTCCAGAAGGACTATGCGGGCGCGACGCACAGCTTCGCCGAAGGGTTGAAGAAATATCCCACGTCTGCGCGCGCGCCCGATTCCATGCTTAAGTTCGCCGAATCGCTGATCGCCCTGGATCAGAAGAAGGAAGGCTGCGCCGCCCTTGCCGCATTCGCGTCCAAATATCCGAACGCCACCAAACCCGTCGCGGCCAGAGCGGCGGCGGAGCGCAAGGCCGTCTGCGTCAGGTGAGGCGCAGCGTTTCGCGCCCGCACATTGGCCCGGTGCGGTCGCGGTGTCGGGCGGCGGGGATTCGCTCGCGCTGATGCATCTCCTCGCCGATTGGGCGAAAGCGAACGCGCGCGAAGCGCCCATCGTGCTGATCGTCGATCACGGCTTGCGCAAAGCCTCCGCCGCCGACGCGAACAAGACCGCGCGCTGGGCGCGCGCTGCCAGGCTCGAAGCGCATGTCCTGTCGTGGAAAGGCAAGAAGCCCACAGCCGATATCGAATCCGCGGCGCGCGACGCGCGTTACCGGCTGATGGGCGATTGGTGCTGCGCGCACAAGCTCCGCTTCCTCTATGTCGCGCACACGCGCGAAGACCAGGCCGAGACGTTCCTGCTGCGCCTGGCGCGCGGCAGTGGTCTCGATGGCCTATCTGCGATGCGCGCGCTCGCGCCCTATCCGCTGCCGGGCTTCGAGGCGCTGCAACTGGTGCGGCCGCTGCTTAATTTCTCCCGCGCCGGATTGCGCGCGCTTCTCAAGGCACGCGGACAGGACTGGCTCGACGATCCGATGAACGGCGATCCGCAATTCGCCCGGGTGCGGATCCGCGCCGCGGCCCCCGCCCTGGCGGAACTCGGCCTCACGGCCGAAAAACTGACCGCCGCCGCCGGCCATCTTGCCCGCGCCCGCGCCGCACTGGAGGCCGAAACGGAGGCATGGTTAAAGGCGTGTTGCCGCATCGAAGGGTCCAAAACCTTCCTCGACGGAAAGGCGCTTGCCGAAGTTCCCGAGGAAATCGGGCTGCGCGCGCTGGCGCAGGTGCTTGGCCAGGTCTCCGGCCAGACTTACCGGCCGCGTTTCGAGAGCCTGTCGCGGCTGTTCGCGGCAGTCAAAACCGGCCTCAAAGCCGGGTGCACCTTGCAAGGCTGCCGCATCGCGCCCGCGCCGCGGCGGGAGGCGGTATTTGGGCCCGGTACGCTTACAATCTTGCGTGAGCCGGGACGCCGCGTCCGCACCGCGGATTAACCGCGCATCTTAAGTGGAATTCGAGATCGCGATTGCCGTGGCCCCGCAAATTTCTTAACGTTTTGATGGCTGGCAACGGGCTAGGATTGTTCCTACATAAGCAAGCAGCCTTAAGCGCTCGCCCCTGCCTGAAAGGACGGCCGTGAACAATCTTCGCAATCTGGTTTTGTGGATCGTCATAGCGGTCCTCCTGGTGTTCCTGTTCAACCTGTTCCAGGGCAACGCGACCCATCCGCAATCGGCCGCGATCAGCTACACCACGTTCAATCAGGAAGTGATCGCCGGCCAGGTCAAGAAGGTCACGATCAAGGGCGACCAGATCACGGGCGAGACCACCAAGGGCTCCGCCTTCACGACCACCGCGATGAGCGGCGACAGCCAGCTCGGCCAGCGCATGTTCGACCACAATGTCGACGTCAGCGTCACGTCGACCGAAGACAGCCCGTTCAATCTCGTCAACATCCTCATCAGCTGGGCGCCGATGCTGCTGCTCGTCGGCGTCTGGATCTTCTTCCTGCGCCAGATGCAGTCCGGCGGCGGCAAGGCGATGGGCTTCGGAAAGAGCCGCGCCAAGCTTCTCACCGAACGCACCGGCCGCGTCACCTTCGAGGACGTCGCGGGCGTGGACGAGGCGAAAGAAGACCTGAAGGAGATCGTCGACTTCTTGAAGGACCCGCAGAAATTCCAGCGCCTCGGCGGCCGCATCCCCAAGGGCGTGCTGCTCGTCGGTCCGCCCGGCACCGGCAAGACGTTGCTCGCGCGCGCCATCGCGGGCGAAGCCAACGTGCCGTTCTTCACGATCTCGGGTTCAGACTTCGTCGAGATGTTCGTCGGCGTCGGCGCATCCCGCGTGCGCGACATGTTCGAGCAGGCCAAGAAGAACGCGCCCTGCATCGTGTTCGTGGATGAAATCGACGCGGTCGGCCGCCATCGCGGCGCCGGCCTCGGCGGCGGCAATGACGAGCGCGAGCAGACCCTGAACCAGCTGCTCGTCGAGATGGACGGCTTCGAGGCCAACGAAGGCGTGATCCTGATCGCCGCGACCAACCGCCCCGACGTGCTCGACCCGGCGCTGCTGCGCCCGGGCCGTTTCGACCGCCAGATCGTGGTGCCGAACCCCGATCTCGCCGGCCGCGAAAAGATCCTGCGCGTCCACATGCGCAAGGTCCCGCTGGCGCAGGACGTCGATCCGCGCACGCTGGCGCGTGGCACGCCCGGCTTCTCCGGCGCCGATCTCGCCAATCTCGTCAACGAAGCGGCTTTGCTCGCCGCCCGCCGCGGCAAGCGCGTGGTGACGATGGCCGAGCTCGAAGACGCCAAGGACAAGGTGATGATGGGCGCCGAGCGCCGCTCTCTCGCGATGAGCGAGGAGGAGAAGAAACTCACCGCCTATCACGAAGGCGGCCACGCGATCATAGCGATCAGCGTCAAGGGTTCCGATCCGATCCACAAGGCCACGATCATCCCGCGCGGCGGCGCGCTCGGCATGGTGATGCGTCTGCCGGAGCGCGACCAGGTCTCCGTCGACCGCCAGAAGATTCTCGCCGATATCTGCGTCGCCTTCGGCGGCCGTGTCGCCGAGGAGCTGATCTTCGGTTACGACCACGTCACCAC
The DNA here is from genome assembly GCA_036268825.1 of Rhizomicrobium sp. Lineage (GTDB taxonomy): Bacteria > Pseudomonadota > Alphaproteobacteria > Micropepsales > Micropepsaceae > Rhizomicrobium. Next base: position 5,123 of record DATATK010000022.1, on the reverse strand, counting down.
CGGCGCCTCGTCCGACATCCAGTACGCAACCCGCGCCGCGCGCGCGATGGTCACGCGCTTTGGCCTGTCCGACGAATTGGGCCCAATCCAGTACAGCGAGAACCAGGAGGAAGTGTTCCTGGGCCATAGCGTCTCGCGCACCCAGAACATCTCGGAAGCCACCGCGCAGAAGATCGACGGCGAAATCCGCCGCATCATCGACGAGTGCTACGGCCGCGCCAAGCAGATCCTCACCGACCGCACCAAGGACCTGCATATGGTCGCGCTGGGCCTGCTCGAATACGAAACGCTGACGGGCGACGAGATCATCGCGCTGACCAAGGGCATCCAGCCCGTGCGCAAGCCTTACGAAGAGCCCGAGCCGCAGCGCGGCCCAGGGCCCAGCGTGCCCACTGCCGGCCGCCGCATCGGCCCGGCCACGCCGGAGCCGCAGCCTGGGCGCTGAGGGTTCATCGCACGCCAATAGCGAAGGGGAAGCGTTCGCTTCCCCTTTTGCTTTTTCGCTATAAGTCACGCGATGTCCGCAAGCGCGCTGCCCTCCCGATCGCTCTCGCCGCCGATCCTAGCCGCGTCGGCGCTGATCGTGTTCGCGGTGGCCGCCGCGCTCAGCCTGGCGATGTGGAACGCGGATGCGCTGCCGCCAGCCGAGGCGAAAGCATTGGCCGTCGCGTTCTTCGTCTATGCCGCGCCGTTCCTCGTCCTGATCCACGAACTCGGCCATCTCGGCACGGCGCTCGCGCTGGGCTGGCGTGTGCCGATCCTCGCGCTCGGCGGCGTCTCGCTGCGCTTCTCGCCGCTGCGCGTCAGCGCCGGCGCGCCCGCCTTCGGCCTCAACACCGCGGGCGCCGTGCTCGCCGTGCCGCCGGAAACGGGTGGTGGACGCGCCGCCTGGATCGCCGTCCATGCCGGTGGACCCGCCGCCAATATCGCGCTGGCGGCGCTTGCCGCATGGGCCGGTTTCGCAGCGCCGCCGGGGTCTATCGCCTACGGCATGTTCCTCGGCGTCGCCGCGATCTCGCTGGTGTCCGGCCTCTACAATCTCATCCCGTTCCGCGGCTCCGACGGCCAGCACATCCTCGCCGATCTCTTCGCCTACAATTTCGTCGCGCGCGGCCGGCACCTGCGGTTGATGGCCGGCATGATCGACGGCAAGCGTCCGCGCGATTGGGACCCGTCGCTTGTGCGCGCCGTGGAAGCGGACTCGCTCTGGGCCGGCGACGCCACCGGCTCGCTCTATGTCTATGCCTGGTATCTGGACCGCGCCGGAATCCCCGAAGCCCGCGCCGTGCTGCGCCGCGCGCTCCAGCACGGCATGCCCAGCGAAATGCTGCGCGTCGAAGAAGCCTTCGCGCTCGCGATGCTCGATGATAACGCCGTGCTCGCGCGGCAATCGCTTTCGTACGCGCAGTCCTGGCAGATCCGCAGGCTGCCATCCTATTGGCGCGCGCTCAGCGCCGTGACGCTCGCCGAAGGCAACGCACCCGCCGCACGCGAAGCCCTGCGCAAATGGAAACTCGCCTGTACCGGCTGGCCCTACACCACCGAGGAGGAATGGGACTGGCTGCGCAAGATCGAGGCGCGCGTGGCCGCGCTTCAGACGCCATGAACATCCTCGGCATCCTCAACATCACGGAGGATTCGTTCTCCGACGGCGGAAAATATCTGCAGCCCAATGCCGCGCTCGCGCAGGCGCGCAAGCTGGCTGGCGAGGGCGCACACATTATCGATATCGGCGCGGCGTCTTCCAATCCCGATGCGAAATCCGTCGCGCCGGAAATGGAGATCGCGCGGCTCGAGCCGGTCGTCGCGGCGCTGAAGAAGGATGGCATCGCGGTTTCCATCGACAGCTTCGCGCCGGATGTGCAGCGCTGGGCGCTGGCGCAGGGCGTAGACTATCTCAACGACATCCAGGGCTTTCCGGATGAGGCGCTCTATCCCGAACTCGCGCGCGCCGATGCGAAGCTGATCGTGATGCATTCGGTGCAGGCGCGCGGCCGCGCCACGCGCGTCGCCGTTCCGCCGGAAGAGATATTCCCGCGCGTGTCGCGTTTCTTCGAGGCGCGCGTCGCGGCGCTCACCAAAGCCGGCATCGCGCGCGAACTGTTGATCCTTGATCCGGGCATGGGTTTCTTCCTGGGCGCCAATCCAGAGGCCTCGCTCACCATGCTGCGGCGGGTGGGAGACCTCAAAAGGCACTTTGGCCTGCCGGTGCTGGTTTCGGTGTCGCGCAAATCCTTCCTGCGTGCGCTGGTGGGGCGGGTGGCGCAGGAGGCCGGTTCCGCCACCCTGGCGGCCGAGATGTTCGCGGTTTCTCAGGGTGCGGACTATATCCGGACCCACGATCCGGGCGCCTTGCGGGACGGTTTGGCCGTCTGGAACACTCTGGACGGGCCCTTCGGGGCGGCGTAGGACGCTTTACCAATCTTGCCCTAAGAGGGCGCGGCGCCCGGGCGGTTTTGCTATAATGGCGCCGGTGTGGTGCTTAGCCGAGGGGACTTCCTGTCATGAGCCGAAAGCTGTTCGGAACCGACGGCATTCGTGGACGGGCCAATTCCTTCCCGATGACGCCCGAAATCGCGATGAAGGCCGGCATGGCCGCGGGCCGCATCTTCACGCGCGGCGAGCATCGCCACCGCGTGGTGATCGGCAAGGATACGCGCCTCTCTGGCTACATGATTGAATCCGCGCTCGTCGCCGGCTTCACCGCCGTGGGCATGGACGTGTTCCAGTTCGGCCCTCTGCCGACGCCCGCCGTCGCGATGCTGACGCGTTCGCTGCGCGCGGACCTCGGCGTGATGATCTCCGCCTCGCACAACCAGTTCCATGACAACGGCATCAAGTTCTTCGGCCCCGACGGCTGCAAGCTCTCCGACGAGCGCGAGGCCGAGATCGAAGCCATGATGAACAATGGCCTGGAAACGGGCCTCGCCGAATCCGGCCGCATCGGCCGCGCCAAGCGCATCGACGACAGCCAGGCCCGCTATATCGAGTTCGCCAAGCGCACCTTCCCGAAGAATCTGCGCCTCGAGGGCATGCGCGTGGTGATCGATTGCGCGCACGGCGCCGCCTACAAGGTCGCGCCCGCCGTGTTGTGGGAGTTGGGCGCGGAAGTCTTCGCCATCGGCACCTCGCCGGACGGTTTCAACATCAATCTCGATTGCGGCTCGACTTCGCCCGCCGCGATGAGCGCCAAGGTGCGCGAGATGCGCGCCGATTTCGGCATCGCGCTGGACGGCGACGCCGACCGCGTGGTGATGGCCGACGAACGCGGCCGCATTATAGACGGCGACCAGATCCTCGCGCTGATCGCGCGCTCCTGGTCCAGGACCGGGCATCTGAAGGGTGGCGGCATCGTCGGAACCGTGATGGCCAATGCCGGTCTCGACCGCTACCTGCAAACCCTCGGCCTTTCGCTGACGCGCGCCGCGGTGGGCGACCGCTACGTGATCGAGAAGATGAATGCGGGCGGCATGAATGTCGGCGGCGAGCAGTCCGGCCATATCGTGCTCTCCGATTTCTCCACCACGGGCGACGGCCTGATCGCGGCGCTGCAAGTGCTGGCGGTGCTGGCGCAGGAAGGCCAGCCGGCGAGCAAGGCGGCGCATCTTTACGAGCCGCTGCCGCAAGTGTTGGAAAATGTGCGTTTCCGCGCCGGCGGCGCGCCGCTCGACGACGCGAAGGTCCAGTCGCAGATCGACGCGGGCACGGCGCGGCTGAACGGCAAGGGCCGCGTGCTGGTGCGCAAATCCGGCACCGAACCTGTCATCCGCGTCATGGCCGAGGGCGAGAACGAGCGTGAAGTGCGCGAAGTCGTGCGCGAGATCGTCGCCGCCATCCAGGACTCCGCGGCTTGACGCCAGCGCGCCTACTCATCGTCGCCGGCTCGGATTCGAGCGGCGGCGCGGGATTGCAGGCCGACATCAAGACCGCGAGCGCATTCGGCGTCTACGCGATGACGGCCGTCACCGCCGTGACGGCGCAGGACACCAGATCCGTCCGCCGCGTCCATCCCGTTCCCGCCGCGATCGTCGCCGAACAGATCGCGATGTGCCTGGACGATATCGGCGCGGACGCGATCAAGATCGGCATGCTGGGCTCGGCCGGCGTCGTGAAGGCCGTCGCCGACGCGCTGGAAAAGAAGGCCCGCAACATCCCCATCGTGCTCGATCCGGTGATGCTCTCGACCAGCGGCACGCGCCTGCTCGCCGCCAATGCCGTCGCCGCGCTGAAAGCGCGGCTTATGCCGCTCGCCGCATTGGTGACGCCGAATATTCCCGAAGCGCAAGTGCTGACCGGGCTGCACGGCGCGCACCGCGACGAAGCCGAACGGGCCGGCCGCGCGCTGATCGCGATGGGCGCGAGCGCCGCGCTGATCAAAGGCGGCCACGCGACGAAATCCACCGTCGACGACGTGCTGGTGTGGAACGGCGGTGTGGAGATCTACGCCTTCCCGCGCATCAGGACCCGCCACACCCACGGCACCGGTTGCGCGCTCTCCACTGCCATCGCCTGCGGCCTGGCGCAAGGAATGTCGCTGCCTTTGGCCACCGGTCGCGCGCGCGAGTTCGTGCAAAACGCCATCGCCACCGCGCCCGGATTGGGCAAGGGGCATGGGCCGCTCAATTTCAATCGCGCTTAAGCCACCAGCGCTTTATCCAACCGATCCCGGATAATCGCCTCCGCCTCGCGCAGGATGCGGGCGACGAGGTCCTTGCAAGTGGGAATATCGTGGATCAGGCCTTGCGTCTGCCCGGCGGACCAGATGCCGGCATCCATCTTGCCGATGTTGAGCACGTCGGCGCCGCGCACGCCGGCAACGAGCTCGCGCACGTCCTCGAACTTGGCGTTGCCGCGGCGCTCGATGGCGACGACTTCATCGCTGATCGTGTTCTTCGCGACGCGCGCGGTGTTGTGCATGGTGCGGAAGATGAGGTTCGTGCCGCGCTCGTCATTGGCCACGATCTGCTTCTTCACGTTCTCATGGATCGGCGCCTCGACCGTCGCCATGAAGCGCGTGCCCATGTTGACGCCGTCGCAGCCCAGCGCCAGCGCCGCCACCAGCCCGCGCGCATCCGCCATGCCGCCGGACGCGATGATCGGGATGGTGAGCTTGTCGGCCGTCG
>DATATK010000021.1:0-8856 GCA_036268825.1 Rhizomicrobium sp. | reverse complement strand
CAGCGTGTGGGAGCCCGCGCATTGGGCCATTGCGGTCGCAGGAAGCTATTTGAACTTCTCCGGTCCGCCGCCGATCCTCGGCGCCGTGACATGCCGCGACCTGCCGCGCTGCACCAAGGCCTCCGCCGATTTCACCACCATCCTGCAACGGCGCTTTCCGGCCGGCAGCAGCGAAAAAGCGCTGGAGAACGCGCTCACCCTGCAGGGCTTCATTGCCCCCACAGAGGATGCGCACATGCTGAGCTACGGCTGGGGCCACCTGCCCTGCTCGAAAAGCGTCAGCGTCCTGTGGACGGCTGACGGCCGAGGCACGATCAAGACCATTGACGGACAGTATTCCGCCGGGTGTACCTAACCGGCTTGCCCCAGACCGCCCGCCACCTTATAAGCCGGACTTTGATGACCACGGCCAGCGCCGATCCAATCCTCAAGACAAGCCATCTGCTTGGAATCGAAGGCGTTTCCGCCGGCGAGATCACGGGCCTGCTGGATCTGGCCGAGCATTACGTCGCCCTGAACCGCTCCGCCGACAAGAAGGCGGCCGTCCTCAACGGTCGCACCCTCATCAACCTGTTCTTCGAGGCGTCCACCCGCACGCAAAGCTCTTTCGAGCTGGCGGGCAAGCGGCTGGGCGCGGACGTTCTCAACATGAGCGTGAAGACCTCGTCCGTCGCCAAGGGCGAGACGCTGATCGACACCGCCTCCACCCTCAACGCCATGCGGCCGGACATTCTCGTGGTGCGCCACCAGGACTCCGGCGCGGCCGAGCTGCTGTCGCGCAAGCTGGACTGCTGCGTGGTCAATGCGGGCGACGGCAGCCACGAACATCCGACGCAAGCGCTGCTCGATGCGCTCACCATCCGCCGCCGCCGCGGCGGGTTCGAAGGGCTGGTCGTCGCGATCTGCGGCGACGTGCTGCACAGCCGCGTCGCGCGCTCGAACATCCGGCTGCTCGGGCTGATGGGCGCGCGGGTACGGCTGATCGCGCCGCGCACCTTGCTGCCCGGCGATGCGGAGCGCTTCGGCGTGGAAGTGTTCCACGACATGAAGCAGGGCCTCGCGGGCGCGGACATCGTGATGATGCTGCGCTTGCAATTGGAACGCATGGCCGGCGCGTTCATCCCCTCGACCCGCGAATATTTCCATTTTTACGGCCTCGATCGCGAGAAGCTTGGCTATGCCAAGCCCGGCGCGCTGGTGATGCATCCCGGCCCGATGAACCGGGGCGTCGAGATCGACTCCGACGTCGCCGACGATATCGAGGTCAGTCTGATCCAGGAGCAGGTCGAGATGGGCGTCGCGATCCGCATGGCGGTGCTTGACGCACTGTCGCGCGGGCTGGCGCGCGAGGGACGCAACGCGCCATGAAAAAGCGGATCGCTTTCGTCAACGCCCGCCTGATCGATCCGGCGACAGAGCTGGACGCCAAGGGCGGCCTGCTGGTCGAGGACGGCAGGATCGCCGATATCGGCCCGCGACTGTTCGGCGATATCGACCGCAACGATCCCGAAGTGATCGACTGCAAGGGTCTGGTGCTCGCGCCCGGCCTGATCGACATGCGCGTCTTCACGGGCGAGCCGGGAAGCGAGCATCGCGAAACGCTCGCTTCCGCCAGCGAAGCAGCGGCGGCGGGCGGTGTGACCACCATGGTGGTGATGCCCAACACCGATCCGGTGATCGACGAGCCCTCGCTGGTCGATTTCATCACGCGCCGCGCCGAGGCCACCGCCAAAGTGCGCGTGCTGCCGATGGCGGCGCTGACCCGCGGCCTCGCCGGCGAGACGATGACGGAGATCGGCCTTCTACAAGAAGCCGGCGCCGTCGCGTTCACCGACGGCGACCGCACCGTCGCCAACGCGCGCGTCATGCGCCGTGCGCTGGCCTATGCCTCCACCTTCAACGCCCTCGTCGTCGGCCATGCGGAAGATCCGGAACTCTCCTTCGGCGCATCGATGAACGAAGGCGAGTTCGCGATGCGGCTGGGCATTCCCGCCGCGCCCGCGATGGCCGAGACCATCGCCGTGGAGCGCGACATCCGCCTCGTCGAGCTCACCGGCGCGCGCTATCACTTCGGCCAGATATCCTGCCGCGCCTCGCTTGACGCCATCGTCGAAGCCAAGCGGCGCGGCCTGCCGATCACCTGCGGCGTATCGGCCTATCACCTCACGCTCAACGAACTCGACGTCGGCTCCTATTTCACCTTCCGCAAGGTGAAGCCGCCGTTGCGCTCCGAAGCGGACCGTGCCGCAATGGTCGAGGGCGTCGCGTCGGGGCAGATCGACGTCATCGTCTCCAGCCACGACCCGCAAGCTGCCGACACAAAGCGCTTGCCCTTCGCCCAAGCCGCATTCGGCGCGACGGGGCTCGAAACATTGCTCGCCGCCGCGCTCAGCGTGCACCATGACGGCCGCGCCAGCCTCTCGCGCGTGATGGATACGCTCACCTCCACGCCGGCGCGCCTGCTCGACATCCGCGCCGGATCGCTTGCCAAGGGCATGCCGGCAGACCTCGTGCTGTTCGATCCCGACGAGCCCTTTGTCGCCGACGCCGCGTCGCTGCATTCGCGCGCGCGCAACACGCCGTTCGAGGGCCGCAAATTCCAGGGCCGCGTGCACCGGACCTATGTGGGCGGAGACTGCGTGTTCACGCGAAAGGCGGGGTGCTGATGTTCGACATTCTCGATACGGTCGATTGGGCCAATGCGTGGCCGTATTTCCTGGGCGTCACGCTGTTCGGCTATCTGCTGGGCTCGGTGCCGTTCGGCCTCATCATCACCCTCATCTCCGGCGGCGGCGACATCCGCAAGGTCGGCTCCGGCAATATCGGCGCGACCAACGTGCTGCGCACCGGCAATCGCTGGGCGGCGGCCGCCACGCTGATCTGCGATGCGGGCAAGGGCGCCCTCGCCGTCCTGCTGGTGCGGGCGCATTACAGCGAGACCTTCGCGGTCTTCGCCGGCCTTGGCGCCTTCATCGGGCATCTCTATCCGGTCTGGCTGCGATTCAAGGGCGGCAAGGGCGTGGCGACGTTCCTCGGCGTGACGCTGGCGCTGTCGTGGCCCATCGGACTGTTCGTCGCTGGCGTGTGGATCGTGGCGGCGCTGATCTGGCGCATGTCATCGCTGTCGGCCCTGATCGCGGCGTTCGTCGCGCCCGTCGCGATGATGGTCACCAATAGGCCGCTCGAAGCGATGCTGATGCTGATCCTGATGCTGATGATCTTCGCCAGCCACCGCGACAACATCGCCCGCCTGCTTGCCGGCACGGAGCCGCGCATAGGCGCCAAAACGTGACGCGCAGCCTGGGCGACGCGGAACGGCGCGCCTGGCTGAGGCTCGCGCGGACGCAGAATGTCGGGCCCGTCACCTTCGCCCAGTTGATCGCGCGCTTCGGCAATGCCTCGGCAGCGCTCGCCGAACTGCCGCGGCTCGCCAAGCGCGGCGGCGGCGAGACGCGGATGCCGACCGATGCGGATGCGCGGCGCGAACTGGATGCGCTGGCAGCACTCAGCGGAAGGATGATCGCCTCCATAGAGCCGGAGTTTCCCGACGGCCTCGCCGCGCTCGATGCACCGCCGCCGCTGATCACGGTGCTGGGGCATGCCTCGCTCCTGCGCCGCGACATGGTCGCCATCGTCGGCGCGCGCAACGCCTCCGCGCTGGGACGCAAATTCGCCGAGCGCATCGCGATGGATCTGGGCGCAACGGGCCTTGGCATCGTCTCTGGCCTCGCGCGCGGGATCGACACCGCCGCGCATGAAGGCTCGCTCGCGACAGGCACCTGCGCGGTGATGGCGGGCGGGCTCGATATCATCTATCCGCCGGAGAACGCGGCGCTCTACGAACGCATCAAGGCGGAAGGCGTGATTGTCTCGGAGATGCCGCCCGGGATGGCGCCGCAGGCGCGCCACTTCCCGCGCCGCAACCGCGTGATCTCCGGCATCGCGCGCGGCGTGGTGATCGTGGAAGCGGCGGAAGGTTCTGGCTCGCTGATCACGGCGAACTACGCGCTCGAGCAGGGCCGCGAGATTTTCGCGGTGCCGGGCTCGCCGCTCGATCCGCGCGCCAAGGGCACCAACCGCCTGATCCGCGAAGGCGCCACGCTGACCGAAAGCGCGGACGACGTGATCGCCGGGTTGCGCCCGATCCTGGGGCAAAGCTTCCGCGATCCGGGCCGCGAGCCGGATGCGCCCGCGCAGGACCCCGCCATCGAAGCGGAAGCCGACCGCATCCGCGACCGCCTTGCCGAACTGCTCGGCCCGGCGCCGACGGACGTAGACGAACTGATCCGCCGCAGCGGCGCGAGCACCGCGGCCGTACTCACCGTGCTCCTGGAATGGGAGTTGGCCGGGCGGCTGACGCGCCATCCGGGGAACCGGGTTTCAGTTGGCTAATGGCTTTGTGTTTCCGCGATTGCGAGCCGGCCGGCTTCGGCGGAGGCGTCCGCCAGGAGACCGGCAAGCCTTGAACGGCCAAGTTGAAGGGCCATATCGTGGAGCGAACGAGCAAGCTCATGGATATAGCGCAGGGCTTCCTGGTTGCTCACGCTGGGCGGTAATTCGTCTCCCACCACGCGCAGACCTTTCGCCGCTCTTTTGGCAAGGAATCCCCCTTGGACTCCGCTCAACCTTGCGTTTAGCTGAGTCTGGACAGAATGACAACTAACGGTAGATTTATGAAGCGAAAAACGAATATTTCTGGCGCTTACGCTGGATTTATTGGAGCGGTCCAAGCCCAAAATCCCGAAAATCACGGTCAAAATACCTATCTCAAGTAGAGCACCTAACCCTTGGGCGTTGACAGGCTCAATACCCTTCGGCAAGTGTCCGCCCGCCCCGATCCGGCGATTTTGTAACAATCTTGCGGCTACTCTCCAGGCCCGCCGCGCCAGAAAGCCTTTCGTACCCGCATGAATGTTCTCGTCGTCGAATCGCCCGGCAAGGTCAAATCGATCAACAAGTACCTTGGCTCGAACTACAAGGTGCTCGCCAGTTTCGGCCATATCCGCGACCTGCCGGCCAAGGATGGCTCGGTAAAGCCCGACGAAGACTTCGCCATGACCTGGGAGGTCGATCCCCGGGCCCAGAAGCGGGTGAAGGATATCGTCGATGCGCTCAAGGGCGCCGACAAGCTGATCCTCGCCACCGACCCCGACCGCGAAGGCGAGGCGATTTCCTGGCACGTGCTGGAAGTCCTCCGCCAGAAGAAGGCGCTGAACAAGATCAAGGTCGAGCGCGTCGCGTTCAACGCGATCACCAAATCCGCGGTGCTCGACGCGATCCAGCATCCGCGCGAGATCAATGTCGAACTGGTGGACGCCTATCTCGCCCGCCGCGCGCTGGATTATCTCGTCGGCTTCACGCTGTCGCCGATCCTGTGGCGCAAACTGCCGGGCGCGCGCTCGGCGGGGCGCGTGCAATCGGTCGCGCTGCGCCTGATCGTGGAGCGCGAGGCGGAGATCGACGCGTTCATTCCGCAGGAATATTGGAGCATCGACGTCGATCTCGCCGCCGAGGCCGGGAACTTCTCCGCCCATCTGACGCATCTGGACGGCAAGAAGGTCGACAAGCTCGGCATCAACAACGAGGCGGACGCGATCCGCGCCGTGAACGCGATCCAGGCGCAGAAATTCAAGATCGGCAGCGTCGAGAGCAAGCCGGTCAAGCGCCACCCCTCGCCGCCTTTCATCACCTCGACCCTGCAGCAGGAAGCCTCCCGCAAGCTGGGCTTCGCGGCCAAGCGGACGATGCAGATCGCCCAATCGCTCTATGAGGGCGTGGATATCGGCGGCGAGACCGTCGGTCTCATTACGTATATGCGCACGGACGGCCTTACCATGGCCGGCGAAGCGATCGCCGAAGCACGCCATGTCATCGGCGACCAGTACGGCGCCCGCTATGTGCCCGGCGTGCCCCGCGCCTATACGAGCAAAGCCAAGAACGCGCAGGAAGCGCACGAGGCCGTGCGCCCCACCAGCTTCGCGCGGCGGCCCGAGGCCGTGTCGCGCATGCTGGATTCCGATTCGGCGCGGCTTTACGAATTGATCTGGAGGCGCGCGCTGGCAAGCCAGATGGAAAGCGCCGAGCTGGAGCGCACCACGGTGGACACGATCTCCGCCGACACCAAGATCACCTTGCGCGCCACCGGCACCGTCACGCTGTTCGACGGCTTCCTCACGCTCTACCAGGAAGGCAAGGACGACGAGTCCGACGAGGACGGCGCCCGCCTGCCCCGCGTGAAGCAAAACGACCCGGCCACCGTCGAGAAGGTCATCCCCGGCCAGCATTTCACCGAGCCGCCGCCGCGCTATTCCGAAGCGAGCCTGGTGCGCAAGATGGAAGAGCTCGGCATCGGCCGGCCCTCGACCTATGCCAGCATCCTCTCGACCTTTCGCGAACGCGACTATGTGCAGTTGGACCGCAACCGGTTCGTCCCCCATGACAAGGGCCGCATCGTCACCACCTTCCTGAGCAACTTCTTCAAGCGCTATGTCGAATACGGCTTCACCGCCGATCTCGAAGAGAAGCTTGATGAGGTTTCCGCCGGCGAACTTGATTGGAAACAATTGCTGCGCGATTTCTGGCGCGACTTCTCCGCCGCCATCGGTGAGGCGAAGGATCTGCGCATCTCCGAGGTGATCGACCGCCTCAACGGCATCCTCGCGCCGCACCTGTTCCCGCAAGGCGAAGACGGCAAGAACCCGCGCATCTGCCCGACCTGCGGCACGGGCGAGCTCAGCCTCAAGCTCGGCCGCTTCGGCGCCTTCGTCGGCTGCTCGAACTATCCGGAATGCCGCTATACCCGCCAGCTCAGCCAGAAGCCCGGCGATGCCGTGGGCGGCACGCGCGTGCTGGGCGAAGATCCCACCACCGGCGAGCCGATCACACTGCGCAGCGGGCGCTTCGGACCTTATTTCCAGCGCGGCGAAGGCGAGAAGCCGCCGCGCGCCAGCGTGCCAAAGAACACCGATCTCTCCGCCGTCGATCTGGAGCTGGCGCTCAAGATGCTCTCGCTGCCGCGCGAGATCGGCAAGCATCCCGAGACCGGCGAGCCGATCACCACCAATTTCGGGCGCTATGGGCCCTACGTGGCGCACAACAAGCAATATGCCTCGCTCGATTCCGGCGACGAAGTGTTCACCGTCGGCATCAACCGCGCAGTGGCTTTGCTCGCCGAGAAGAAAGCCAAAGGCGGCCGCCGCAACGGGCCGGAAGCCCTGCGCGAACTCGGCGCCAATCCTGGCGGCGCCACGATCAAGGTGATGAAGGGCCGCTACGGCGCCTATGTCACCGACGGCGACACCAACGCGACTTTGCCCAAAGAGTCCGATCCGATGACGGTGACGCTCGAACAGGCGCTCGCGCTGATCGCCGACCGCGAAGGCAAAGGCGGCGGCAAGAAGAAGAAAAAAGCCAGACCGGCAGCCAAACCCAAGGCCGCGGCGAAACCAGCCGCCAAGCCGAAACCCAAGAAGGCCGCGCCGAAAGCGAAGGCCAAAACGGAAGAAGCAGAAACCTGAATTGACGAAGAAATTATCCGACAAACACACGTCCCAACTCGACAAGGCTCGCGTTCTCGAAGCGCTGGCCAAAAATCCCCAACAGACAAAGCGCGACCTCGCCCACGCCCTCGGCGTGAAGGGCAATGCGCGCATCGAATTGAAGAAAATCTTGAGAGAACTCGAATCCGAGGGTGCGCTGACGCGCGGCCCTCGCCGCACCTTTGAGAAGCCGGGCACCTTGCCCGAAGTCGCCGTGCTCGAAATCATCGGCCAGGATCCGGACGGCGAATTGCTCGCCCGGCCGCAGCGTTGGGACGGCGACGCGCCGCCGCCGCAGATCGTCGTCGTACCCGGCCGCGAGGAAAGCAGCGCGGCGCTTGGCGCGGGCGAACGCGTGCTCGCGCGTCTCTCCGAAACCCGCAACGGCTACGAAGCACGCGTCATCAAGCGGCTGGGCGCGAGCGCGCACAAAGTGCTCGGCGTCTACCGCATCGGCGAGCGCGGCGGGCGCGTCTCGCCCATCGACCGCAAGACCAAGTTCGAATTCAGCGTCGATCCGCGCGACAGTGGCGGCGCGCAGCCCAACGAGCTGGTGCTATGCGAACCGCTGGCCGGCCGCGCCACGGGCAATCCGCGCGCCAAGGTGATCGAGCGGCTGGGCAACATGAACGAGCCCAAGACCGTCAGCCTCATCGCGATCCACGCACACGGCATCCCGACGGATTTCCCGCGCGAAGTGCTCGACGAAGCTGAGCGCGCCGCGCCCATCGATCCGCGCGGCCGCACGGACTTGCGCAAATATCCGCTTGTCACCATCGATCCCGAAGACGCCCGCGACCACGACGACGCGGTGTGGGCCGGGCCGGACGAGAATGGTGGCCACATCGTAATCGTCGCCATCGCGGACGTGGCGCATTATGTGACGCCGGGATCGGCGCTCGACCGCGAGGCGCTGAAGCGCGGCAACTCCGCCTATTTCCCCGACCGCGTCGTGCCGATGCTGCCCGAGATCCTGTCGGCCGATCTGTGTTCGCTGATGGAGAACGAGGACCGCGCCTGCCTGGCGGTGCGGATGAATTTCGACGCGGACGGCAACAAGCGCAGCCACGAATTCATCCGCGGCATCATGCGCTCCGCCGCCACCCTTACCTACCAGCAGGCGCAACACGCCTTCGATGGCAAGGATAAAAGTGAACTCGCCATCAACGTGCTCAATCCATTGTGGAGGGCTTATCAGGCATTGGCGAAGGCGCGGGACCGGCGCGATCCGCTGTCGCTCGATCTGCCCGAGCGGCGCATTGTGATCGGCGAGGACGGCAAGGTGAAATCCATCGCCTTCCGCGAGCGGCTGGAATCC
>DATATK010000020.1:0-8027 GCA_036268825.1 Rhizomicrobium sp. | reverse complement strand
AGGGCGCGTCGACTTTCTGGCCGCTCATCATCTTCATGAACACCTCCGGCACGTTGGGCGCGCCCAGGTGGGACAGATGGGTCGATTTGCCGATGTCGCGGTTGTCGTAGCGGATGACGTAGAAGCCTTTCGCCGCCAGCCCCTCGCAAAGCTTGACCGGCCACATCGTCAACTGGCCCGAAAAGCCCATGATCAGCAGCAGCGCCGGATCGGAGGCGCGCCCAAAAGTCTCATACTCGATGGTGATGCCGTTCGCTTGTGCCTGGGGCATGGTCTTTCCCTTGGGTATCGTTTCGACCAAGCTTAGCAGACAGGGACGCGGTCCAGACAAGGCCCATCGATGAAATTCACCAAGCGGCTTCGCGAGCCGGTCATGCGCGGCGAGGTAACCTGCAGCACACGGATCTGGCAGCGGCCGCACGTGAAGGCCGGCGGGCGGTATGCGCTCGGCCCGGGCTTCGTGGAAGTCAAAGCGATCCGCCGGATCGCGCTCGGCGACATCACGCCCGAGCTTGCGCGGCGGTCGGGGTTCGCCGGCGTCGTCGATCTCCTGAAGGTCGCCAAGCACGGTCCGGGCGAGAATGTCTATCTGATCGACTTCCAATACCGGGCCGCGTAGAAGATTTCGCCATGCGCCGCGACCTCCTCCGCCTCGCCAATGAGACTTTCGACCTGCTGATCATCGGCGGCGGGGTGACGGGCGCCTGTGTGGCGCGGGATGCCGCGCTGCGGGGGCTTTCGGTGGCCCTGATCGAGAAGGGCGATTTCGCCAACGCCACCAGCGCCCACAATTCCAAGCTGATTCACGGGGGCTTGCGCTATCTGCGCAATTTCGAGTTGGGTCTGGTGCGGGAGTCGCTGCGCGAGCGCCGCATCTGGCAGCGCATCGCGCCGCATCTGGTGCAGCCGCTTCCCTTCCTGGTGCCGCTCTACGATGCGGGCTTTAAAGAGCGCGCGATGCTGAGCGCGGGTCTCAATCTCTACGATCTGCTCTCTTTCGACCGCGCCCGGCTGGACGATCCGGACGAGCGCCTGCCCGGCCATCACTGGCTTGATAAACGCCGCGCGCTGGCCGAGGAGCCGATGCTGGACGCGCCCGGCTTCGAAGGCTCGTTTCGGTATTACGATGCGCAGATGTATTCGCCCGAGCGGCTGGCGCTGGAGAACATCCTCGATGCCTCGCTGAACAGCGCCGCGGTCGCGAATTATGTGGCGGCCGAACGGTTGTCCATCCGCAACGGGCGCATCGAGGGCGCGCAGGTACGCGAGGCGTTCGGCGGCGGCGATTTCGAGATCCGCGCGAAGCTGACCTTGTTGGCGGCGGGGCCGTGGGCGGATCTGTTCCTGAACCAGGCGCTGGGCAAGCCCACGGCGCACAAATTGCTGCGCTCCAAGGGCATCCACCTCGTCGTGCCGCCGATGACGAAGACCGATGCGCTGACGGTCGCAGCCGGGGCTGCGCATTTCTTCGTGCTGCCGTGGCGCGGATATTCGCTGCTCGGCACGACGGATACGCAATTCCTCGGCGCGCCGGACGATGTCGGCGTCACGGAGAGCGATGTCGATGGGTTCCTCGGCTTCATCAATGGACATCTGCCGTCGGCGCATCTGAAGCGCGGGGACGTGCGGCATTTCTATGCGGGGCTGCGCCCGCTGGTGGATGACGGCTCCGGCGATACCTATGACGCCAGCCGCCGTGCCGAACTGATCGACCACGGCAAGGACGACGGCGCGGACGGGTTGTTCTCCGCCATCGGCGGCAAATGGACGACCTCGCGCGATCTCGCCGAAACCGTGACCGACACGATCGCGAAAAAGCTCGGCCAGCGCGTGCGCGGCTGCACCACGGGCACCACGCGCCTACCCGGCGGCAGCATTCCGCGCCGCCGCGAGTTCTTTGCCGCACTGGCGAAAGCCTATCCGAATATCGCGACCGGTCATCTTGGGCGTCTCTATGGAACACGCCTCAGCGAAGTGATCGCCGAGGCGGGCAACCGGACGGAGCTTCTCTCGGCCATCGCGCCCACCGGCGATATCGGCGCGCAGGTCCTCTTCGCGATGCGCGAGGAGATGGCAATGAGCCTGTCCGACGTGGTGATGCGCCGCACCGGTATCGGTCAGCTCGGCGATCCCGGCGACGCCGCGCTGCAGTCCACCGCCGCGCTGATGGCGCAGGAACTGGGTTGGGACGATGCGCGCCGCGCCCGCGAGATCGCAGCGGTACAAACCAATTTCCGGCTCGCGCCATGAGCGCCTTCGTCGTCGTCAATCCACGCTCGGGCGGCGGGAGCACGGGCCGCGAGTGGAAGCACATCGCGTCTGCGCTGCAGGAAGCCTATCCGATGATGTCCGTCGCGATGACACGCCGGCGCGGCGACGCGACCGAGATGGTGCGCTCGGCCTTGCGCGAGGGTCATCATGAGGTCGTGGCCGTCGGCGGCGACGGCACGATCAACGAGGCGGTCAACGGCTTCTTCGATGCGAACGGCCGGCTGGTCTCGCCCGACGCGGTGCTCGCCTTCGTCACCAGCGGCACGGGTGGCGATTTCCGCAAGAGCTTCGGCATTGCGCCCGGCGCGGACGCGGCCATCGCGCGCATCAGGGAATCGAAGGTGCGGCAGGTGGATGTCGGCCGCCTCACCTGCCTGTCGCGGCGCGGCGAGCCGGTGATGCGGCACTTCATCAATATCGGATCGTTCGGGATGTCCGGCGTGATCGTGGATTCGGTGAACCGGGCGCGCATCGCCAAATTGTTCGGCGGCAAGTTCGCCTTCGCGTTCCATAGCTTGAAAGGCATGATGTTCTACAGGAACCGCACCATCCGCCTGCGTGTAGACGGCGAGTTCGACGAGATCCTGACCATCGCCACCGTGGCCGTCGCCAACGGGCAGTATTTTGGCGGCGGGATGCGCGTGGCGCCCACAGCGCGGACAGATGACGGGCTGTTCGACGTGATCGTCATGGGCGGCACGAAAAAGAGCCGCGCCGTCGCGGACATGAAGCTGATCTACACCGGCGAGCATCTGAACAACCCCGCCGTTCGGGCCTTGCGCGGGTCCAAGGTCGTGGCCGTGCCAGTGGCGGAGACCCGGGGGCGTCCCGTTTTGATCGAGGTGGACGGCGAAAGCGCCGGGCGCCTGCCCGCGACATTCGAAATTTACCCACGCGCGCTCAATCTGCGGTGCTGAGCCCAAATGCTGCTACGCTGAGGCCATGAGCGCCGACCGCACGAAAATCCGCTGGAATGGCTGGGGGGCCGAAGGGTTCAAAAACCCAATCTCTTCGCGCGAAGACGTCTGGACCTGGCTCGCCGCCCAGCTCGGCATGCCGAGCCTCCTGGCCACCCCGGCTCGCCCGCTGGACGAGATCGACCTGGCGCCCTCCGGGCTCGCCACCGATATCCGCGCCCGCTTCGTCGCCATCCTCGGCGAGGATCGCGTACGCGACGACAAATATGAGCGCGCCTTCCACGCGCTCGGCCGCTCCTATCACGACCTGTTGCGGCTGCGCGCGGGCGATCTGTCCACCGCGCCCGATGTGGTGCTCTATCCGCGCGGCGGCGAAGAGGTGCAGGCGGTGCTCGCCTGCGCGAACGACGCCGGCATCGCCGTCGTGCCGTTCGGCGGCGGCACCAGCGTCGTGGGCGGCGTCAGCGCGGCGAAAGGATCATGCGCGGCGGTGGCCACGCTCGATCTGTCGGGCATGGACCGCTTCATCGGCATCGACGCGCTTTCCGAAACCGCGACAGCGGAGGCAGGCATCTACGGCCCCGTGCTGGAGAAGGCGCTTCATGCCAGCGGCATGACGCTGGGCCATTATCCGCAATCGTTCGAGTTCTCCACGCTCGGCGGCTGGATCGCCCATCGCGGCGCGGGCCAGCAGTCGCGCGCCTATGGCCGCCCGCAAGATTGGCTCGTCTCCGCCAAGCTCGCGACGCCACGCGGGCTTCTCGCCACCGAAGATTTCCCGGCGTCCGGCGCGGGCCCGCGTCTCACCGATCTCGTCATTGGATCGGAAGGCCAGTTCGGCGTTCTGACCGAAGCGACATTCCGCGTGCGCCCCGCGCCCGCATCGAAAGACTATCGCGGCTATCTGTTCCGCGATTTCGTCGGCGGCACGGCCGCGATCCGCCGCGCAGTGCAAGAAGGATTGCCCGCCGCGATGCTGCGCCTCTCCGATGCGGACGAGACGCGCTTCTACCGGGCCTTCGGCGCCATCGGCAAGCGCCGCGGCATCGGCAGCCGCATCGCCGATTTCTATCTGCGCCTGCGCAAATTCGACGGCAACGCCGCGCTGATGATCGCGGGCTTCGAAGGAATAGCGGCAGAAGTGAAGAGCGGACGCGAGCGGTTCGCCGCCATCGCCAAGTGCCTCGGCGCGATCTCGGCCGGCGCGAGCCCGGGCACGCGTTGGTATGAGGGCCGCTTCCATGGGCCTTACCTGCGCGACCCGATGATGGATCGGGGCATCGGCGTCGATACGCTGGAGACCGCCACAAGCTGGTCGAAGATCGACGCGCTCTACGGCGCGGTACGCGCGGCGCTGGAGAAAGCAATCCTCGAAACCGTGCCACGCCCCGGCGCGCGCGGCGTGGTGACGTGCCATATCAGCCATGCCTATCTGGACGGCGCAAGCCTCTATTTCACCTATATCTTCCCCCGCGCGCTGGACGGCGAGATCGCGCAATGGCGCGCGATCAAGACGGCGGCGTCCGACGCCATCGTCGCGAACGGCGGAACGATCAGCCATCATCACGGCGTGGGCGAGGATCACCTGCCCTGGATCGAAAAGGAAAAAGGCGCGCTCGGCATCGAGGTGCTGCGCGCGATCAAGCACACGCTCGATCCCAACGGCATCCTCAATCCCGGCAAGCTCATCCCGCCAGCGCGCCCTTGAGCGCGGCCGCGGCCGCCTTCACCGCTTCTGGCGCTTGCGGCAGCACGGCCTGCAGATAGATGAAGTCGTGCACGAGGCCGGAATAGTCCGCGACCGTCACCTTGCCGCCCGACGCGCGCAATTTCTCCGCATAGGCAAGGCCTTCGTCATGCAGCGGATCGTAGCCGCCCAGCATCACATAGGCGGGCGGCAGGCCGGACAGATCCTTTGCCAGCAACGGCGAGATGCGCGGATCGGAACGGTCCGCATCGGCCGCGAGATAGTGTTGGAAGAACCAGTTGAGCGTGGCGCTTTCCAGGAAATACCCTTCGCCGAATTCGCGCATCGATTTGGTTTCGGCGCCGATCTGCGTCACCGGAAAGAACAGCATCTGGAACGCGATCTTGGGCGCGCCCTTCTCCTTCGCCATCTGCGATACCACGGCCGCCAATCCGCCGCCCGCGGAATCACCGCCCACGGCCATGCGGTTCGCGTCCACGCCAAGCTCGGCGGCGTTGGCTTCGATCCAGCACACCGCGGCGTAAGCGTCGTCGACCGCTGCGGGATATTTGCTCTCCGGCGCGAGGCGATACTCCACCGAGATCACGCGCGCCCCGGATTCGTTGGCGAGCATGCGGCAGAGCCCGTCATGCGTCTCGATATTGCCGATCACGTAGCCGCCGCCGTGGAAGAACACGAGCGTGGGCAGTTTCTCGCCCTTTGCCGCGACCGGCGCGTAGGAGCGCAACGCGATGTCGCCGGCGGGGCCCGGCATGGTCAGGTTCTGCACCTTGCCGATGGGCACGTCCTTGGGGCCGACGAGCCCCATCATCGCGCCGAACACTTCGCGCGCAGCGGAGGGCGCGATTTCCCACATCTTCGGCCCCGGCACGGCGGCCATCTGGTCGAGGAAGCCTTTCAACACGGTGTCGATGGCCACGAAAACTCCTACTGGCGGGCAGCACGAGTTTGCACGCGCGCGCAAAGGGCGCAAGCCGCGTCAGTTCAAGATGATGGGAAGTTCGGGATCGAGGCGTTGCGCCATGATATCGTCGAGGAAGACGCTCATCACGGTCCAGAACTCCGCCCGGTCCGTGGCGCCCACC
The DNA here is from genome assembly GCA_036268825.1 of Rhizomicrobium sp. Classification (GTDB taxonomy): domain Bacteria; phylum Pseudomonadota; class Alphaproteobacteria; order Micropepsales; family Micropepsaceae; genus Rhizomicrobium. Next base: position 2,046 of record DATATK010000020.1, on the reverse strand, counting down.
CGCTCGAATTCGACGATCGCGCGGCGCGCATAATCGAGCGCCGCCTCGCCGTGCTCGGACGCAAGTTCCGCCGCCAAATGACAAAGATCGCCCGTTCTCATGCGAGCAGTTTGCGCACGATATGGTTAGGAACGGATTAAGAGCGAGCGCACTTCTGCACCTCCCCCTTGTGGGGAGGTCGACATACCTTCGCGCGCAGCGCGAAGGTTTTCGGGTGGGGAGCCGACGCCAATCGCAAGCTCTGTCCCCCACCCGAAAAATGCTTCGCATTTTTCGACCTCCCCACAAGGGGGAGGTGCATTAGATCTCGATCACGTCCAGCGACGGAGGATTGGCGAACAGCTTGTCGACCAACTCCTTTCGCCGCTCCATCGTGGCGCGCTGGTTGATGTAGCCTTTGTCGGTGATCTCGTGGCCATCCACGGACGGCGGCTCGGCCATCAGGATCACGCGTTTGATGCGCGCCGAAGAACCGGAGGCCGCTTTGTTGTGCGCGGCGAACTTCTCGCGCACCGCCTCGCGTGTGGCAGGATCGTGGATGTCCTTCACCACGGCGCCGTTCGGCCAAGCGAGCAGCGCGACGAACGGTTTGTCCTGTCCGCAGACCACGCAATCCTGCACCAGCGGCGAGGCAGAGGCGACGGCTTGCGCGCGCAACGTGCCGACAGAGACCCAGGTGCCGGAGTCAAGTTTGAAGTCCTCCGTCACGCGGCCGTCGAACACCAGGCCCTTTTCGGGATCGGCCTCATCGACGAATTTCGCGGCATCGCCGAGCGAATAGTAGCCTTCCTCGTCGAACGCGGCCTTGGTGAGATCGGGGCGGCGGTGATAGCCGGGCGTGACCGTCGGGCCCTTCACGCGGACTTCGAGCTTGGTGCCGTTGGGCACGAGCTTGAGCGTGATGCCGGGCAGCGGCAGGCCGATCAGGCCGACGCGCTCTGTCACCCAATGCACCACCGTAATGCCTTGCGTCTCCGTCGCGCCATACATGGTGGTGAGCGGGATGCGCATGCCAGTGGAGGCGATGGAAAGCGCCTGGAAACGTTCGTAGATATCCTGGCTGAGCGTCGCGCCGCCATAGCCGACGTAACGCATCTTGGAGAAGAAACGGTCGCGCAATTCCGGATCGCGCTCCATGGCATCGGCGAGCCAGCCGAACGCGATCGGCGCTGAGCCGAACACCAGCGGCGAGACTTCACGCAAATTGCGGATCGTCTCGTCGAACATGCCGGGCAGCGGCTTGCCCGCGTCCAGATGCACCGTGCCGCCGGCGTTGAGATTGCCGTTGAAGCCGATATTGCCGGCGGAGATATGGTTCCACGGCATCCATTCCAGGCTCTGCGGAATCTCGTTCGGATCAGCCTCCTCCGTGCGCAGCGCTTCGGTCGCGGCGACGACGGCGCACATCATGCCATGGTTCTGGATCACGCCCTTGGGCATGCCCGTGGAACCCGAGGTGAAGAGATATTTCGCGACCGTCGCATGATCGATCTTGTCCATCGCCGCAGTGACGGCCGGTCCGGCATTGGTGCGCAGCAGATCGGCAACCGCGGTCGTCTCGCGATCCGGGATCGGCATCACGGTGACCACTTCCACGCCGCCCAGCGGCAGCGCGGCCAGCGCGCGGGCATAGATCGGGCCCTGCTCGGCGAAGATCATCTTCGGCTTCGTCGTCTCGAAGACGTGGCGCAACTTGCCGTGATCGCCGCTCATCAAGGAATACGCGACAGAGACCGGCGCCACGGGCACGCGCGCCTTCATCGCGCCGAGCATCATCACCGCATGCGCGATGGAGTTGCCGGAGATCACCATCAACGGCGCGTCGGGGCCGAGGCCGCGGTAGAGCAGCGCCTGCGCGATGGCGCTGGCCTGCGCGTTCGCCTCGCCATAGGTGATGTAATTCCAGTCGCCCAGGCTTCCGTCGGGTAAACGTTTGCGCTCGCCGATATAGTTGCGCTCGGGGTGCTGGCTGGCCCGCTCTTCCAGCAAATGGGGCACCGAGCGGTGCATCTGGCCCAGCGGATACTGCGATTTGATATAGACGGT
>DATATK010000019.1:0-51429 GCA_036268825.1 Rhizomicrobium sp. | reverse complement strand
CGCGCTGATAGGTTTCGAGTTCGGCGGCCTCGTCGGCCATTTTTTTTCGCAATGTCTGCGCGAGCCGCAGCAGCGGCGTTGCCAGACGGCGCAATCCATCACCCAGTCTGCGCGCTGCCTCGATCGTTTCCGGCGACAGCGGCTCGGTATCCGCCTCCAGCGAATAGAACGCATCCGCGTCCGCGCTGCGCGCCCGCACATGGCCGTAAGCCGCGGACAGAAACACCTCGCCCGGCCCGCGCGGGCCGCCGGTGTTGAGCCGCGTCGTCCAGCCTTCGCCCGCGAGCGCGCCCGCCGCCATGACCGCTTCGTCGAGCGCGGCGCGCGCGGGCGCGTCGCCTTCGATGATCTCCTTGAGCCGTTCTTCGAGCCCGCGCATGCGCGTCCGCGCACGCCCCTCCGGCCCGCGGATCCAGCGCCTGAGATCGGCCATCTCGGTGGCAGACAGAAACGCCGCGAAGCCGCTGTCCGCCGCGTCGAAGAGATGATGGCCCTCGTCGAAGACATAGCGCACGCGATGCTCGACCGGTGTGTCGGTGGTCTCGTCGGGCCCGAGCGCGTCACCCGCGGCCTGCGCGATCACCAGCGCATGATTGGCGACGACGATGGGCGCGTGCCGCGCGCGGCGCACCACGCGTTCGATGAAGCAGGTGCGATAATGTGGGCACGCCGCATAGACGCATTCGCCGCGCCGGTCGGTGATCTCGCGCAACGACAGCGACGCGGCGAGGAACGCCGGAAACCCCGCGCCCGAAATATCGCCGTCACGCGTCCTCTCCACCCAGCGTGCGATCAGGCCGAGCGCAATGGCGCGTTGGCCGGGCATCAGCGCGGTGCGCTTCGCGGCCTCTTCGAAATTGAGCAGGCAGAGATAATTCTCCCGCCCCTTGCGCACGACCGCTTTGTCTTCGCGCTCGGCGGGATCGGGATAGAGCCGCGCGATCTCCTGCACGATCTGGCGCTGCAGGTTGCGCGTGTAGGTCGAGATCCAGAGCCCCGGCCCGTTCTTCTCCGCCCACACGCTGGCCGGCGCCAGATAGCCCAGTGTCTTGCCGACGCCTGTGCCCGCCTCGATCAGCGCGATGCGCGGCGCGCCCGCTTGTTCGCGTGCGCCGAACGCATAAGCGGCTTCCAGCGCATACCCGGTCTGCTCCGGCCGCGTCTCGCCTGCGTCGCGCACGAGCTGGAACAGGCGCGTGCGCGTCTCGTCGGCATCGACGGGCAGCGAGCCCGGTTTGGGCGGCGGCGCTTCGTCTTCCCATTGCGGCAGCGCGCGCCAGACGTCCAAGCCCGCGATCGGCGAGAGTTGCTTGTCCGGCGCGCCCAGCACACCCAGCACCGCAGACCCCCAACGCCAACCCGCGCGCGCCAATGTCGAGGCCAACGGACGCAGCTTCGCGCGTTGCGTCTCGTTGCCCGATTTGAGTTCTTCGAGCAGCGCGCCGGCTGCCGCATGCAACGCCAAAGCGGACTCGTCCGCATTCGATGGCAACGCCAATCCCAACGCCCGCGCCATCCCGAATGCGCTTGGCACGAACGGTTGCGCCGGGCGCGCGAAGACAAACAGCTCCAGCACATCGAATAGCGGCTTGGCTGGCGCCACCTTCAGCCGCCCGGCGACGAACGCCGCATGCGCGACCATCACCTCGCCGGAGCGGAACAGCGCCCGCGCCTCCTCGATCCCGGCGCGGCGCACCTCTCCATCCAGCGCCAAGGCGGCGCCGCCGGGAGCGGGGATCAGGGACGGAATCGCAGGAAGGGACATCGCGCCGGATCATGCGCAAAACGGAACGAAAGGACAACTTTATAGAATGCTAAGCCGCCAGGTCCGGATACAAATTCGCCAGCGCGTTGCGGACGCGTTCGTGTTCGCCGACGATGGTTTGGGCGGCATCGCGCAAGGGGCCGGCGCCGTCGCCTTCGCGGGCTTTCTGCGTGAAGCCCCGCGCGGCGGCGGTGAGCGCGGCGAGGCCGAGGCCACCGGCGGCGCCCGCGATGTCCTGCGCGACGCGGGCGGCATCTTCCCAGTTCTCGGTCTCGCTGTCTGCCGAGAGCCGCGCGCAAAGCTCTTCGGCGGTCTTCATGTAGGACTGCAGGATCTCGATCAGCGTGGTGAGGCCCAGCGATTTCTCCAGCGCGGCGAAAGCGGGCGCATCGATAGCGGCGATGGCTTCGTGCTCCATGTCATGCGACGTGCCCGGGTCGGCGCCGCGGCCGAGCAGGTCGCGCAAGGCGGAGTAAAGCGCGCCGGCATGGGCAGGCCAGCGCAGCACGCCGCTGGCGGCGGCCGGTGTGCGCCGCATGCCGCCGGGCATCAGCGCCAGGAGCGGCACGTTCACGCCGGGGGCGGCGGCGATAGAATCGGCAACGTTCGCCAGCGCGATGATCGCGTCGAAGCTTTCGCGGCCCGCGAGCACGATGGCCGCCGCGGCGCTGTCGGCGAAGACAAGACGGTTGCCGAACGGTTCGAGCAGATTGGTGATCTGCGTGCGGATCGCTTCGTCGTCGAGCACCGTCAAGATCGACAGGCCCCAGGGCGGCGCGGAGTCCGTCGCGATCGGCATCGAGTCCTGATACTCCTGCTGCTGCACGCGGATCGCGGGCACGGTGAACCAGAACGTCGCGCCTTGCCCTGCTTCGCTTTCGAAGCCGATGGCGCCCCCGAGCCCTTCGATGGTGCGCTTGGCGACGGCCAGACCGAGCCCCGCGCCTTCGTGGCGGCGGGCGTAGGAGATTTCCGCTTGCGCGAACGGCTCGAACAGATGCGCGGCGATTTCCGGCGTGATGCCGAGGCCGGTGTCGGTGAGCGAGAAGCGCAGCATCGGCGCGCCGTCGGCGGAGGTTTCCGCTTCGACGCGGATTTCGATGCCGCCGCGGTCGGTGAACTTCACCGCGTTGTCGGCGAGCTTGAGCAGCACGCGGCGCACGCGGCGCGGATCGGCGGCAACGCGAGGCAGGTTGATCGCGGCGGTGACGGTGAGGCGAAGCTGCTTTTCCCATGCGCGCGGCTGGAGCAGGCGCGCGACGGTGCGGGCGGCCTGCGCCGCATCGCAATCGTCGTCGGGCTGGCCGTCGAAGCGGCCCTCATCGACGGAAAGCGCGATCACGTCGTCGAGCAAGGTCTTGAGGCCGCGCCCGGCTTCGAGCAGAACCTTCACGTGGTTGCGCTGCGCGCGGTCGAGTTCGCTGCGTTCAAGCAGTTGCGCCATGCCGAGCAGCGCGTTCAGCGGCGTACGAATCTCGTGGCTGATATTGGCGATGAAGGCGGATTTGGCGCGGGTGCTGGCCTCGGCAAGGTCGCGCGCCTTTTCGGCTTCGCCCTTCTCGCGGCTGAGTTTCACGACCAGATCGGCGTTCTCGCGGCGCAGGCGGATGCTTTCATCCAGAATGCTCGCCATCTCGTCGCAGTAGGAATAGAGCACGCCGGCGAAGAACAGCACCAGCACGCTCGACATCAGCGCATAGGTCGAGCCCTGCGCCGCTAGCATCATGGCAAGCGGGCCGAGCGACAGCGTGGCATGGGCGATATAGGCGGGGCGATGCACGGAGCGGGCGATGAACTCGGCCGACGTCATGCCGAGGAACGCGATGGTCAGGAACGCCTCGGCCGGGAATGTGTGCGGCTGGAACCAGAGCACCGCGCCGACGCCCCAACTGGCGCCTGCCGCGGCCGACAAAGCTGTGTAGCGGTTTGCCCATTTTTCGGGCTGGTCGTCCCGCGTGCGCGCGGCATAGGCGGCGGTCACGCGCGCCGTCACCACCGTCACCGCGATCTGCAGCAGCAGCGGGATGATCGCGAGCCAGACGGGCACGATGCCGCGATAGAGCACGCCGGCAATGCACAGCGCGGAGAACGGCAGGAAGAGATGGTGCCGCCCCAGCCGATAAAGCACGTCGATCCGTCCGGCGAAAACGTCGGCGGCCACCGAGTTCTGCCCGGTCATATCTTCGGCTATCGGGTCCGACATTGACGGCCTCCCCGCGGCAAGCCTAGCTTCGGCCCCCTTTCCAAACGCTTAAGCCCAAGGCCTTTCAATGACTTCCGCTGCATTTCGTCCGCCCCCGGAGCTTGTCCTCGCCGCCCGCGCCTGGCCTTTCGAGGAAGCGCGCAAGGTGATGGCGCGCGTCGAGCGCCGCGCCAAGGCGGGCAAGCCGATGGACGAAGTGATCTTCGAGACCGGCTACGGCCCGTCCGGCCTGCCGCATATCGGCACCTTCGGCGAGGTGGCGCGCACCACCTGGGTGCGCCATGCTTTCGAGGCGATGAGCGGCGTCAAGACACGGCTGATCTCGTTCTCCGACGACATGGACGGCTTGCGCAAAGTGCCGGGCAACGTTCCGAATCCGCATCTGCTCGAAGCCAATCTGGGTAAGCCGCTGACATCGGTGCCCGATCCCTTCGGCACGCATTCCAGCTACGGCGCGCACAACAATGCGCGGCTGCGCGCTTTCCTCGACCGCTTCGGCTTCGAATACGAATTCCTGAGCTCGACCGATTGCTACAAGAGTGGCCGCTTCGACAAGGCGCTGCTCACCGTGCTGGAGCATTACGAGACGGTGCGCGACATCGTGCTGCCCACCTTGGGCGCCGAGCGCAAGGCGACCTATTCGCCGTTCCTGCCGATCTCGCCCAAAAGCGGACAAGTGCTGCAGGTCCCGATTCTCGAATGGAACAAAGAGGCCGGCACCATCGTGTTCGAGGACGAAGGCGTGAAGACCGAGCTTCCCGTCACCGGCGGCAATGTGAAGTGCCAGTGGAAGGTCGATTGGGCGATGCGCTGGCTGGCGCTGGGCATCGATTACGAAATGTCGGGCAAGGATCTGATCTCGTCGGTCGAACTCTCCACCAAGATCGTCCGCGCGATGGGCGCCGCGCCACCGGAGACGCTCACTTACGAACTCTTCCTGGACGAGGGCGGCCAGCGCATCTCGAAGTCGAAGGGCAATGGATTGTCGGTCGATGAGTGGCTTGCCTATGGTCCGGACGAAAGCATCGCGCTGTTCATGTTCCAAAAGCCGCGCGCCGCGAAGAAGCTCTATTTCGACGTGATTCCCAAGGCGGTGGACGATTACATCGACCTGCTCGCCAAATATCATTCCAACGAGACGAGCGAGGCCGAACGGCTCGACAATCCCGTCTGGCACATCCACAACGGCGCGCCGCCGTCCGAACGCTATCCCGTCAGCTTCGCGCTGCTGCTCACGCTCGTGAGCGCGTCCAACGCGAACGATCGCGACCTGCTCTGGGGCTTCATCCGCGCCTATGCGCCGGCGGCGAATCCCAAAGACAATCCCGGCCTCGACCGGCTGGTGGGTTATGCGCTGCGCTACTACGAAGACTTCGTGAAGCCGACCAAGCAGTATCGCGCGCCGACGGACAAGGAACGCGCCGCGCTGGAGGATCTGGCGGGCGTGCTTGATGGTTTCGGGAACGAACGCGATTCCGAGACGGTGCAGTTCCAAGTCTACGAAGTGGGCAAGCGCCACAACTTCGAGCCGCTGCGCGACTGGTTCAAGGCGATCTACGAAGTGCTGTTCGGCCAGTCGCAAGGCCCGCGTTTCGGCTCCTTCGCGGCGCTGTACGGCTGCATGGAGACCGCCGCCCTGATCCGCCGCGTGCTGGCCGCGTGAGACCGCTGTTTCTCTGCACCCTGTTCGCGCTTGCCGCGGCGCCTGCGTTTGCGGCGGACAGTCCGGCGCGGGCGTTCTACGTGGCGGGGCAATATGCGCAAGCCGCCGCGGCCGGCGAAGCCGAGGGCGACGCAGCGGGATTCGCCGTCGCCGCCCGCGCGATCCTGGCCCAGATGGTGCAGACCCATCCATGCCTGGAATGCGCGCAGCATGCCGAGCGCGATGCGCGGCGCGCCATCGCGCTCGATCCGAAACTGGCGGACGGGCATCTGCTTCTGGCCGCGTCGCTCGGCGCGCAGGGCCGGATCGAAGGCATACTGGTGGCGCGCGCCCATGATTATCCCGGCCAAGCCAAGACCCAGATCGACGCCGCGCTGGCCGCCGATCCCGGCAACTGCTTTGCGATCGCGGGAGAAGGCGGCTGGAACATCGAGGTGGTGCGCATCGGTGGCGAGACGCTGGCGCGTTGGATCTACGGCGCGAGGCTCGACACCGGCATGGCGGACTTCGCCAAGGCGTTTGCCTGCGCGCCCGACAATCCTGCGCTGCGCTACCAGTACGCGCTGACGCTGAGCGCCTTCGATCCCGTGCGTTATCGCGGCCAGATCGAGGATGCGCTCACGCGCGCCGCGACCGCAAAGCCCGCGACGGCGTTCGAGACGTTCCTGCAGGGGCGCGCACGCGAATTGCTCGCCGCGCTGAAGGCGAACGATCCCGATGCCTTCGCCCGGCTGGTGCGCCGCGACCAGGGTTATCCCTGACTATTGCGACGCCCAGACCACGCGGTGCATGAACACCAGCTCCGTCAGCGGGAAGCCGCGGTCCTCGTAGCTCGGATTGAACGAGCGCAACTCGACGCGCTGCGCCGTCAGCCGTCCGACCTGCTTGACCATCACTTCGCCCTTGATGGTCTTGACCACCACGCGGTCGCCGCGCCGCACGTTCGCGGCCGGCGAGATCACGATGCGGTCGCCGTCGCGATAGACCGGCATCATGGAGTCGCCGCTGATCTCCAGCGCGTAGGCATGATCGTCTTCCACTTCCGGAAACGCGATCTCGTCCCAGCTGCCGCCGACGGGGAAACCCGCGTCGTCGAAGAAGCCTTTGGTGCCGGCTTGTGCGAGGCCGATCAGCGGCACCATGCGCCCCTGTGGCTTGCCACCGGCCATGCCGACGAAGGTGACATATTCGTCGAGCGATGCGCCCACCGCCTGCATCGCCTTGGAGAGACTCTCCGTCGACGGCCAGCGCGGACGGCCATCGGGCCCGATGCGTTTGGATTTGTTGAACGTCGTCGGATCGAGCCCGGCGGCGCGCGCCAGGCCGGATGCCGACATGTCGTATTTGTCGGCCAGCGCGTCGAGCGCGGCCCAGACTTGATCATGGGTGAGTGTTTTGGAGCGAGCCACGGCGAATGATTCCCGGTTAATGGAAACTTATCCTAGATGCTGCAAGCACAGATTGCAAGCCCTTTCGCACGGCCCAAAAAGGCTAGAATTGCCTGGAGATTCGAGGAATTCACCCCATGCTGATGGACGCGGGCGCGGCGCTGTTGCGGCTGATGCCGCCGGAAGCGGCCCACCGCGCGACTCTGGCCTTGCTGCGATTCGTGGGGCCGCTTGTACCGGCGGCGGCGCCGGACGATCCGCGCCTTGGCGTCAAGGCGCTGGGCCTGCGCTTTCCCAATCCGCTCGGTCTCGCCGCCGGCTTCGACAAGGACGGCGAGGTGCCCGATGCGATGCTGAAACTCGGTTTCGGCTTCGTCGAATGCGGCACCGTCACGCCGCGCCCGCAAGCGGGCAATCCCAAACCGCGGCTGTTCCGGCTAACGGAAGACGGCGCGGTGATCAACCGGATGGGTTTCAACAACCGCGGCATGGACGCGATGGCGGCGCGGCTGGCGGGGCGCGCGCGGCGCGGGATCCTCGGCGTCAATATCGGCGCGAACAAGGATTCGGAAGATCGCCCTGCCGACTACCGCATCGCCTTCGCGAAGCTCGCGCCATTCGCCGATTATGTGACGATCAACATCTCCTCGCCCAACACGCCGGGATTGCGCGGACTTCAGAACCGCGACGAGCTCGCGCGCCTGCTGGGCATCGTCACGGACGAACGCGCGCGGATGGATCTCGCGGCGCCGGTCCTGCTGAAGATCGCGCCCGATATCGATCCCAAAGCGCTGGACGATATCGCCGCGGCCGTGCTCGCCGCCGGCATCGAAGGCATCATCCTCACCAACACCACCATCGCGCGTCCCGCCTCGCTCAAAAGCAACCAGGCCCATCAAAGCGGCGGCCTGTCGGGCGCGCCATTATTCACGCCGTCCACCGCGATCCTCAAAGCGATGCGCGCGCGCGTGGGTGGCAGGCTTGTTCTTGTCGGCGCCGGCGGCGTCAGCAATGGCGCCGAGGCGTACGCGAAAATCCGCGCCGGCGCGAACCTGGTGCAGCTCTACACCGCGCTCGCGTTTCACGGACCCGGACTGATCGGCCGTATCAAACGCGACGTGCTGGCGCTGCTCGCGCGCGATGGCTTCGCGAGTATCGCGGACGCCGTCGGCGTGGATTTGCGCTGAACGGCGCGCGATTGCGACGGAATATGCTTAACGCCAACTGACGACTCCCGAAGCACCGCGCTTTGTGTTACACAGGGCGCGGCGTTGGGGGACGATCATGGACATGGACGATCTCGGCAAGCTCGTGCTGCGGCTCACGCTCGGCGTGCTGCTGCTGTTTCACGGCATACACAAGGCGCTCACCGGCATCGGCGACATCAAGCAGATGCTCGTTGCGCACGGCCTGCCGGACGTCCTCGCCAATGGCGTCTATCTGGGCGAGATCGTCGGGCCCGCGCTGATCGTCATCGGGCTGTTCAGCCGCGTGGGCGGATTGCTGGTGATGGTCAACATGATCGTGGCGGTGGCGCTCGCCAGCATGCCCGACCTCTTGAAGTTCAATGCCTATGGCGGATACGTGCCGGAGCTGGAGATGTTCTTTTTGTTCTCGGGCCTCGCCGTGATGCTGCTCGGCGCGGGGCGCCTCAGCGTCGGCGGCGCGAACGGCAGGCTGAACTAGGACCGGACGCGAACCTTTTCGCGTTCGCCGGAAAGGGCAACGAAGAAGGTCGCCATCGCGCCCGCCAGAAGGCCGAGCGGCACGGCGTAGACGACATCCATATCGCAGCCGAGCACCACGATGGTCGTCACGATCAGGCCGGCGAATTGCGCCACGTTTTTCGGCATCCCTGATATCCCTCTATCAACGCACAAGCCTCCCGCGCGCGCAGGCCTGGCGAAAGAGGATGATTAAGGAACGGTTAACGATTAAGTTTCAGACCGGCACAACGCCTAGCCAAGGTCTTGTTTCTTCTGGAGATATTCGTCCCGCTGGATTTCGCCGCGGGCATAGCGGCTTTCCAGGATTTCCCGCGCGTCGGAGCGGCTGGGGCCCCGCCAGTGGTCGTAGTAATAATAGTGCCGCCGCCGGAAGATCAGGCTGAGCACGAAAATCACGAGCAACAGCGAGACAATGCCGTGGCCCGGCCCCCAGAACAGAAACGGCAAAAACAGCGCCCAGTGCATGATGTCCCTCCGCGGGCCGGCTTCCCACCCTATATGGGGTGTCAGACGGCGAATTCGATCCCCTGGGCGAGGGGTAGCGCGTCGGAATAATTGATGGTCGCGGTCTGCCTGCGCATATAGGCCTTCCACGAATCCGAGCCCGACTCGCGCCCGCCGCCGGTTTCCTTCTCGCCGCCGAACGCGCCGCCGATCTCCGCGCCCGAGGGGCCGATATTGACGTTGGCGATGCCGCAATCCGATCCCGCCGCCGCGATGAAGCGCTCGGCTTCCTGCATGTCCTGCGTGAACACGCAAGACGACAGGCCCTGCGGCACGGCGTTGTGTTTCTTCATCGCCTCGCCGAAATCGGAATAGCGCAACACATAAAGGATCGGCGCGAAGGTCTCACGGCACACCGTTTCCGTCTGGTCTTTCATCTCGACGATGGCGGGGCGCGCATACCAGCCGCCCGTGTTCGCCAGCGCACGGCCGCCGCCGGTGACGATGCCGCCTTCTGCTTTCGCGGAGGCCAGCGATTTTTCCATGCCGTCGAACGCGGCCTTGTCGATCAACGGACCGACCAGCGTGCTTTTCTCAAGCGGACTGCCCAGCGGCAGCCGCGCATAGATCGCCTTCAGCGCCGGCACGAGCGTGTCGTAGACGCTGTCATGCACGAACAGGCGGCGCAGCGAGGTGCAGCGCTGGCCCGCGGTGCCGACGGCGGAGAACACGATGGCGCGCTGCGCCAGATCGAGCTTCGCGCTCGGGCAGACGATCATCGCGTTGTTGCCGCCCAGTTCCAGCAGCGAACGGCCGAGACGCTCCGCCACGACGGGGCCAAGCGCGCGGCCCATGCGCGTCGAGCCCGTGGCGCTGACCACCGGGATGCGGGTGTCCTTCGCAAGCTGCTCTCCCGCAGGCGCGAGGCCGAGCACGACCTGGCTCAAACCATCCGGCACGCCGCCGAATTTTTTTGCCGCGCGTTCGAACAGCGCTTGCGTGGCGAGCGCGGTGAGCGGCGTCTTCTCGCTCGGCTTCCAGATCACGCTGTCGCCGCAGACGAGCGCAAGCGCCGCGTTCCACGCCCACACCGCGACCGGAAAGTTGAACGCCGAGATCACCGCGACAGGCCCGATCGGATGCCAGCTTTCCATCATGCGATGGCGCGGCCGCTCGCTGGCGATGGTCAGGCCGTAAAGCTGGCGCGACAGACCGACCGCGAAATCGCAGATGTCGATCATCTCCTGCACTTCGCCCAGACCCTCTTGCAGGATCTTACCCGCCTCGAGCGTGACGAGACGGCCGAGCGCTTCCTTGTTGGCCCGCAACTCCTCGCCGAACAGCCGCACCAGCTCGCCGCGCCGCGGAGCGGGCACATCGCGCCAGGCTTTGAAGGCGTCCACGCTGCGGGCGATTTTCGAATCGATGCTCTTGGCGTCGTCATAGGCGACACGGCCGATCTCGGCGCCGTCGATGGGCGAGCGGCACGGAATGTTACCGTTCGCGACATCCACATCCAGCGACTTCAATATCTCGTGGGCGGCCATGACCAAACCTCAATACCTTGATCTTTGTTTTCAGCGAAACACACACATTCACCCCCTCCCGGGGGGCGGATAGCCCAAACGCAGCGGGAGCGCGATCCTTTCGGACCGCACTCCCAGAAGGCATATATAGGAAAGACCGGGAAGATTGCGAGTCAGAAGGGGATCACCGATGGCGCTATTCGAATCCGTCATTGCCGCGCCGCCAATGGTGAAGGCGCTGGTGGCGCTGCAGGGCTTCGTCGTGCTGTTCATTGCGCTGCACGATTGGGTGCCGCTGGGCCGGCTGAACGATGTGAAGGCCGTGCAGGCGGCGGATTCGCGCGTGCGCCTCGTGAGCGTGACGTTGCTCAGCACCTTGCCCTTCGCGATCGGCTTGGCGGCCACCGCGTGGTACGCGGATACGCGCTTTCCCGGCTGGCTGAACTGGTGGCTGTGGATCAGCTACGGCACCGCGCTCTACGGTCTGTTGCGGGCGTGGTGGATTCCCTACCTGCTGGTGCCCAACCCGGTGCGCGCCGCGCGCTATCGGACGATGTTCGGCCGGACCATCACGTTCCTGCCGGAACGCAACGGCATCAGCCCGAACGTGCTGCACGTGACGCTGCACATCGTGATCGTCGCCATCGCCGTGCTGCTGATCCTGCGCATGAACTGAGCGGGAGGCCGCTACAGTCCTTCAAATCCCCTTCGCGTAATACCGGCCGAAGCGGTTGCCGAGGAAATCGCCGAGTTTGCACTCTTCCTGGCGCACGAAGCCCTTCTGCGGCAGCTTGCCCTGGACAAGCAGGTCCGCCATCGCGCAGATGCCCGTGGCGGTCGTCACCTGGATCGCGCTCATCAGCCTGTCGCCGACGGTTTGGGCGTAGATCTTCTTGGCGTAGCTTTCCTGCGTCAGCCGGCCTTCGCGCCAGCCCGACACCGTCACGAAGATCAGCACCACGTCCTGGTAGGTGATCGGGATCGCGGTCTCCAGCACGTCCTTGAAGATGTCGCGGCGCGTGCCGAGCTGCAGGTCGCGCACCAGCAGTTTGACGATGTCGCAATGGCCGGGATAGCGCGCGGTCTTGTAGTTCAGATTCTCGACCTTGCCTTCGAGCGTGTCGCACAACGTGCCGAGGCCGCCGGACGTGTTGAACGCTTCATATTCGATGCCGTCGAGCTGGAAGAGCTCGCGCTCTTCGAGCGAGGGCACTTCGACGCGGCGGCCGTCGCGCACCGCTTCGCACGGATTGCAATATTCGTTGATCAATCCGTCGGTCGACCAGGTGAGATTGTATTTGAGCGCGTTGTGCGGAAACACCGGCAGCGCGCCGACCCGCATCTTCACGTCCTGGAGCTTGTCGAACTTGGCGGCGAGGTCATGCGCCACGATGGAGATGAAGCCCGGCGCCAGGCCGCATTGGGGGATGAACGCGGTCTGCGCGCCCTCGGCGAGCCTCTTGATCGCGCGGGTGGATTCCACGTCCTCGGTCAGGTCGAGATAATGCGCGCGCGCCTTCTTGGCGGCCTCGGCGACCGTGGCGGTCAAGTGATAGGGCGTGGCGGAGAGCACGATGTCGTGGCCTTCGACCTCGTGAGCGAAATCGGGGCCCGCGATATCGACCTGGCGCAGCACCACGTTCTTCGTCGGCATGCGCTGCAGGCTCGCCGCATCGCGGTCGGCGACGGTAACGCGGTAATCGCCGGTGGCGGAGAGGAATTCGGTGATGGCCACGCCGATCTTGCCGCCGCCCACGAGCATCACGTTTTTCATAGAGTTCTCTCGCCCTGTTTTGTCCGCACCAGTGTGGCCAAAGCCCTGCCCGAAAAAGAGGCGGCGAAGTGCTGGATTCTGCTATAAGGTCCGTCGAATCGCCGGAAAGTTCGGCGATGTGCTTGTTTCACCTCCCCCTTGCGGGGAGGTCGTAAAATCTCGGAGCGTAGCGAAGAGATTTTTCGGGTGGGGGCGTGAATGCGCGACACAGACTCGAAACTGATCTCGCTCCTCAAGCACAACGCCCGCGAGCCCACCGCCTCGCTCGCCCGCAAGCTCGGGCTGGCGCGCTCCACCGTGCAGGAGCGCATCGCGCGGCTGGAGCGGGAGAAGACCATCCGCGGCTACACGGTGAAATTGTCCGAGGAAGCCGGGACGCGCGGGCTCTCGGCGGTGGTGATGATCAGCGCCGATCCCAAACAGGCCGACCGCGTCACCGCCGAACTCAAGCGCATCACCGAAGTGCGCGCGCTCTCCGCGGTGTCGGGCGCCTACGACATGATCGCGATGGTCGAAGCCGACACGCCCAGCCGCATGGACGCCGTCCTCGACCGCATCGGCAAGGCCCACGGCGTGGCGCGCACGGTCTCGTCCATCGTCCTGTCCGAGAAGTTCTCACGGTGATAGCCTCGGCGGGCTCGAGGGGGACTTGATGGCAGCGCCGCGACCACAACGCGCGTCCGTGCGGGGCGTGATCCATCGCGTGCGGCGGCCGGATCGCGCGCATATGGAGATCTGCCGCAACCAGGTGACGTGGTGGTTCGTGGCCGCGTTCCTGTTCGCGTTCTCGGTCTTGCAGATCATCCTGAATCCGTTCGGCTTCAGCGATCTCACCCAGCGCTACACGCAAGACATCGCCGACCTGCTGATCACCGGTCCTTATCTTTACGGCACGGCGGGGCAGGATAAAGTTTCCGTCGCGCTGATCGACGAGGAGACGCTGCAGACCATGCATATGCCGTGGCAATGGCGTCTCGGCGAACATGCCCGCGCGCTCGATTCCATCCGCTATTACAAGCCGCGTGCCGTGGTCGTGGACTTCCTGTTCGTGGACCAGCGCGACGATCCGACCTCGAAGCATATGGTCGAGGTGATCAAGGAATATCAGAACGATCACATCCCGCTCTATTTCGAGGGCGGCATATTCCTGCCCTACGGCGAGGCGGCGGTGCGCCCGGAGATCGCCAGGACCGGCGTGCGCATCCTCGATCCGAGCATCCCGGTCTATAACGGCGTCGCGCGCCAGTATTTCGTAACCGGGGCGTGCTTCGGTCAGAAGCCGAGTTTCGGCAAAACGTGTTATTCGGCGGCGCTGCAAGTCTTCCACGATGTCTATCCGAAAATTCCGCTGGCGCCGCTGGGCGGCATGATGGAACTGGTGTGGGGCACGCACACCGATCCGATCAACGACAAATGGATGACCCATCGCGACGACAGCGGCACGCGCATCTCCTGTAAAGAAAACACGTCGTCCTTCGCGCGCATCTATCTGGCCTTCTTCGATCCCTCCGCCGTGCAGAATCCATGTCCCTACACCGCCGTCGTGCCGATGGTGCCGGTGATGCAGGGCTCGGACGATCCGGACATCCACGCGCTGATCCAGGACCGCGTCGTGTTCTATGGCGGCTCGCTCCAGGGCGCACAGGACAAGACCTACACGCCGGTCAACGGGCTGATGCCCAGCGTTTTCGTGCATGCCATGGCGCTGGACAACCTGATCACCCTCAAAGGCAAGCCGCAGCAGAACGTGATCTCGGTGCTCGGCTGGACCATCCCGAGCAACCCGGTGCAGATGCTGGCGATCTTCCCGGTGATCCTGGTCCTGACCGCGCTGCACATGCGCCGGATCCGGCGCAGGCAGGCTTTGGCCGGTTGTCCGCCCGAACACAGCGCGACTTTCGAATATTTCCTCGACAAGACAGTCGAGAAAGTGTGGCATTGGCTGGCCTTCTTCCTGGCGTTGGGCGTGGGGCTGCTGCTGACCTGGGCGTCGGGTCTGTCGGTGGCCAATTGGGTGGAAGTGGTTTTCGTCTCGGTCGAGTTGGCGGCGATGCTCCTGGTGGGGTTGCCGGATTCGGTTTGGGGCTATCTGCATCACGTGGCGGTGGGCGCGCCGCCGGCCGAAGGGGGGCTAGCCGCATGAGAATTTCCTACCTGGCATTGGCGGGAGCAGCTTTGCTGTTCACACCGCCCGCACACGCGGGATTTTTCTCGTCATCCTCGTCGGACGCTTGCAGCAACGTCGCCGGCGACGTCGCGATCGAGGCGCGCACGCCCGAAGTCGACCTCTACATCGACACCGCGGGCACGCAGAAATCGCAGACCCTGTCGCGCGACAAATTCCCATCCTGCACACCGATCACCGGCCGCGCGCCGAACATGATGCTGCAGGTCGAGCTCGGCGGCGCCAGATATTGGGTGGAACCGCATATGGTGAAATACCGCTTCGCCGGCGGCACGCAGCCGGTCTGCCGCAATCTCGCGATGGGTTCCAACCAGGTGAAGGCCGGCGCCACGCGCGGCCTCGGCGAAGGCTGCCCCCAGACCGGAGGATCGCGCTGATGCGCACGCTCTCTTGCCTCGCATTCGCGTGCGCGATGCTGGCGGCGGCGGCCGCATCCGCCAGCCAGGGCGAAGGCTATCCCAGCCGCGGCAAGGCGATCGACGAATTGCTTCCCGCCAGCGATTACAGCGACGTGCTCGCCAACCGCCCCCGCGCCGTCGGCATCATGCGCAGTCGCGGGCAAGGCTTCGTGCCCTCGCCCGAACTCACGGAGTATGCGCAAAGCGTGCTCGACCGGCTGTTGCGCGGCGTGCCGCTGCCGCCATCGTTCCATCCGCAGGTGCGCATCCTGGCGACGCCCGAATTCGCCGGCGAATGCACGCCGGACGGCACGCTCGTCATCACGGTCGGCCTGCTCGAACTGCTGGAGAACGAAGACGAGCTCGCTTTCGTGCTCGGCCACGAAGTGAGCCACGCGATTTATCGCCACCAGGTCGCCGACTGGTACAAGAAGGCGCAGTTCTACGCCGTGGTGAACGGCGCGGCAGTGGACGTGGTGGCCCTGTCGGCCGCGCGCTCCATCGGCGGCCACACGGGCGACAACATCCTGCGCGGCCTCGACGTCGCGCAGCATCTGGCCAAGCTCAGCGCCAACGTGCTGATGCCGCAAATGGCGAAGGACCAGGAAGACGCGGCCGACGCGCTCGGCTTCGACCTGATGGTGCGCGCGGGCTACGACCCCGACGCGTCGCTCGCCGTGATGGACAAACTGGGCGAGCAGGAAGCCGAGGCCGAACAGGCCGCCGCCGAAGCGCGCCAGGCCGCGAAGACCGGCGGCAGCGGCGGCGGCTTCACGCTGGGCAAGGGCTTCGGCATCCTCGGCACGATCGCCTCCGGCGGGCGCCCCTCGAAAGACCAGATCGCCGACATCGCGATCTTCGCTTTCGACAGCGCCGTCGACAGCATGGCCGACGACGCCACCACCCATCACCCCGCGCGGGAGCGCGAGGACCTGCTCAGCGATTACGAGTATCGCGAATATCGCGTGCTCGCGCCGGTGACGCCTACACCGCTGCCATGGGATCCCGCGAGCCGCTCGCCCTTGAAGCCGCATCTCGTCGCGATGCTCGGCCATTACACGCAAGCCGAAAACGCCGCGGCCTACATCGCCGACCGCAACCAGGGCACGGATTCGGGCGCGCATGCCTCGGTGGTGCAATCGGTCGCCGCGCCGACGGAGGATCACGCCTACACCGAATTCGTCGCCTCGGAATATTACGACAACACCGGCCAGAAGGGCCAATCCGAAGCCGCCCTGGTGAAGGCCGTGCAGAGCCCCGAGCCGTCATGGGAAGTCTATTCCCGCCTGATCGACATCTACATGCAGAAAGCCCAGTACCCCAAGGCCGACGCGCTGATGGCGCAAGCCGTGACACGCTTCGAGGACTCGCCCGTGCTGCTCCCCAAACGCATCGCACTCTTCCGCACGGAAGGAAGGCAGTCCGACGCCCAGGCCCTGATCCCCGAATGCAAGAACGTCGGCATCGACGAGTTGACCGACGAATGCAAAAAGGCGGCGGGGGGATAGTTCTTCTTGTTGCCCTCCCCTTGAGGGAGGGCCGACAATTTGCGGAGCAAATTTCGGGGAGGGGCTCATTCAACGGCCCCTGAGTGAGCCCCTCCCCGAAAACGCCTCGGCGTTTTCGAGTTCGGCCGCCGTTGCGGCCTCGACCCTCAAGGGGAGGGTAACAAGAATTAGTTCTTCGTATAGGGGCTTCTGAGCACGAACCCTCCCGCTTTCAGCGCCTCTTTGATTTCGACGCCGTGCGCGGCGTCGCGGGCTTCTATCGTCATCCCGAGATCGGCGGATTTGACCGGCATGTCGGGCGACATACGGTTGTGCGAGACGTCCAGGATGTTGCCGCCCGCCTCGCCGACCAGCGTGGTGATACGCGCCAGCCAGCCGGGGCGGTCCTCGATCTCCACCACCAGCGACAGGATGCGGCCCTCGCGCATCAATTCGCGCAGGATCACGTTGGAGAGGATGCGCATGTCGATATTCCCGCCGGACAGCACGATGCCGACCGTCTTGCCGCGGAAGATTTCCGGGTTCGCGGCGACGGCGGCATAGGCGGCGGCGCCCGCGCCTTCGACCACCGTCTTCTCGATCTCCAGAAGCGTCGCGATGGCGCGCTCGATCTCATCCTCGCGGACCAGCAGCACGTCCTTCACAAGCTCGCTCACGATCTGTCGCGTGATCCCACCCGGCTCCTTGACCGCGATGCCTTCGGCGATGGTCTGCCCGGCGCAAGGCAGGCCTGCCTGCTTCACCGCGTCGTACATCGAGGGATACATGTGGGCCTGTACGCCGTAGATCTCGATGCCGGGCTTCAGCCCCTTCGCCGCGACGGCCATGCCCGAGATCAATCCGCCGCCGCCGATGGGCACGACCAGCGTGTCGACCTGCGGTACGTCTTCGAGCAATTCGAGCGCGACGGTGCCCTGGCCTGCGATGATCCTGGCGTCGTCATAGGGATGCACGAAGACCAGATTCTCCGCCGCGGCGATCTCCTTGGCGCGCGCGAAGGATTCGGCGAGCGTCGCGCCTTCCAGCACAACGCGCGCCCCGAACGCCTTGGTGTGCTTCACCTTCACGAAGGGCGTGCCTTCCGGCATCACGATGGTGGCGGGAATACCTAGGCGCCCGGCGTGATACGCCACGCCCTGCGCGTGATTGCCCGCGCTCATCGCCGCCACACCGCGCTTGCGCTCTTCGGGCGTCAATGAAGTGAGCTTGTTGAGCGCGCCGCGCTCCTTGAACGAGGCGGTGAATTGCAGGTTCTCGAATTTGAGATAGATCTCGCAGCCCGCGATCTTGGACAGCGTGCGGGAATGCAAGGTCGGCGTGCGCGAAACCGCGTCGCCGATCACTCGGGCCGCCGCGCGCACGTCGTCGAGGGTGATGTCCGCCAAAGCCGCAACCTCTTCGTGGACGGGCTGGTAGCAGCGGAGGGATTTGAACCCCCGACCAAGGGATTATGATTCCCCTGCTCTACCACTGAGCTACGCTGCCGGCCGAGGCGGGGGATGTAAGGGGCGGGGGTTGGACCTGTCAAGCAAGGCTCAAGCCGCCGCGCGGGCCGCTTCATTCCGCGCGATGGACCCGCCACCGAGAACCCGCGTGCCGTCCTTCTCGTAGAACACGCAGGCCTGGCCCGGCGCGACCGCTTCCTCGAAGCCGAGCAGTTCCACCGACGCGCCGCCTTCCAGGGGCGTGACCACTGCGGCCACGGGCGGCCGCGTCGAGCGCACCTTCACCGCGCATTCGAACGGCCCCGCCGGCGGCACCAGCCAGTTCACGTCGCGCAAGCCGATGCGCTTGGCCCGGAGCGCCTCGCGCGGGCCGACGACCACGCGCGCTCGCGCCGCATCGAGCTTGAGCACGAAGAGCGGATCGGCATTGCCCGAAAGCCCGAGCCCCTTGCGCTGGCCGACGGTGAAATGGATCACGCCCTCATGGCTGCCGAGCACCCGGCCGTCCTGATCGACGATCTCGCCCGGCCGCGCCGCATCGGGCCTGAGCTTCGCCACCGTGCGCGCGTAATCGCCGTCGGGCACGAAGCAGATGTCCTGGCTGTCCGGCTTGTCCGCCACCGCGAGTTCGAGTTCGGCAGCGATGGCGCGGACATCGCGTTTCTCCATCGCGCCGAGCGGGAAGCGCACATAGTCGAGCTGCGCCTGGGTGGTGCGGAACAGGAAATAGCTCTGGTCGCGTGCGGCATCCGCCGCGCGATGCAGCTCCGCGCCATTCGCGCCATCTGCACGCCGCACATAGTGTCCGGTGGCGAGCGCGTCCGCGCCCAGTTCCTTCGCGGTGTCGAGCAGGTCGGCGAACTTGATCTTGTCGTTGCACGCGACGCACGGGATCGGCGTCTCGCCCTGCGCGTAGGCGCCCGCGAATGTATCCATCACCGCGCGCTTGAAACGGGCCTCATAGTCCAGCACGTAATGCGCAATGGCGAGCCGCTCGGCGACGCGCTTGGCGTCGTAGATATCGGCGCCCGCGCAACACGCGCCTGTCTTCTTCGCTGCGACGCCCGCATCGTAAAGCTGGAGCGTCACGCCGACGACGTCGTAGCCCTCGCGCTTGAGCAGCGCCGCGACCACCGACGAATCCACCCCACCCGACATCGCCGCCACCACGCGCGTTTCGCGCGGCGGTTTGGCGATACCAAGGCTGTTGAGGACGGCGGTCATGGGTGGCGATATAGAAGGAGGACGCCCTTTTCTCAACCTCCCCCTTGCGAGGAGGTCGAAAAATCCAGGCGCAGCGATGGATTTTTCGGGTGGGGGACAGTCTATCCGCGTCGGCGCTACCCCCACCCGAAAAAGCTTCGCTTTTTCGACCTCCCCGCAAGGGGGAGGTTAACCAGAGCTGGTCGCCGGGCTCAGATAGTTGAGCAGGGAGATCTGGTTGAGCTGCGAGGTCACCTGGAGCGCGGCCTGCAGCGCAACCTGGTTCTGGTTCAGGTTGGTGATCGCGGTGGACATGTCGACGTTCTGGATGTCCGAGACGAAGCCCTGATAGAGCGTGGACATCGAGGTCTGCGTGCTGCTCGCGTCCTGGAGCTGCTGATAGACGGCGCCATTGGACGCGGCGACGCTGTTGACGGCGGTGGCCGCGTCGGTCGCGCTGGAGATCGCGCCGGACAGGAACGTCGATTGCGCGGTGGTGAGCGAGGTGCCGAAATTGCCGTCCGGGCCTGCGTTGAAATCCGCGACGTCCTTCAGGCTCTGGAGCAGTTGCGTGCCGGCATCGGAAGCGAGCACGCCGACCTGCACCGTCTGCCCGTCGCTGATGCGCACGCTCGACGCCACGGTGCCGTTGGCGAAGGCGGCCGAAGCCGACGGCAGCGCTTGCAGATCCGCAAGCGTCGTCGCCGTCACCGGCGGGGTGGTGTTCTTGTCGCCGCCATAGAGATAATTGCCGTTGGCGTCCTTCGAATTGAGGATCGTGTTGGCCTGGTCGAGGATGCTTTGCGCATCCGTCGTCAAGGTCGAGCCGTCGCCATTGCCGAGCGCGGTGGTGACATCCTGCCGCCACTGGTTGGCGAGGTCGGACAGCGAAGTGAGCTGCGTGTCCTGCAGATTGGCCTGGTTGCTCGCCAGCGTGGTCGCGGCCTGGTAGGCGTCGGTGCGCGCGCCGGCGGAGCGCGCCGCTTCCAGCGCAGCGGTCTTGTCGCCGATGCCGGCATAGGTGGTGGAGGTGAGGCCGCTGGCGACCTGCGCCTGCGTGTTGTCCAGATTGCTGGAGGCCTGCATCACCTGCGAGGCGAGATAAGCGGACTGGGTGCTGGTGGCGACGCGATCGATCGACATCTCTATCTCCGTCAGACGGTTTGCAGCAGCGTGTCGTAAAGCTGCTGGGCCACGGTGAGCATGCGCGCGCCCGCGCTATAGGCCTGCTGGTAGATCATCATGTTGGAAAGTTCTTCGTCGAGATTGACGCCGGAGGTGCTGGCCTGGCGCGCCTGCGCCTCGGTGAGCCGGTCGCTTTGCGTCGTCGCCGCCGTGGTGGCCGCATCGCTGCGCGTGGCGACGTCCTGGTAGAGCGAGCCTGCATAGTCGCTGAGCGAGGAAGTCTGCGCGGCGATCCCGCCGGCCGCCGCGAAGCTTTGCTGCGTGGTGCCGATATCCTGCAACGCGAGCAGCCCGCGCGAGTCGCCGCTGCCCAGGATGCTGTCGCCCGCCACGGTGGTGGAATCGATGTCGGATTGGGCGAAGGCGAGCGTGGACGGGGTGAGCGCCGCATTGACCGAGAAGCCCGCCGCCTGCGCGCCGGCCTGCTGCACGCCGATGCCGAACAGCGAGGTGAAGCTCATCCCCGTGTTGCCGCGGGAGGTCGTATCGTTCGTGACGTTGAGTTGCGCGCCACTTTTCACCGGCGTCATCGCGATCGCGCCGTTGCTGCCCAGCGCGAAGGTCGCCGAGCCGGAGAAGGCGGTGTTGAGCTTGCCGACGATGGCGCCGATCGTGTCGGTGGCGGCGACCGTGACGGTGGCCTGTTTGAGGACCGAGCCGTCCGTGCCCTTGAGTGCGAAGCTCATCTGCCCGCCGGCCGCGAAATTGCCCGCGTCGCTTGCGGACAGGCCGGTCGCCAGAACCGACGGCGCGGCCGAGGTGAACAGGTCGTTGAGCCCGAAGAATTGCGAGAAGCCCGCGCCGCCGCGCGACGAGGGCGTCGTCGCGTCGTCCTGCACCACCACGCCGTTCGTGCCGTTGGCGGAGACGGTGAGCGCACCGTTGGTGAAACTTGCGGTGCCGTTGGAGCCGAGCGCGGAGTTGAGCGCCGAGGCGAAGCTGCCGACCGTGCTGCCGATGCTGACGGACGCGCCGCCATCGACGGACAACGTGCCGGCGCCGAAATCGACATCGACGCGGGAAACGAGATTGCCGCTGGAATCCGAAATCGCCACCGTCGTCTTGCCGGTGAAGTTCAGCGCGTCGGTGGAGGTGAGGCCCGTGTCGCGCCCCGCCATGGTGGTGGGCGGCGGCACGGCGGAATTGGCGTTGTGCTGCGCGTTGAACGCCAGCGCGGTCTGCTGGGCGAAACTGCCGAGCTCCTGCTGCAAGCCGCCCAGCGTGCCGTCGCGCATCTGGATCAGGCCCAGCAGTGAGCCGCCGTTGAGATGCGGATCGAGGGCGGTCGCGGTGCCGATCGTCTGTCCCGTCTGCGGATCGACATTGGAAAGCTGGATGGTGCCGTAGGACCCGCTGGCATTGCCGCCCGCATAGGAGAGCTGTCCGTAGGACGTGCCGCTGACGAGGCTGACGCCGTCGCCCGTCATCACCGTCATGTTGCCGGTGGAGTCGGTGCTCGTCTTCACGTCCATATATTGCGACAGGCTCTGTACCGCCTGGTCGCGCTGGTCGAGCACGCCGGAGGCATCGTCGCCCGCGCCCTGCGCCGTCGTCGCCTGCTGGTTCAGCGTGTAGATCTGCTGGATCAGGCTGTTGACGGTGCCGATGGACGAAGAGACCTGCTGGTCGGTCTGCGTTTGCAGCCCG
The DNA here is from genome assembly GCA_036268825.1 of Rhizomicrobium sp. Taxonomy (GTDB): domain Bacteria; phylum Pseudomonadota; class Alphaproteobacteria; order Micropepsales; family Micropepsaceae; genus Rhizomicrobium. Next base: position 29,368 of record DATATK010000019.1, on the reverse strand, counting down.
CTGATGGAGGACGAGAGCGTGGAGATCGACGAGGCGAGATTCTGGAACGCCGTCATCGCGCCCTGCTGGCTCGCGCTCGCCGTCGGCGAGAGCGACGCGGAGGCGAGCGCGGAGAACACGTCGCTCAATTGCGAGGTGAGCGCGGAGCCATCGCCCGGCTGGCCGAGCATGCCGTTCAGCTGGTCGAAAATATCGGACTGCGCGGCATATTGAGACGATGCCGAATTGGCCGAGAGCGCTTCCTGGTTCAGGAACTGGTCGGAGACGCGCTGGACGTCGCCGACGCTGACGCCGGAGAGCTGGCCGCCGACAACGGAGGCCTGCTCGTTGACGACGCGGCGATCGTAACCCACCGTATTGATATTGGCGACGTTGTTGGAGACGACGCGCAAGGCCGCCGTATTCGTCTGCAGCGCGGACAGCGCGCTCGACAGAATGCCGTTCAAAGCCAAGGCAGTCCTCTCCCTTTGGTGCCGGACCAGCGGTCGCAAGCGCCATGCCAGCGCAAAGCGCGCAATTCCGCGGAAAACCGCGAGCGTTTGGTGCGCGCAACGCGGCAATGTTTGCCGGAGCGGCAAGCGATGCCTTGTCGAATGCGGTTTCGTCGGCGGCGCCGCGAACGCGAAAATCGCGGAATTGCGCCCGCGAACGAGTGGTCCGGCGCTTGCTACGGGTGCGTCGGGAAAATTCGGATACGCAACACGTGGCCGTTCAAGCTGCATCGCTCGCCGCCTCCAAGACTGCGCAAGTGCTCGCGCAGCCGGGCAGCAATCTGCCGGCGGCCAGCGCGATGTTCGCGGATCTGCTCGCCGCGCTCAATCCGGCGGCGAACGCCAAGTCTCTGAAGGCGACCACCGCGGCGGCGCCCGGACAAACACAAACGCCGGCGGAGGCCAAACCGTCCGACGATCCGAACACCAATCTCGCGGCCGCGCTCGCCGCGATGCACAACGGCGCGCCGCTGCCGGTGCAGACGCAAACAGCGCTCGCCCCGACCAACGACAACACCTCTATTACGGACGCGACGGCGCAAGGCGGCAAGCCTGTCGCCGGTTTGAAGGCCGTCGATCCCGCCCAGCTTCGCGCCGCGCTCACCGCACCGGCGCAACCGGCCAAACCTGGCACGCCCACTTTGCCGGTGACGGCCGGGCAGGGCGACACGGAAGAAGGCGAAGACATCCCGGCGGCATCCGCCAAAGACATCGCGGCCAAGCTCGCACCGTCCGACGTGGCGCAGACCGCAGCGAACGCGGCGCAGCATCTCTTGAAGCCCGTCACCCCGGCGCAGACCACGCAAGCCCAGGTGGCGCCGGTGAAGTTCGATGCCAAGCCGGACGCGCAGAACAACAATGCGAACACGGACAGCAACGGTTCGCAGAACGGCCAGCCAGACCATCAGCACACAACCGACGCGCAGACACCGGCGCAAACCACGCCGCCTGCGCAGCCCGTTGCGCACGCCGTAACCGCCGCCGCACAACCCGCGCCCGCCGAAGTGAAAGTGGCGGAGACCACCGCCGCGCCCTCTTCGAACGGCGTCACACCGATTCAGACCGCGCAGCCCGTGCAGGCGACGCAAGCGACGCTGCATGTTGCGCAAGCCTCTTCGGCGGCAACGGCCAGTCCGCAGCCCGACATCGCAGCGCTGGCCGTCAGCATCGCCGCGAAGTCCGCCGGCGGCGCCAAGCATTTCGACATCCGCCTCGATCCACCCGAGCTCGGACATATCGACGTCCATCTCTCCGTCGACGACACCGGCAAGGCGCAGGCGCATCTGTCGGCCGAGAAGCCGCAGACGCTCGAACTGCTCCAGCGCGACTCCGGCACGCTGACCAAGCAGCTCAAAGATTCCGGCGTCGATCTCGGCAGCAACGGCCTGCAATTCTCGCTGCGCGGCCAGGACCAGGGCGGCGGCAATGCCGCGTCCCGCCAGGCCCAGCGCGGCCGCGCGCTTGCCGTGAGCGCCGTCGCCGACACCGCACCCGTTTCATCCCAAAGCCTCGCGACAGACAGCGCGCGGCTCGACATCCGCGTTTGAGGACACCATGACAACCGTAGCACCCACCACGACGACGACAGTCCCGACCAGCACGGCCGCGACGACCAGCACGACCGGCACCGCCGATACCGGCCTCAACGAACTCTCGGGAAATTTCGACACCTTCCTGACGCTGCTGACCACGCAGCTGCAGAACCAGGATCCGATGAACCCGATGGATTCGAACCAGTTCACACAGGAATTGGTGGAGTTCTCCGGCGTCGAACAGCAGATCAACACCAACACCAACCTGCAATCGCTGATCTCCTTAACCCAAAGCAATGCGGGCGGCGCGGCGGTGAGCTATCTTGGCAAGACCGTGACGGTGACCAATGGCGACGGGGCGCTTCAGGACGGCGCGGCGGATTGGAGCTACGCGCTGGGCGCGTCGTCCGCCAGCACGGCGCTTTCCGTGACCAATTCGAGCGGACAGGTCGTCTACTCCACCACCGGCAACACCGCGTCCGGCCAGCACGATTTCTCCTGGGACGGCACCGACAACAACGGCAACCAGGAACCGGACGGCGTCTATCAACTCACCGTGACCGCGCTCGCGAGCGACGGCTCGGCGGTCCAGAGTGCGGTGGCGAGCAAGGGCGTCGTCGACGAAGTGAACCTCAGCGGCTCGACCCCGATGCTGATGATCGGCCCGATGGCGATCCCGATTTCGCAGGCCGCTGCGATCGACGACTAAAGGAAGCAGCGACCAGCAAAAGTGCGAAGCGGTTTTGTGTAGGGCGTGCGACCGAAAAGGGAAGTGAAAAACCGGTTGCCGAGAAACGGCGACACCAAACCAAATCGGTCAAGCGAGCGAAGTCTCGCGAGCCCGAAAAGGGAAATGACAATGAGTCTCTTTGGCGCCTTGATGACGGGTGTCGCCGGCCTTGACGCGAACAGCCAGGCCTTGAGTGTGACCTCGTCCAATATCGCGAACGTGAATACCGTCGGTTACAAGACCGGCCAGGCCGATTTCTCCACGCTCCTCGCCTCCGCGATGGGCTCGGGCGACATCTCGTCCGCCGCCGTGACGGCGACCACCAGCCAGAACGTCACTCAGCAGGGCCTGCTCTCCACCACCGGCGTCGCCACCGATCTGGCGATCTCCGGCAACGGCTTCTTCGTGGTCAGTAACACGCCGGCCGCTGCGGGCTCCAGCACTTCGCAGCTCTACACCCGCGCCGGCGATTTCACGCCGGATGCGAATGGCGATCTGCAGAACTCCGCCGGTCTTTATCTGATGGGCTGGCCGCTCGACGCCAGCGGCAACGTGCCGACCAACCGCACGGATATGACCGCCGTCAACGTCAACGACCTGTCGGGCAAGGCCGAGGCGACGACCACCATGTCGCTGCAGGCCAACCTGCAGTCCAGCACGACCGCGACGACCACCGGCTACTCTGCCGGCGACATGACGAGCGGCACGACGACGCCGGACTTTCAGCGCACCGTCAACGTCTATGACAGCCAGGGCGGCACGCAGCCGCTGCAGGTTTCCTACCTGAAGACCGGCGCCAACCAGTGGAGCTATGAAGTCAGCTACCAGGGTGATGCGTCGAACCTCACGAACACGGCGACGCCTGCCAACATGATCGCGTCCGGCACGATCAACTTCAACACCGACGGTTCGCTCGCCAGCGTCGTGCCCACTTCGGGCGCGCCCGCCACGCCGACGGGCACGACATCGATCAGCATTCCGTGGTCCGCTTCGTCCGGCCTCAGCGCGCAGACGATCTCGCTCAACATGGGCACGGTCGGCTCTTCCGACGGCGTCACGCAGTTCGACAGCGCGTCGACTTTGGTGTCGTCGTCCGTCGACGGCGCGCTCTTGGGCTCGGTCACCGGCGTGTCGATCGATTCCAACGGCTATGTCTCGGCGAATTTCTCGAACGGCCTGTCGCAGAAGATCTACAAGCTGCCGATCGCGACTTTCGCCAATCCGGACGGGCTCTCGGCCGTCTCCGGCAACGCCTATCAGGTGTCCAACCAGTCCGGCACGCCGACGGTGGGCGAAGCCGACACCGGCGGCGCCGGCACGATCCAGTCGAGCGCGCTCGAAGGTTCGACCGTGGATCTGGCGACGGAGTTCACCAACCTCATCACCACGCAGCGCGCCTACGAGGCATCGACACGCATCATCACCACCGCGTCCGACATGCTCGATCAGTTGCTGCAGATGGATCATTAACGAAGGAACCCGGCGCTTTCTTTAACGAAGGCGCCGGCATTCCCAATATCGGACAGATAAACGCGATGATTGGCGTGTTTTTTACCATCCTCGTTTTCGTTTCCGAAATACGCGCAAGGTTATCGTGTGCGCGGGTGATGATGTGATGGAGTTTGAGGTCCAATGATGGGCGAAGATCGCAGAGGACGCGTCAGCTACGTGATCGGTCCCGACGGGAGCCCGCTCACGCTTGCCGACTTGCCGCCGCCGAACACCAAGCGCTGGGTGATCCGCCGCAAGGCCGAAGTCGTCGCCGCGGTGCGCGGCGGGCTCTTGAGCCTGGACGAAGCCTGCAAGCGCTACACGCTGACCGTCGAGGAATTCCTCGCCTGGCAACGCGCCATCGACCGCTTCGGCCTGCCCGGCCTGCGCGCGACGCGGGTGCAGCAGTACAGGCATTAGAGCGCGGTCCCTTCAAACAAACACAACTGTGATGAAAAACATAGCGCCTTCGCCGCTAACCTTTCGGTAACCTTTTTCATCGCCGCGTTAAGGTGAAAATTTCCTTCCCGCGTTAAGCACAACTTTACCTGACCCCGGCAATGTTTGCCTACCCACAGCGGAGGCTTGCTTGTCGGAGTTCATCAGGAATGTCGGTGCGGCGCGTTTCGGCGTGATGGCGGGCGTTGCCGCCGTGCTGACCGCGTTCTTCCTTTACGTCGCCGGCGTGATCAGCGAGCCGGCCAAGACAATCCTCTATGCGGGGCTGGAGCCGCGCGACGCCGCCGCCGTCACTGCCAAGCTCGACGCGATGAACGTGCCCTACGACGCCAAGGGCGATGGCGGCACCATCCTCGTCCCCGCGGATCAAGTGACCAAGCTGCGCATGGAGCTCGCATCCGAGAACCTGCCGCAGGCCGGCGTCGGCTACGAGATCTTCGACAAGTCCGACGCGTTCGGCACCACCGCCTTCGTTCAGAACATCAATTCGCTGCGGGCGCTGGAAGGCGAACTCGCCCGCTCGATCCAGACCATCGACGGCATCGACAGCGCCCGCGTGCACCTCGTCATCCCCGAGCGCCAGGTGTTCAGCCGCGAGGAGCAATCCCCCAGCGCCTCGGTCGTCCTGCGCACCCGTAGCCAGCTCGACAAGGGCCAGGTCGCCGCGATCCAGCATCTCGTGGCCGCCGCGGTCGCGAGCCTGCAGCCGGCGCGCGTCGCCATCGTCGACGACAAGGGCACGCTCCTGGCGGGCGGCGAAGAGAAAACGGGCGCGAGCGCCACCGCGTCGGACGAGGAAGACCAGACCAACGCCTATGAAGACCGGCTGCGCCAGCGCATCGAGAACATCGTCTCCAGCGTCGTCGGCGCGGGGAACGTGCGTGTCCAGGTCGCCGCCGACATGAAATACAATCACACCCAGGAGACCTCCGAGACTTTCGATCCGGATTCCAAGGTCGTGCGCTCGACCCAGACCACCGAGCAGAACGCCACCGACCAGGGCGCCGGCGGCGCGGGCGGCGTCTCCGTCGCCAGCGCCCTGCCAGATGCCTCCAAGGGCGCGAGCGGCGGCGACGCCAGCAAATCGGACTCCACCCGCACCGAAGAGACCACCAACTACGAAATCTCCAAGACCACCACGACCAGCACGGTGGACGGCGGCGACCTCAAGCGCCTCTCCGTCGCGGTCGTGGTCGATGGCGTCTCCGCCACGGACTCTGCCGGTCACGAAAGTTACAAGCCCCGCACCCGGGACGAGATGGCGCAGATCGAAAGCCTGGTGAAATCCGCCATCGGCTACGACAAGTCGCGCGGCGACGTGGTCCAGGTCTCCAACATGGAATTCGCCCGCATCGACACCGGCCCGATCACGCCGGTGGCCGCCCCGCTGCTCGGCATGGACTCCGGCCAGTGGTTCAAGATCATCGAGGTCGCGATCCTGTCGCTGACCGCGCTGCTGATCGGCTTCTTCGTCGCGCGTCCCCTGATCGGCCGCATGTTCGCGCCCAACGCGCACGGCCCGCTGCTCGCGGCGCCCCAAGCCGTCGCCGGGCAATTGCCCGCGCCGCAGGCCGCGCACCACGTTGGCGACGCGCAGGCAGCCCTTCCCGCGCCCAAGGAAAGCATGATCGACATCACGCGCATCGACGGGCAGGTGCGCGAATCCTCCATCCGCAAGGTCGGCGAAGTCGTGCAGGCGCATCCCGAAGAAGCGCTCGCCATCGTCCGCACCTGGCTACACCAACCGGCCTGATCCATGTCGCGCGCAAAGACCCTCACCAAAGACGACGTCCGCCAGCTCACGGGCCCCGAACGCTCGGCGATCCTGATGCTCTCGCTCGGCGAGGAGCACGGCGCGCAGGTCTGGAAGATGCTGGACGACGAAGAGATCAAGGAAATCTCCCAGGTCATGTCCACCCTGGGCACGGTCAACGCCGCCCTGGTGGAGAAGCTGCTGGTCGAGTTCGTCTCGCAGATGTCGGCCACCGGCTCGCTGATGGGCTCCTACGAATCCACCGAGCGGCTGATCGGCCGCTTCATGCCGGTCGACCGCGTCTCCCAGATCATGGAAGAGATCCGCGGCCCCGCCGGCCGCACCATGTGGGACAAGCTGGGCAACGTGAACGAGACGGTGCTGGCGAATTATCTCAAGAACGAATATCCGCAGACCGTCGCCGTCGTGCTCTCCAAGATCAAGCCGGAACATGCCGCCCGCGTGCTGGGCGCGCTGCCGGAGGAATTCGCCCTCGAAGTCGTGCAGCGCATGCTGCGGATGGAGAGCGTGCAGAAGGATATCCTGGACAAGGTCGAGAAGACCTTGCGCGTCGAGTTCATGTCCAACCTCGCCCGCACCGCCAAGCGCGACAGCCATGAGCACATGGCCGAGATCTTCAACAATTTCGACCGCCAGACCGAAGGCCGTTTCATCACCGCTCTCGAAGAGCGCAGCCGGGACTCGGCCGAGCGCATCAAGGCGCTGATGTTCACCTTCGAGGACCTTGGCAAGCTCGACCCCGGCTCGATCCAGACGCTGCTGCGGCATATCGAGAAAGACAAGCTCGCCCTCGCCCTCAAAGGCTCGACCGATACGCTGCGCGACGTGTTCTTCTCCAACATGTCCGAGCGCGCCGGCAAGATCCTGCGCGAGGACATGGAAGCAATGGGCCCGGTGCGCCTCAAGGACGTCGATGAGGCGCAGATGCGCATGGTCAACGTTGCGAAAGACCTCGCCAACAAGGGCGAGATCATGATCGCCAACAAGCAGGGCGAAGATGAGCTGGTCTACTGACATGGGCGCGACCAAATTCACCTTCGATACGGTCTTCGAGGCGAACGACGACGTCGTCTCCGACGCCGCCCGTTCGCGCAAACGCCTCACCATTTCCCAGGGCGAACTCGACGGCATGCTGTCGCTCGCCCGCAACGAAGGCATGGCCGCCAGCCAGGTCCGCGCAGCCGAAGCCCTCGCCAATGCCTCGCGCGACGCGGTCCATGCGATCGAGACCGCGCTCGGCAAGCTCGTGAATGAGATCGAGACCGTGCGCGAACAGGCGACCACCGTCGCCATCGCCGCCGCGCGCAAGCTGGCGCATGCGGCCTTGCAGGAATTCCCCCTCGGCGAAGTCGAGGCCGCGCTGCGCGACGCGATGCATCAGGCCATCGGCGAGCCGCGCATCGTATTGCGCGCGGCAGCCGGCGTCGCCGAGGCGCTCCAGGCGCGCATCGCCGAGATCGCGCACGAAGAAGGCTTCGACGGCCGCGTGCAGATCGCGGGCGAGCCGTCGCTCAAGGCCACGGACTGCCGCATCGAATGGCGCGGCGGCGGCGTCGAGCGCAGCGAGGCTGCCATCGGCAACGCGATTTCCGCTCTCATCACCAGACGTTTCCCGGCGCAGCCGGATTTGGAGGCTTAGACCATGACTTCCAGCGATGAAGTCGAACTTCCCGATTTGGCCCGCGGCGACGGCGGCGGCAACAGCCCCGCTCTGTTGCAGGGCGAGACGCAGGAAGAAGTCGAGGCCAAGCGCAGCGCCACCGATCTCGAAGCGGTGTTCGACGTGCCGGTCACCGTCTCCGCCGTGCTCGGCAAATCCTCGATGGAAGTCAGCCAGCTCCTGAAGCTCGGCAAGGGCACCATCGTGGAGCTGGACCGCAAGGTCGGCGAGGCGATCGACATCTACGTCAATAACCGCCTCGTCGCGCGCGGCGAAGTGGTGCTGGTCGAAGAGCGCCTGGGCGTGACCATGACGGAAATCATCAAGACCGGACAGTCGTAGTTCTTGGCGTAAGCCAAGTCCGAAAAGGAACATACCATGCGTCTTCTCATCGTCGGATCGCTGCAGGGACAGATCGGCGCCGCCACCAAGATCGCGATGGACCGCGGCGCGAAAGTCACGCACGCCAGCACCATCGAACAGGGCCTCGCCGAATTGCGCAGCGGCCGCGGCGCGGACCTCGTGTTCTGCGACGTGAGCTTCGACATCGGCCAGCTGGTCCGCGGCCTCGCTGCCGAGCGCATCTGCACCCCGGTCGTCGCCTGCGGCGTCGGCACCGATGCGCGCAGAGCCGTCGATGCGATCCGCGCCGGCGCCAAGGAATACCTGCCCTTGCCGCCCGATCCCGAATTGATCGCGGCCGTGCTCGCCGCCGTCGCCGACGAATCCCACCAGCTCGTCTACGAAGACGAAGCGATGGGCGCGGTGCTGGCGCTGGCCGACCAGGACTCGCAGAGCGACGCGTCGATCCTGATCACCGGCGAGAGCGGCACGGGTAAGGAAGTGCTCGCCCGCTACGTCCACCGCAAATCCTCGCGCGCCGACAAGCCGTTCATCTCGGTCAACTGCGCCGCGATCCCGGAAAACCTGCTCGAAAGCGAATTGTTCGGCCACGAGAAAGGCGCCTTCACCGGCGCCATCGCGCGCCGCGTCGGTAAGTTCGAGGAGGCCAATGGCGGCACGCTGCTCTTGGACGAAATCAGCGAGATGGATGCGCGCCTGCAGGCCAAATTGCTGCGCGCCGTGCAGGAGCGCGAGATCGACCGCGTCGGTGGCACCAAGCCGGTCAAGGTCGACATCCGCATCGTCGCCACCTCCAACCGTGACCTCGCCGAAGCCGTGAAGCACGGCACGTTCCGCGAGGATTTGCTCTATCGCCTCAACGTCGTGAACCTGCGCATCCCCGCTTTGCGCGAACGCCCGAAAGACATCCTCGCGCTCGCCCGCCACTTCGCGCACAAATATGCGCAGGTGAACGGCGTGCCGTTCCGCGTCATCGCGAGCCCGACCGAGCGCCTGCTGCTCGGCCATCCCTGGCGCGGCAATGTGCGTGAGCTGGAGAACACGATCCACCGCTCCGTCCTGCTCGCGCAAGGCGCCGAGATCGGCCCCGAAGCCATCCGTTTGCCGGACGGCACACAGGTCAACACCATCCGCACGGATGTTCCGGGCGCGGTGAAGGTCGCCGTCGAGAACGCTGCGGTCGTCACCCGCGGCCTCGTCGGCAAGACCGTCGCCGAAGTCGAACGCGACCTGATCCTCGACACGCTGGACCATTGCCTCGGCAACCGCACCCATGCCGCGAACATCCTCGGCATCTCGATCCGCACCTTGCGGAACAAGCTGCGCGAATACAGCCAGTCGGGCCTCGCCATTCCCATGCACGGCGATGTCAGGATGGCTGGGTAACCCTCCATGTCCGACACCACCATTGCGGCCCCTCGCGCGCAGGGCTTTCAGCTCAGCACGCTGACCGATTATCTCAAGCGCTCCGACCTCGCGCTTGCGATCGGCATCATGGCGATCCTGATCGTCCTGATCCTGCCCTTGCCGCGCTGGCTGCTGGACATCTGTCTTGCCTTCTCATTGTCGCTGTCGATCCTGATCCTGATGACGGCGGTGTTCATCCGCAAACCGCTCGAATTCTCGTCGTTCCCCGCCGTGCTGCTCATCACCACCATGATGCGGCTTGCCTTCAACCTCGCCTCCACGCGCCTCATCCTGGGCCATGGCAGCGAGGGCACCGCCGCGTCCGGCTATGTGATCCAGGCGTTCGGCAAGCTGATCATGCAGGGCAATTTCGTCATCGGCCTGATCGTGTTCGCGATCCTGGTCATCGTGAACTTCGTCGTCATCACCAAGGGTTCGGGCCGCATCGCAGAGGTCGCGGCGCGCTTCACTTTGGACGCCATGCCCGGCAAGCAGATGGCGATCGACGCGGATCTGTCCTCCGGCCTGATCGACGAGGCGACGGCGCGCGAGCGCCGCAAGACCCTCGAAGCCGAAAGCAATTTCTTCGGCGCCATGGACGGCGCCAGCAAATTCGTCCGCGGCGACGCCATCGCGGGCCTGATGATCGTCGGCATCAACGTCGTCGGCGGCATCATCATCGCGGTTGCGCAAAAGGGCATGAGCTTCAGCGATGCCACCCAGACCTTCACATTGCTGACGGTCGGCGACGGCCTCGTCTCGCAGATGCCGGCGCTCATCGTCTCCACCGCCGCGGGCCTGATGGTCTCCAAGGCCGGCGTCGAAGGCGCGACGGACAAGGCGCTGATCGGACAGTTCTCGTTCTACCCGCAGGCGCTCGGCATGGCTGCCGCCGTGATGGGGATCATCGGCCTCTTGCCCGGCATGCCGACCTTCGTGTTCTTCGGCCTCGCCGCCCTCATCGGCGGCGCTGCCTGGGTCGCGCATCAGCGCAAGGACGCCGTCGCCGCCGAAGCCGCGCAGAAGATCGAGAAGGAACGCGTCGACGCCGCGCCCAAGGAAGAGCCCATCGCCACCGCGCTCGCGCTCGATTTGCTGCGCGTGGAACTGGGCTACGGATTGCTGCCGCTGATCAACGACGTGAAGGGCCACCGCATCACCGACCAGATCAAGGCGCTGCGCCGCCAGCTGGCGCAGGAGATGGGCTTCGTGATGCCATCCGTGCGCATCCTCGACAATATGCAATTGGGCGCCAACGAATATCGCATCGCGGTCAAGGAAGTGAATTCCGGCAGCGGCGAACTCTTCCCCGGCTCGCTGCTGGTTATGGATCCGCGCGGCGCGCCGATCGATCTGCCAGGCACGCGCACGACCGAGCCCGCCTTCGGCCTGCCCGCCACCTGGATCGCCGGCTCGATGCGCGAGGAGGCGAGTTTCCGCGGCCTCACCGTGGTCGATCCCGGCACGGTGCTGACGACGCACCTGACCGAAGTGCTCAAGACACACATGGCGGAGCTCCTGTCTTTCGCCGAGACGCGCAAGCTGCTGGACGATCTGCCGCCCGAGCACAAGAAGCTGGTGGAGGAGATCATTCCCTCGCAGATCTCCGTCAACGGCGTGCAGCGCGTGCTGCAGACCCTGCTCGCCGAGCGGGTCTCGATCCGCGATCTGCCCGCGATCCTCGAAGGCATCGCCGAAGCCGTCGGCCACACCAAGAACGCGCTCTACATCACCGAGCACGTCCGCGCCCGCCTCGCGCGCCAGCTTTGCAACCAGCATTTGTCTCCCGCCGGCTATCTGCCGCTCATCGCGCTGTCGCCGGTGTGGGAACAGGCCTTTGCCGAATCCATCGTCGGCCAGGGCGAGGACAAGCAGCTCGCGATGGCGCCGAGCCAGCTGCAGCAATTCATCACCACCGTGCGCGAACGCTTCGACGAAGCGGGCCAGAAAGGCGACGTGCCGGTGCTGCTGACCAGCCCGCAAGTGCGCCCCTTCGTCCGCTCCATCGTCGAACGCTTCCGGCCCCAGACTGTGGTGATGAGCCAGAACGAAATCCACGCATCGGTTCGTTTGAGAACGTTGGGACAAGTTTGATGGAACGCTTTGCGCGCATCTCTGTTTCGCACCTCCCCCTTGTGGGGAGGTCGACAAAATCGTCGCGCGAAGCGGGCCGATTTTTCGGGTGGGGAGCCGTGCCAAACGGATGCTCCGCCCCCCACCCGAAAAATGCTTCGCATTTTTCGACCTCCCCACAAGGGGGAGGTGCGAAATGCAGCTGAAAACCTTCATCGCCGACGACATGCCGGCCGCGCTGTCGCGGATGCGGGCGGAGATGGGGCCGGATGCGATCATCGTGTCGACCCAGCGCGCCAAGGAAGGCGGCGTGCTGGTGCGCGCGGCGCTGGATGTCGCCGACGCCGACCTGGAGACTGCCGTTGCTGCCGAACCGGCCACCGTTTCTGATTTCGAGACCGGCTATCGCGAGAACCTGATCCGCCGTCTGCGCGGAACGGGCGGCGCGGCGCAGGCGCATCGCAGTTTCGGCCGCGCCGAGTTGATCGCCATCCTGCGCGAACACCGCGCGCCGGACAGCCTTGCTCACGTCTTGGCCGAGGCCGCCGAGAAGACCAATCTTACCGACATGACGCTCGCGCTCGCCTCCGCACTCGACAGGAAAATGCGCACCGAGCCGGTCGATTTCACCAGCACCTCATCCGTCATGCTCGTCGGCCCGCACGGCGCGGGCAAGACGGCGACGGCCGCCAAGCTCGCTGCGCACGCGTCGCTCGCGGGCCGAACCGTGAAACTGATCGCGACCGACGCAGCGGGCGCCGGCGCCGTGGCACGGCTCGAAGCTTTCGCCAACCATCTGGGCGCGCGCTTCCTCGTCACCGAGACCGCGGAAGCCACGGCCAACGCCATCGTGGAATGCGGCCTCGAAAAATCCTTCGCCATCGTCGACACCGCCGGTTTCGATCCGCGCAACGGCAAGGCGCGCAGCGCCTTCGCCGCGCTGGCCCAGATCGGCGATCTCGAAGCCCTCGGCGTCGTCTCCGCCACCGGCGATTCCGAAGAGACCGCCGAGATCGTGCAGGCGCTGTCGCTGCTCGGCGCGCGCCGCCTCATCGTCACCGGCCTCGACATTGCGCGCCGCGCGGGCGCGCTGCTCGCCGCCGCGAGCCAGGATCTGAACCTTGCTTATGTCACCCGCTCGCCCTTCGTGGCCGGCGGGCTTGAGACGTTGACGCCGCTGTCGCTGGCGCGGCTGATCGTGGACACCAGCGGACATGCCGATCGCGGGAGCGCGCAATGACCTCAGTCCTCGCCATCGGTTCGGGCAAAGGCGGCACCGGCAAGACGATGATCGCCGTGAGCCTGGCGCACGCGCTCGCCCATGAGGGCGAGAAGGTGCTGCTCTGCGACGCCGATCTCGGCCTTTCCAACACCACGGTGCATCTGGGCCTCGACAGCGGCGGCGATCTCGCCGGCGTTCTCGCCGGGCGCCGCACGGTGGCGGACGCTGTGGTCCCCGCGTTCGGCGGCATCAAGGCGCGCGGTGGCTTCGATGTCCTCGCGGCGCCCGCAGGTTCCGGCGCGCTCGCCGATATCGATGAAGAGCAAGGCCACCGCCTGATCGAAACCTTGCGCACCGCGAGGATCTACGACCGGGTCATCCTCGATCTCGGCGCCGGCGTCGATGCCACCACGATGCATTTCGCCGCCTCCGCCGACAACGCGCTGCTCGTGCTGACGCCCGATCCCGCCTCGCTCGCCGACGCCTATGCCTTCGCCAAGCTGCTCAAGCGGCGCGGCGCGAAACTGCCCTTCGTCGTCGTCAACATGGCGGCGAACGATGCGGAGGCGCGGCGCACGTCCGGCGCGCTGGGCACGACCTGCCAGGCCTTCCTCGGCGCGGTGCCGGAATATCTCGGCGGCATTCCGCGCGACGCGCATGTCTCCGAGGCCGTGCGCCGGCAGAGCCATGTTCTGACGCTGCATCCGCAGGGTCCGGCGAGCCTCGCCATCTGCACGGTCGCCCGCCGCCTTCACAATAAAATCACACAACAAGGGCTCGTCGCACACGCGTCGGGCCTTCGTTAACCACGCCTTTCTCGGATTTCCGCCATCACCCCCGCGACCGCACGGTCCGCGCTCCGGTCTCCCACTCGTTCAACATTTGGTGTATCATTCCGGCACGAAACGCCTGCCCGCGATGCGCGGAGTGGCGTTCGTTGGGGTTTTTCTAGGGGGTGTCATGTCTGCGGTTACCGATATCTGGAATACGATTCACGGGATCATCACAACGCCGGACTGGATCATGCTCGTCATCATGGCGGTGATCGCCATCGGCGTGGCGTGGTTCTCCGAAGGCCTCGGCTCGCTCGTCACGGCGACGCTGGGTTCGCTGGTGGTGCTGGGGCTGGCTGTGTTCGTGCGCGGCGCGATCCAGAACAGCAAGGACGTGGGCGGTGTCGCCCAGGCCGACTGGCACAATCTGATGATCATGCCGACGCAAACGCTTCTGGCCTACGCGATCATCTTCGCCGTGGTCATCGCCATCGTCGGCGCCATCCGCGGCGTCATCGGGCGCTAAGGTTCCGGTTTCACGCTTGCGCGCACCGGCGCTGAAAGGCGCCGGTGCGGACGCATGACCGCTACCGCCGCTTTTGCTGCCCGCGATTGTCGAGGGCGAACTTGCCGGGGCCCATCCCGACCAGCAGCAAGAGGCCGCCGGCGATGGCGACGTTGCGCGTGAAGATCTCATACTGCGCCGCCCGCTCGACCACGTCGGTGAACGTCCAATAGGCGTTCATCAGCACGGTGGTGACCGCCGTGAAGGCGAAGAGCAGCATCGCGCCCTGGCGCGTCTGGAAGCCGGTGAGGATCGACAATCCGCCCATCACCATCACGAGCAGCGCGACGGCGAGCAGCGGCGGGGCGTAGGCGATATGGCTCATGCTCATCAGGGTGAGCGTGGCGTCCCAGTCATGCGCGCGTTGATAGGCGGCGTTCAGGAAGAACCACGCCAGCAGCAGCCGCCCGACAAACGGCGAGATCAGTTCCGAAAACGACATCGCCTCCCCCAACGCGAAGCACGCGCCCGATGGTAGCCGAGGCGGCGCGGGGGTGCAAAACAGCCCAGGCTGCAGCCATCGCAGCCCTGCCGGCCTTGCGGCCCGATGGACGCGAGGAAACGCTGTTCGGTGGCAGCGTCAGCCGCGCGCGCGTAACCGCTCCACGTCGTCGGTTTTGACGAGCGTCAAATCCAAATCTGTGATCGGCGCGCGCAGGAATTTTTCGCGAGCCAGCTTTTCAATCGTATTCCGATTTTTCAGAAACGCCGAAATATAGGCTTCCGCGCCCGGTCCATCAGCACCGAACTTCTACCAGATGCAAGCGAGTTATACGCTACCTATGAGTTAGCGTATAACCTCTTAAGCCTGCCGCAGCGCGTGTTTCCGCAGGTGCCGCACGATGGACATTTCGTCGAGGCGCGACTGCGCGCGGCGGGTTTCGATTTCGGCGACGCGCTTGGCTTGCTGTTCGGTGGCAAGCTCCAGCGCCTTGAGGTCCTGGAACGCGGCGGTAAGGTCGGTCTGCACCATGGCGCGTTCGCGTTCGACGTCGCGCACCGTGGCGCGCAGGTTTTCGCGGCGCGCTTCGATGGAGCGCAGGAAGCTGGGGAATGCAAGGCGGCCGATATCGGTGTCGTTGGCGCGCTGGCGTTCGCGGGCGACGCTGTCTTCGAGGTCGGCGAGCTTTTTCTCGGCGTCGGCCTTCATCGCGTCGAGCGTGGCCATGCGGCGCTTGAGCTCGTCCACCCGGAAGCGCTTGAGGCGCATCAGCGTATCGCGGCGTTTCATCATCTATCCTTCCCCGGACTCATGATCTTTTCGAGTTCAGCGTACCCATCGCCCAGCGACACGCACTCGTCCTTCTTCTGCGCGAGAAAGGCTTCGAGACGCGGATAAAGCCGTATCGCGGCGTCCACCTCCGGGTTCGTTCCCGTCTTGTAGGCGCCCAGACGGATCAACTCTGCCATATCTTCGTAAACGGAAAGCGGTGCACGCGCCGCCGCCACGATGGAACGTTCGTTTTCCGCGTTGCACGCCGGCATCGCGCGCGAAACGGATTTCAGGATGTTGATCGCGGGGAAACGCCCGCGCTCGGCGATGTGCCGTTCCAGGACAATGTGGCCGTCCAGGATGCCGCGCACCGCGTCGGCGATCGGCTCGTTGTGGTCGTCGCCTTCGACCAGAACCGTGAACAGGCCGGTGATCGAGCCCTTCGTTCCGGCCGCACCGGGACCGGCGCGCTCCAGCAATCGCGGCAATTCCGCGAAGACCGTGGGCGTGTAGCCCTTGCTGGCGGGCGGCTCTCCGGCGGAGAGGCCGACTTCACGTTGTGCCATAGCGAAACGGGTCACCGAGTCCATCAGCAGCAGCACATGCAAGCCCTGGTCCCGAAGCTGTTCCGCCACTGTCATCGCCACGTAAGCCGCCTGCCGCCGCACCAAGGCCGGTTCGTCCGACGTGGCGGCGACGACGACGCTGCGGGCCAGGCCCGCTTCGCCCAGATCGTCCTCGATGAATTCCTTGAGCTCGCGGCCACGTTCGCCGACCAGGCCGATCACGATCGCGTCCGCGTCAGTGTTGCGCGCCAGCATGGCGAGCAAGGTCGACTTGCCGACGCCGGAGCCTGAGAAGATGCCCATGCGCTGGCCCTTGCAGCAGGTGGCGAAGGCATTGAGCGCGCGCACGCCCAGATCCAGCTTGCCGCCGACCCGCGCGCGGGTGTGGGCGGAGGGGGCGGCGGTCTTGAGCGGATAGGATTTGAGGCCCTGGACCAGCGGGCCCTTGCCGTCGGCCGGCTGGCCGAAGCCGTCGATCACCCGGCCGAGCCAGGCCAGAGACGGCCGCAGCATGGCGGGCTGGTCGTCGAAATCGGCCCGGGCGCCCAGGCTGATCCCGTCCAGCGTGCCCAGCGGCAGGGCCAAGGCCCGCCCGTCCCGGAAGCCCACGACCTCACAGGGAATTGTCTTGCCATTTGAGGCGGTTAGCCTTAATTGTCCGCCAAGGCTGATGGCGCCCGCGGCGCCCGTCACCTCGACCGAAAGCCCCTCGATCCGGGCGACGCGGCCGAAGCGCGTGAGCTGCGGAACGGCTTCGATATCTTTGAGAAGAGCGTGCATCCGGGGCCTGGCCTGAAGAATGTCCAGCCGCCACCTTGCCCCAAAGGATTTAAGTCGCGGTAAACTTAACAAAGCGAATCAAGGGGATGGCACCCAATTCGTTTCGTTCTGTTAAGCCCGGGTTCGTGAGTCCTCCCAATGGGCGGAGGGGCGCAACAGGATGTTAACCAGTTAAGGATAGCGTCCGGTCATCGCAATGGCCCGTCCGGCCGCAAGGGGTTTGAAGACAATGCGCGTGCTCCTGATCGAAGACGACAGCGCCATGGCGCGCAGCATCGAACTGATGCTCCGCTCGGAAGGGTTCAACGTCTACACCACGGATCTGGGCGAGGAAGGTATCGACCTCGGCAAGCTCTATGATTACGACATCATCGTGCTCGATTTGCAGCTGCCCGACATGAGCGGCTTCGAGGTTTTGAAGAGCCTGCGCCTCGCCAAGGTGCAGACCCCCGTCCTCATCCTCTCCGGCAACGCCATCGTCGAGGCCAAGGTCAAGGCTTTGGGCTTCGGCGCCGACGATTACATGACCAAGCCGTTCCACAAGGACGAGCTGGTCGCCCGAATCCAGGCGGTTGTCCGCCGATCCAAGGGACACAGCCAGTCGGTCATCACCACCGGCAAGCTCACGGTCAATCTCGACGCCAAGACCGTCGAAGTCGATGGCAGCCGCGTGCATCTGACCGGCAAGGAATATCAGATGCTGGAGCTGCTCTCGCTCCGCAAGGGCACGACGCTGACCAAGGAGATGTTCCTCAACCATCTCTACGGCGGCATGGACGAGCCCGAGCTCAAGATCATCGACGTGTTCATCTGCAAGCTGCGCAAGAAACTCGCGGCGGCGACCGACGGCGACAACTACATCGAAACCGTCTGGGGCCGCGGCTACGTCCTGCGCGACCCGATGGACGGCAGCATCATCGTGGCCGCGCCCACCGCGGCGTAACCGCGATCACAATTCGCAGTCCGAAAAGGGCGCTCCCACGGGGCGCCCTTTTTGTGTGTGGTGAGAGCAGCGGTTCACTCCGCCGCGAACGGCTTCTTCTCGAACGCTTTTGCGATCCCTTCGGGGTCGCGCGCGATGACGGCGAGATAGGCGCGTGCCGGCTGGTCCGGTTCGCTGCGGCCCTGCTCCCAATCGCGGAGCGTGCCGAGCGGAATGTGATAGCGCAGCGCGAATTCTTCCTGCGTCAGCCTCAGCGCGCGCCGCAAAGTCTTCGCGCGCGGTACGCGTTTCATCTTCGCAAGCTCGGCAGCCGCGCGAGGCGGATTATCGGGATCGCTCAGCGCGGCGGCCTCGATCTCTTCTTCAGACATTGGCCGGATGGGTGGTGCTTCGAGCACTTCCTCACGGCCGTCGTCGTGGATCCGGACGAGCTTGCCGTCACTCTTGCGCGTTCTCGCGGTAATAATCGTCATATTCGTCTCTCGCCGACCGGCGTGCAGAAATCAGCCGTACTTTTTCGTTGCGGTCCGTATAAATCACCGAGAGCAGATTGCCGCCCGCATACCCGATAATCATACTGCGCTCTTCACCGTATTCCTCGCTTCGTGGATCAACGCGTTCGATCGCAAATGGATCGTCGAATACCTTCGACGCCGTATCGAAAGACACGCCATGCTTTCTTAGATTGGCGGCTGCCTTCGCGTTGTCCCAATCGAAGTCTGTCATAACTACTGGATACCCGTAGTACTGTCAACCCGAAACTATCACCCCGCCAGCGCCACCCCCTGGCTGAACTGCAGGTCCGCAAGCCGCTTGTACAACCCTCCCCGCGAGACCAGTTCCGCGTGGCTGCCTTCGCCGACGATGCGGCCGTCTTCCATGACGACGATGCGCTGGAGGCGCTGGATGGTGGCGAGGCGGTGGGCGATGACGATGGTGGTGCGCCCGGCCATCAAATTGGCGAGGCCCTGCTGCACCAGGCGCTCGTTCTCGGCGTCGAGCGCGCTGGTCGCTTCGTCCAGCAGCAGCAAGGGCGCGTCGCGCAGGATGGCGCGGGCGATGGCGACGCGCTGGCGCTGGCCGCCGGACAATGTCGCGCCGCGTTCGCCGACGAGCGTTCGATAGCCGAGCGGCAAAGGCTCGATGAATTCGGCGGCGGCTGCGGCCTCGGCTGCGCGGCGGACGTCTTCATCGCTCGCGCCGGGGCGGCCGTAGCGGATGTTGTCGGCGATGGTGCCGGAGAAGATCACCGTGTCCTGCGCCACGATGGCGATGTGGCGGCGCAAATCCGTGGGATCAAGATCGGCGACATCGATGCCATCGAAGGTGATGCTGCCGGCTTGCGGTGCGAAGAAGCGCAGCAGCAATTGGAACACGGTGGATTTGCCCGCGCCCGACGGGCCGACCAGGGCCACCGCGTCGCCGGGCGCGATGTCGAGCGAGAAGCCGTTGAGCGCGGCGGCATCCGGGCGCGAGGGATAGTGGAACGCGACATCGCGGAACGACACCGCACCGCGCGCTTTTTCCGGCAGTTGGACGGGATGTTCCGGCGCCATGATCTCCGGCTCGACCGTCAACAATTCGCTCAGGCGTTCCGATGCGCCGGCCGCGCGCTGCAGATCGCCATAGGTCTCGCTGATCGCGCCGACGGCGCCGGCGACGAGCACGGCGTAGAAGATGAACTGCACCAACTGCCCGGCCGTGATCACATGGGAGACGACGTCCTGCGCGCCGACCCAGCCGACGCCGGCGATGGCGCCGAACGCGCCGAAGATCACCACCGCAGTCATCACCGCGCGCGCGCGGGTGCGCAGGATCGCGGTGTCGAACGAGGCTTCCACCGCGTCGCCATAGCGCCCGCGCTCGATGCGCTCATGGGTGAAGGCCTGCACCGTCTGCACCGCGTTGATGGTTTCGCTGGCATGGGCGCTGGTGTCGGCGATGCGGTCCTGGCTCTTGCGCGACAGCGTGCGCACCCAGCGGCCGAACAGCATCAGGGGGATCATCACCAGCACCACCGCGCCGATGACGAAGCCGGCGAGCTTGACGCTGGTCACGAACATCAGCGTGAGGCCGCCGGCGAAGACCACCAGGTTGCGCGCCGCGACGGAAGCGGACGAGCCCACCACCGTCTGGATCAAGGTCGTGTCCGCGGTGAGGCGCGAGAGCACCTCGCCGGTGCGCGTCACCTCGAAGAAGCTGGGCGACATGCCGATCACGTTGTCGAACACCGCCTTGCGCACATCGGCGATCACCCGCTCGCCCAGCCAGGTGACGAAATAAAAGCGCACGGCGGTGGAAACGCCGAGCACCGCGGCGGCGAGCAGGAAGAGCAGGAAGTAGTGCGAGATCGCCTGGATCTGCCCGGCGCTAAAGCCGCGGTCGATCAGCGAGCGCAACGCGGCGGGCAAGGTCAGCGTCGCGCTGGAGGAGATCAGCAGCGCGACGGTCGCGCCGAGGATGCGGAACCGGAAGGGCCGGATGAACGGCCAGAGCGTGCGCAGCGGCCTGAGCGAGCGGGCCTTGGGCCGCCCCCGCGCGAGATATTGGATCTGGTCCCCGTATTCCTGGCCGGCCCCACTTCCCTCACTTGATTGCGACAAGGCGCGCCCTTTCGACTGGTTTGCCTCTATATAGGGACGATCCGGCGCCGGCGGGAACTGGGCTAAAAGCCACCTTGGCGCTGGCCCCGGCCTAGCATACTCTGATTCTGCGCCCAGCCTTGCCAGTGGGGCGTCATTTCCCCTATAAGCCGCGCCTTCCTCGCGTCCAGAAGGCCAGAGCCATGAAAAAAGGCACTCACCCCAACTACCACTTCGTCACCGTCCAGCTGAACGACGGCACGACGTACAAGACCCGCACGACCTGGGGCGAAGAAGGCCAGAAGCTGACGCTCGACATCGATCCCTCCACCCACCCGGCCTGGACCGGCGGCCAGCAGCAG
Organism: Rhizomicrobium sp.; assembly: GCA_036268825.1. GTDB lineage: Bacteria > Pseudomonadota > Alphaproteobacteria > Micropepsales > Micropepsaceae > Rhizomicrobium. Next base: position 8,382 of record DATATK010000019.1, on the reverse strand, counting down.
CTGATGGATCGCGGCGGCCGCTTGACCCGCTTCAACAAGCGCTTCGCCGGCATGGTGAAGTAGGGGACAACCCGCTTCGCAGCGGTCTCCCGCCATCCAATTGTCGCGCCGGCGCGTTATTGTCGGGCGTAACAGGATTCTGGGGGCCGCCATGACAGACCAGCACACCGATCACGTCATCCACGACACCGTGCACGACACGGTGGTCGAGCACGACAGCCGCGAACCCAACTGGATGGTCCGCATCGGGCTCGGCGTCGGCGGGCTGCTCCTGCTTGGAGGCGCTCTTTTGGCCTGGCAGATGCAGGACAGGTTCGGCGGCGGCCTGGCGACGGCGCTGCCCTGGCTGGTGGCGGGCGCGATCCTTCTGGGCGCCGCGGCGGTCTTGGAATCCATCACCACCGAAATCTGGGTGACCTTGCTGGCCGGCGTGTTCCTCCTGGGCGCGGCGTTCATCGTCACCGGCCGCGTGACTGTCCAGCTCGACCAGCCGGCGCACAGCGTCTTCGTCGTGGACCGTTTCACCGGCGAGGTCCGCGTCTGCAACCCGATGGGCTGCCGCGACCTGCCCGGCTTCGGCGGCCCGTCCGTCGCCCTGCCCTCGGCCCAGTCCGTCCGCGAGAGCCTCAAGCCGCAGAAGCCCTGATTCGGGCGCCTGCACAAATCGTCCTTCCGGCGGAAGAATTTTTCCTACCTTGGCTTGCCAGCGCCACGCTGGTCAGGCAGATTCTCTGCATCTCCCGAATCACGTCTGGACGCCACCGGCCCGGCCCCAAAGCCTGGGCCGGTTTTCGTTTGTGCAAGAAAGATGATTCACGCGGAGCCGCGGAGGAGATTGCGGTGTGCAGCGATTGCGCTTGTTCCCAATCGCCTGACCTCAACATCGTCATGGCCGGCCAAGTGCCGGCCATCCATACCCGCGATGTCAACGCGCTATCGCGGACCGCGGTTATGGGTCCCCGGGACCTGCCCGGGGATGACGGTGGAGGGAGTGGAGGAAAACTGAGAGAGCGAAGGTGTCGTTCACCCGCGCTATCTCCCCCGCGTCCTCCGCGGCTCCGCGTGAAACCACTTTTCTTCAGCACCACAGGAGCAACCAATGCGCCCTCAGTTCACCTTTTCGCCGAAGGCCTGGTTCAGGCGGTCGAAATGGCCTTGCATCACCGGCTGGTGCGCCTTGCCGCCGAACAACACGTCGTCGAGCCGCGCGATGCGGCGGTAGAGCGCGTCGCTGCGCGACAGCAAATCCTGCAACGTGCCCGGCAGCAATTCGACACTCTCGCCGCGCCCGCCGAAGCAAATCTCCTTGGAGCCGAGGCGGTAGCGGTCGGACGCGGCCATGTCGCTGTCCATCTCGCCTTCGTGCACGGCGCGCTGGATCAGGAGCCAGCTTGCCGCCTGCATCAGCCGCGTGGTGACGCGCATGCTTTCGCCGGCATAGAGCAGCGCCGCCTTGCGCGGCAGGTCGCGGGATTCGAGGCGCCCCTTGCCGTCCAGATAGCGCGCGGTCTCCTCGACCAGCGACATGCCTTCGTCGAAGGTGCGCTCGAACAGAGCGGAGCCGGTGAAAGATTGGAGCGTGAGGTCGCGCAACTCGTCGTCGGATTCCGGAAGCGGCATGTCGCGCAAGTCCCCCAAGGCACGGATCGAAAGCTAGCGATCCCCACCGTGCACGCAAGCGCGCAAGTGAACAAGCGCCGCAAACGAAATCGCGTGGTTGCAGTCAGGCAACGCTTAATGCACCGGCGATGGCGTTAAGGATTTACGGCGCCATTTCGGCGCATAACATAAAGGGAACCATTCAGGATTTGCGAAAGAATGCGTCGGCCGAATCTTTCGTCGCCGCCCGCGCCGCGATCGCCGCATGGCAGCGGGCGATCTCTTCTTGCATGGAGGCTATGCGCGCCTCCAGTTCATGGGCGGACAAAGCGGACAGATCCTGCCCCAGCACGATCTCCGCGCCGGGCTTCTTGCGGGGCAACACTTCGTCGGGATCGATGGGCATGGCGGGTTCCCGTTTCGCTACAGCGCAACAATCTAGGTTATGTTTCAAGATGAACAACCACCGGTGAGCACATGAAAGCCATTCGCGTCGAAAATCCCGGGCCGGAGTACAGACTGTCCCTGCACGAAATCCCCGCGCCCAGGCCGGCCGCCGGCGAGTTGCTGATCAAGGTGGCGGCTGCCGGTCTCAACCACGCCGATCTCGCACAAGCGAAAGGGATGTATCCGCCGCCGCCCGGCGCATCGGACACGCTGGGCATGGAAGTATCGGGCACGATCGCGGAACTTGGCACAGGAGTCATCGGCTGGAAGCCGGGCGACGCGGTCTGCGCGCTGCTGCCCGGCGGCGGTTACGCGGAATACGCTGTCGCATCGGACAAATGCCTGCTGCCGGTGCCCGACGGCGTCTCGCTGGTGGACGCCGCCGCGCTGCCCGAAGTGCACTTCACCGTCTGGACCAATTTGATGGATGCCGCGCGGCTGGCGCCCGGTGAAAGCGTGCTGATCCACGGCGGCTCCAGCGGCATCGGCACCGCCGCGATCCAGCTTTGCACCGCGCTGGGACACGTCGTGTACTCGACCGCGGCCAACGCGGAGAAATGCGCCGCCATCACAGAGCTTGGCGCGCAGGCGATCAACTACAAGGAGCACGATTTCGTCGATGTCGTCCGCAAGGCGACAAACAACAAGGGCGTCGACGTGATCCTCGACATGGTCGGCGGCGACTACATCCAGCGCAACATGAGCGCCGCGGCGATCTGGGGCCGCATCGTCAACATCGCCTATATGAGCGGCATGCAGGCCAATGTGAATTTCGCGCCGATGCTGATGAAGCGCCTGTCGCTGCTCGCCACAACCTTGCGCGCCCGCACGCCGGACGAGAAAGGCGAAATCCGCGACGCGCTGGCCCGCGAAGTCTGGCCCCTGATCGATGCCGGCAAGATCAAGCCCATCGTTGACCGCACCTTCCCGCTCGCGAATGCGCAGGATGCGCACGCGCGCATGAAGGGCAGCGCGCATATCGGAAAAATCCTGCTGAGAACGGGCTGAATTCGGGGATTCTGGGCGGTCAAAAACCCCTAGCCAAGGCGGGCGTAACCCGCTAAAAGACGCGCCTTCCTCGAAATCTGGATGATCGAGCGAAGGGACGGGGCGGACAGCCTCGCCCGGGACCGGAAGCCCTTTGCCTTATAGAGAAAGACGATTGTCATGGCCGAAGCCGCCAAGCCGCTGATGCCCAAGGCCACCGCCGTCTGGCTGGTGGACAACACCTCGCTCACCTTCGAGCAGATCGCCGATTTCTGCGGCCTGCATCCGCTCGAAGTAAAGGGCATCGCCGACGAAGACGTCGCCAAGGGCATCAAGGGCCAGGATCCGGTGTCCACCGGCCAGCTCACCCGCGAGCAGATCGAGGAAGCGGAGAAGAACCCCAAGATCCGCCTCAAGATGGCGCCGCCCAAGCACAAGATGCCGGCCGTCAAGCAGAAGAAGGCGCCGCGCTACACGCCCGTCTCCAAGCGCCAGGACAAGCCGGACGCGGTCTACTGGATCATCCGCAACCATCCCGAATTCACGGACGCGGACATCGTGCGCCTCGTCGGCACGACCAAGGCGACCATCGCGAAGATCCGCGAGCGCACCCATTGGAACGCGACCAACATCAAGGCCGTCGATCCAGTGACGCTGGGCCTGTGCTCGCAGCTGGAATTGGACCTGGCCGTGCAGCGCGCCGCCACCAAGCGCGAGCGCGCCGAGATGCGCGCCACCAAGCGCGGCGAAACCCTGCGCCCCATCGCGGAGACCACGGCGGGCATGGCGCCGGGCGCCGAGCAGCCCTTCGAGCCGGACCACCCGGTCATCGGCGACGAAGTCGAATGAGGCCGTCATGGTTGTGGAACTTGGCTATTTCACCATCGGCGTGACGGACGTGCCGCGCGCCGCGAAATTCTATGGCGCGCTGTTCGGCTGGGAATTCGCCGAAGGCGTGAACGACGCCTATGCCCATGTCTCCAACACCAAACTGCCGTTCGGCCTCAGCAAGGGTTCGCCCGCCGATCTCACCAGCTTTTATTTCCGCGTGGACGACATGGCAGCCATGGCCGCGCAGGTGACGGCGCTGGGCGGGGCGCCGGGGGATATCCGCGAATTCCCCTCGGGCCTGAACGCGGTCTGCAAGGACGATCAGGGAACCGTGTTCAGCCTGTGGCAGCCGGCATCCGGCTTCTGAGACGCCAGCTTCTGAATCGCTTGAGCGGACGCCGCTGGCTTGCGATGCTCGGGCCATGGTGAAGACCGACCCGTCTTTGAGCCTCGCCAATGCTGCGCTGAAGCTGCTGGCCAAGACGCCGTGGCGCGATCTGACGCTGGTGCAAGTGGCAAAAGCCGCGAAAGTGCCGATGACAGCGCTGCGCCCGCTCGCCAACGGCAAGCCCGCGCTGATCGGCCTGATCCTGACCAAACTCGGCGACGAGACGGCGGCGCGCTATCGTGCCGACGCGGAATCCTCTGCCCGCGACCGCGTCTTCGACGTTGCGATGACCTGGTTCGAAACCTCGAACATCCGCAAGCCGGCGATGCGCAATCTGTACGACGGCCTGAAACGCGATCCGCTCTCTTTGCTGGCCGCGCGGAGCGAGATTGTTTCGGCCGCAAGCTGGCTGCTCACCCTCGCCGAAGCCGACACCGGTCCGGCCATCGCGTTGCGCGCCCTCGCCCTCGCCGCCGCGATCGGCCGCGCGATGCCGGCGTGGCTCGATGACGGCAAGGACATGGCCAAGACGATGGCGCAACTCGACGGCGATTTGCGAAGAACGGATTCGTTCTTCGGGACGCGCAAAGACGACGCCGGCCAATAGCGCTTCTCAGTTCTCAAAAGCCTCGTCATCGCCCGGCTTGTCCGGGCGACCCAATTTCCTTTCTGCGGAAGGAAGAAGTTGATTCACGCAGAGCCGCAGAGCCGCAGAGGAGAAGGGCAGGAACGATTGGCACGCGAAGGCGCGAAGGACGCGGTCGAAGGACCGCAAAAAACCAAAGGCTCTCTCGGGTCTCCTGTTTCGCGCCTTCGCGGCTTCGCGTGCAACCCTTTCTTCCTCCTCTGCGGCTCTGCGTGAATCCTCTTTTTGGCGAGCGAAAATGGGTTGCCCGGACAAGTCGGGCAATGACGAATGATGGAGTGGAGGAAAATGAAGACGCAGCGTGGGAAAACACTAAACCGGCAAGCGTATCGCCGCTCTCAGCCCGCCGCTTTTGCTCGTTTCCAGCGCGAGCTCGCCGCCGTGGGCGCGGGCGATGTCGCGGGCGATGGCGAGGCCGAGGCCGCTGCCGCCTTTTTGCAGGTTGCGGCCTTCGTCCAAACGGTGGAACGGGCGAAACGCTTCTTCGCGGCGGGCTTCCGGAATGCCGGGCCCGTCGTCATCGACCACGATCTCGACGATGCCGTCGTGCCGGCGCAGCGCGACGTCGATATGCTTGCCGTGCTTGAGCGCGTTGTCGATCAGGTTGGTGACGCAGCGGCGCAGCGCGTTGCGGCGCACGCTCATCACGATGCCGGGCTCGGTCTCGACCATCAGCCGGTCGGCGCCGGCGCCGCGCGCGCGGGCCGCGGCGGCCGCGGCGTCGCGCACGATGTCGGCGAGGTCCACGCTCTCGGACGCTTCGCCGCCCTCGCCACGGGCGAAATCGAGATATTCGTCGAGCATGTGCTCCATCTCCGCGATGTCGCCCTTGATGGCCACTGTCTCGGCGCCGTCGCCCATCATGGCGAGCTCGAGTTTCAGGCGGGTCAGCGGCGTCTTCAGATCGTGGCTGACGCCGGCGAGCATGTCGGTGCGCTGCTGCAGGTAACGTTCGATACGCTCGCGCATGGTGATGAAGGCCTGCGCGGCGCGGCGCACTTCGGTGGCGCCATAAGGCTTGAAATCGGGCACGCTGCGGCCCTTGCCGAACGCTTCGGCCGCATAGGCCAGCCGCTCGATCGGCCGCACCTGATTGCGCAGGAACAGGATCGCGACGGCGAGCAGCACAAGCGAGGAGCCCACCATCCAGAGGATGAAGATGTCGACATTGGACGCGGTGAGCCGCTTCTTCGGGATCAGCAGGCGCAGAACGCCGTCTTTGGTCTGCACTTTGAGGTCGGTGAATTCGCCCAGGTTCTTGGTCGTGAACGGATAGGTGATGCCGAACTGGCTGGCGAAGACCGTGTTCATCGCGTCCTTGAGGTTCACGCCGGAATGGCGAAGAGGCCGGTCGAGGCGTTCGGCGGGGATGAACGAGACCTGGTAGCCCAGGTTCTTGTTCGCCATGTCGAGCATGACATTGCGCGTCTTGCCCTGCGGATAGGTCTCCTCGATGTTGATGAGGAACGCGACATCCGCCGCCACGCCGCGGGCCATGCGCGCGGTCATGATCGCGTAATGCCGCTCGAAAAAAACATATGTGACGACGCCGAGCAGCAGCACCACCGGCGCCACGATGATGATGAGCGAGCGGCCGAACAGCCCGCGCGGCATGGTGCGTTTGAGCGCGCGGAACGGGCGCGGGCGCTGCATCTACGCCACCCGGTCCGGCACGAGGACGTAGCCGACACCCCGCACCGTCTGGATATAAAGCGGCAGCTTGGGGTCTTCCTCGATCTTGCGGCGCAGGCGCGTCACCTGGACATCGATCGAACGCTCCAGCGAAACGCCCAGCCGCGCGCACAGATCGGTGCGCGAGAACGGCCGGCCGGCATTGGTCGCGAAGAGCTTGAGCAGCGCGCTTTCGGACGTGGTCAGCCGCACCGGTTTGCCTTTGCGGCGCAGTTCGCCGCGCTCCGGATCGAACACCGCCTCGCCCATCTGCACCTCGCGATGGGGCGAAACCGGCGGTGGCGCGGCGCGGCGCAGAAGCGCGCTGACACGCAGCACCAGTTCGCGCGGCTCGAACGGCTTGGGCAGGTAATCGTCCGCTCCGTGCTCCAGGCCTTCGATGCGGTGCTCCGCATCGCCCCGCGCGGTGAGCATCAGGATCGGCACCTGGCTTTGCGCCCGCGTGGAACGTGTGAAATCGAGACCGGATTCGCCGGGCATCATCACGTCTACGATCAGAAGATCGAACGCCATACTCTTCATCAGAGCACGCGCCTCGGCGGCATCGGCCGCGGCGCTGACGCGGAAGCCGTTGGTGGAGAGATAGCGCTGCAGCAGCGCCCGCAACCGCTCGTCATCGTCGATGACGAGGAGATGCGCGTTGTCGGCCGCCGCGCTCAAGGCCAGCTCCGCCGTGCGCGCCGCTCGCCCGCGATGCCCGACAGCACGCGCCGGAAGCCGGAGACGGCGTCCGGACCCGCGTCGCGGAAGGCGCGCACCAGTTTGGGGCGCTGCGCGTCCCACAGCGCCGCTTCGAGCGCGGCGCCCTTGAGTGTCAGTTTCAGCTGCCGGGTGCGCTTGTCGTGCACGCCAGCCTTGCGCTCCACGAAGCCGCCGGTGAGCAGGTCGTTCAGCACCCGGTTGAGGCTTTGTTTCGTGATCCTGAGGATGGCGAGCAGGTCCGCGACCGATAGCCCCGGGTTGCGCGCAATGAAATGGATGGCGCGGCGGTGGGCCCGCCCCAGGCCGGAGGCGCGCAAGGCCGCCTCGCCCGCCGCAAACATGTCGGTAAAGGCGAAGAACAAGAGGTCCACGCCTTGCTTCAACTCCTCGTCTCGCAGATATAGCGGGGAGGCGGGCGCGCGCGGCTCGTTCGGCATTATGTCAGCCATGCTGACTGATTAGTCCCGCCGGCCGCGTTAATGCAAGAGCCGGTTTCTCAGGAAGGTTTCCGATGGCTGTGCCTGTTCCCCCCTTCGACGACCGCGACGGCCAGATCTGGTTCGACGGCAAGCTCATCCCCTGGCGCGAGGCCGACATCCACGTGCTGACCCACGGGCTACACTACGCCTCCAGCGTGTTCGAGGGCGAGCGGATGTATTCCGGGCGCATCTACAAGCTGGAAGAGCACACCCAGCGCCTCTTCGCCTCCGCCCGCATCCTCGACATGACGATCCCATTCAGCGAGCAGGAGATCGGCGAAGCCAGCACCGCCGCCGCCAAGGCGCTGGGTCTGGACGATGCCTATGTCCGCCCCGTCGTGTTCCGCGGCAGCGAGCAGATGAGCGTCGCCGCGCCGAAATCGAAGATCCATGTCGCCATCGCCGCGTGGAAATGGGATTCCTATTTCGATCCGGCGAAGAAGATGGAAGGCATCCGCCTGACCCTCGCCGACTGGCGCCGCCCCGCGCCCGACACCGCGCCGACCAAGTCCAAGGCCGCCGGCCTCTATATGATCTGCACCATGTCCAAGCACGCTGCCGACCGCGCCGGCTTCGACGACGCGATCATGTACGACTATCGCGGCTATGTC
>DATATK010000018.1:0-11421 GCA_036268825.1 Rhizomicrobium sp. | reverse complement strand
CCGGGCCAGAAGCCGAAAGACCTGGTGACCTTCGTGCAATCAGTCGAGCATTTCGCGATGACCGATTACGCGCTGGCGCTGTCGGCAGGCGCAGGACTGCCGCCGCAGCAACGGCTTGCCATCGCCAACAGGCTGCACGCTGTCACCGGACTGCCGGTCTGGTACATCCTGAAAGCCAATCTGCGCATCGACGGCGGCGAGTTCGAAAAGAACCTGCAGGACAGCGCGGATATGACGACGGGCCGTCTCGACACGCGCTTCTCCGGTCCGACTATCGATCCGCTCAGCAAGGAAGCCGATTACGATCCGCAATCGGCGGCAATCAGCTCGGCCTATGTCTCCGGCTTCAACGACTATGTGCGGGGCACGCTGAATTACGGGCAGGGCAAAACCTACAATCCTGAAATCGACGTCTTCAAATGGTGGGAGTTCAAGCACCAGCAGCCGGGCCAGAGTTTCAGCTTTCCGGGCTCGACCAACGTGATGCCGGACATCGCCACCGCGATGAAGACCAATCCGCAGCTCAAGGTGATGGTCAATGGCGGCTATTTCGATCTCGCCACGCCCTACTACGAAGGCTGGTATGAGATGCATCACCTGCCGATCCCGCAGACGCTGCAGGGCAACATCGAATATCACTATTACGCATCGGGCCACATGGTCTATGCGCACGAAGAGGCGCTGAAGCTGCTGCACGACAACGTGGCCGCCTTCATCCGCAACACCGCGACGCCGCCCGCGCACTGATCCGGCGGCGCGTGGCGCAGGATCACCTGGTACAGGAAGCCTTCGGCCCGCCGCTCGCACCTCGTGAAGCGGCGGGCGCGATCGGCCTCGGCGTCGTCTCGCTGCTGCTCGCCGGCGTCTTGCCCGCGATCCTGGGCGCGCTGAACGCCGAGGGGCGGATCGGCGCATCCGGCATCGGCACCTGCGCCATGGTCGAGGCCCTCGCGGTGGCGTTCGCCGCGGCGCTGGCCGGCATCCTCATTCCGCCCAAGCGCCTGCACTGGATCGGCGCGCTGGCATCCGCCGCGCTCGTCGCGGCCAACCTGGCGACGCTGCATGCCAGCGGCACCAGCGTCTACGTGATCCGCGCCTGCGCCGGCATCCCCGAAGGCGTATTGCTCTGGCTGATGGTGAGCATGGTCGCGCGCACCGAATTGCCGGAGCGCTGGTCGGCCGTGTTCTTCACCGCGCTGGTGACAAGCCAGCTCGTGCTCGCGCTGCTCGGCACTTACGTGATGTCGCGCTGGGGTGCGGACGGCGGCTTCGCGATGCTGGCGGTAGCCTCCACGCCCGGCATCGTGTTCGCATTCCTGGCGCCCGACCGCTATGCGCCGTTGCCCAAGCCGGAAGGCGCGAGCGGGTTTCCGCCGCTGCGCGGCATGGTGGCGCTAGTGGCCACGCTGGTCTTCGCCTGCGCCAACGGTGCGGTCGCGATCTATCTGCAGCCGCTCGCGCACCAGGCCGGGTTGAGCGCGAACGTGGCGCGCATCGCGCTCTCCGCTTCGCTCGCCGCGCAGATCGCCGGCGGCAGCGCGGCGACGGTGCTGGCGGGACGGGTGCAGTATTTCACGGTGTTCGTGTTCACGACGGTCTGCTTCCTGGCGGCCTGGGTGCTGTTCGGGCTGTCCATTCCGGCCTGGCTGTTCATCGCCGCCAACGCGCTGTCGGGTTTCGCCGCGGTGCTGATGGGCCCGTTCCTGGTGCCGATGACCATCGAGGCCGATCCCTCGCGCCGGGCCGCGTTGCAGAGCGCCAGCGCGCAGGTGCTGGCCGGCGCGGCGGGTCCGGCCTGCGCCATCTTCGCGGTGGGCGAAAAAGACGTGCGGGGCGTTCTGTTGCTGGGGGCCTGTCTGCTGCTCGCGGGCCTCGCCATCATCGCGGGGCTGCATTTCTCTGCACGGCGCGAGCGCGCCAGCCGTTAACGGGAGACCGCCATGGCGCTGTCCGATAGTCCGTTCGTCGTGCTCTCCTATGTCGGCGGGCCGGCGCTGCTGACCAACGCGACCTCCGTCTTCATCCTCAGCACCAGCAACCGCTTTGCCCGCGCCATCGACCGGGCGCGGGCCATCGCCGCCATGCCGGACGCCGAGCGCGCCCGCCACGCCGGCGAATTGCGCATGGCGCATGACCGCGTGGCGCTGATGGCGCGCGCCATGGCGTCGCTCTATGTGGCGCTCACCTGTTTCGCGCTCGGCACCGCCATCGCTATCGGCGGAGCCGCGACGGCGGAGTTCGTCAGCGGTCAGATCCTGACCGTCGCCTTCGCCGCTGCCGGTATCGGCGGGGCGATCGGTTTCGCCGCCTTCGTCACAGGCGCGGTGTGCCTCGTGCTGGAGTCGCGCGCGGCGATGCAGGCCGTGCTGCGCGAAGCCGACATCGCGCTGGCGTCGATCGGAAAACCCTGATTACCGCTCCATATCCGGATACGGGCCCACGCCACCTTTTGCGATGAAGGCGTCGATATGGGCGGTTAGAACCGGCAGCGGGACCGAGCCCATCTCCAGCACCGAATCGTGGAAGGCGCGGATGTTGAACTTGGGGCCGAGCGCGGCTTCGGCCTTCGCGCGCGCCTTCTCGATCGCCATCATGCCGATATAATACGATAGCGCCTGACCAGGCCAGGCGATGTAGCGGTCGACCTCGGTGTCGATCTCGTGGTCGGCGAGCGCGGTGTTGTCGTGCAGATAGGCGATCGCCTCAGCGCGCGTCCAGCCCTGCGCATGGATGCCCGTGTCGACGACGAGGCGAGCGGCGCGCCACATCTGATAGGTGAGGTAGCCGAACTTGTCGTAGGGGTCTTCATACATCCCCATCTCGACGCCGAGATGCTCCGCGTAAAGCGCCCAGCCTTCGCCGAAGGCGGAGATATAGGTCTTGGAGCGGAAGTCCGGCAATTCCTTGTGCTCGGTGGCGATGGGCATTTGGAAGGCGTGGCCCGGCGCGGATTCGTGCAAGGTGAGCGCGGGCAGATTGTAGAGCGGGCGCGACGGCAGGTCGTAGGTGTTGACCAGATAGACGCCCGGCCCACCGCGGCCCGACGTGTAGAACGGCGCGATATCGGGCGGCACCGGCACGATGGCGAAGCGCTGGCGCGGCAGATAGCCGAAATATTGCGAGGCCTTGCCGTCAAACTGCTTGGCGATATAGGCCGCGTCCTTGAGCAGCTCCAGCGGCGTCTTGGCGTAGAAGCGCGGATCGGTGCGCAGGTAATGCAGGAAGGACGGGAAATCGCCCGTCCATCCCGTCTCCTTCATGGTCGCGACCATCTCGGCGTGGATCTTGGCCACTTCGGCGAGGCCGAGCTGGTGGATCGCATCCGGCGTCATGTCGAGCGTGGTGTATTCGATGATCTGCTCGCGATAATAGGCCTTGCCGTCCGGCAGCGACTCGGCGGCCAGCGTGGTGCGCGCGCCGGGGATGTAGTCCTTCTGCAGGAAGGTCAGCAGGTCCTTGTAGGCGGGCACGACCGAGCCTTCGATTGCGGAGACCGCGTCGGCGCGCAAGGCGGCCTGCGTCGCGGCGGGGATGCTGTCCGGCATTTTCTTGAACGGGGTATAGAACAGATTGTCTTCCGTCTTGGCGTCGATCACTGCGGCGACGGACTTGTCGCGGCCGGTGAGCGTGACCTGCGGCGGGGTGAAGCCGCGCGCGAGGCCTGCGCGCATATTGACGATCTCGTCGTGGAAATAGCGCGGGATGTCGCGCAATTGGGCGAGATAGGCCCGGTAATCGGCCTCGCTGTGATAGTCCTTGCGGGCGGTGTAGCCGAGATCGGTCCAGAAGGTCGTGTCGGAATTGAGCGGCTTCTCGTATTCCTTGAATTGCTGGTCGGCGATCAGGACCGCAAGCTGCGGCTTGTAGACGTCGTAGTTCACCTGGTTGACGGCTGAGAGCTTGTCACGCGGGATCGTGTCCAGCTCCTTCATCACGCTCTGCCAGTAAGCGAGGCGCTTGTCCTGGGTGGCCTTGTCGATGGCCGGCAGATGATCGGCGGGCTTTACATTATCCTCGTCGTCCTCGCCGGCGAATTCGTGTTCGCGCCAGCTCCATTCGCGCGTGTATAGCGCCTTGAAGCGCGCATCCGCACTCGCATCGGCGGCGTGCACCGGCATCGCCGCGGCCGTCACAACAACCATCGCACAGAGCCCCACGATCCATTTATGCATTGCACCCTCCCGCTGACCGACGCATCTTAGCCGGACGCGTTCGCATTTCCAGCGGGCTAAGGAACATTCGCGACAGCGGGCCGTTGAGGCCAGCGGGGCGATCATCGAAGGAGACATCATGGCCAAGAAAAAGAAGACGAAAGCAAAGCCCGCGAAGAAGCGGGCGGCGAAAGCGGTGAAGACGCGCAACGCCGTCAAGGCGAAGAAAATCGTCAAGGCGAAAAAGACCAGGAAGCCTGCTCGCAAAGCCATCGCGAAGAAGACCGTCAAGAAGACCGCCGCCAAGAAGACCCCGGTCAAAAAGGCACCGACGGCGAAGAAGAGCCGCGAAGTCCTGGGCGAGGGCAACTATACCGCCTCGCGCCGCTTCCGGACGGAAGAGACCGCCTTCGTCAAGCGCAACAAGGCCAGGATTCCCGCGATGGGCAAGGCGGCCGGAGCCGCGCTCGAAGGCCCCGAAGGCAAGGATCTGATGGCCGCGGAAGCCGAAGCCAGCGCCCACGCGCATATGCCGCAAGGCGAGTAGGTTTTACGTTTTCCTCCCCCGCCGTTGCGGGGGAGGGGGACCGCGTAGCGGCCGTCTCCGCAGACGCTCCGCCGCGCCGAGTGAGTCTCGCTTGCCACGCCGAAGCGAAGCGCAGGCGGGTGGAGGGGGTGTGAGGAACCGAGAAAGCTGATCCTCCAATTCCTCCGTCTCCCCCTCCGTCTCATCGGCGCGGCGCGCCGATGATCCACCTCCCCCGCAAAGCGGCGGAGGAAAACAGATGTCTCAAATATCGCTCGCCGCGAGCCACAGGGCGGCGAGATGTTCGATGCCTTTGCGGTCTTCATCGTCGAAACGGGAGGCGATCGGGCTGTCGATGTCGAGCACGCCGATGACGCGGCCGTCCTTCAGCAGCGGCACCACGATCTCGGACCGCGAAGCCACGTCGCAGGCGATATGGCCGGGAAATTCGTTCACGTCGGGCACGACCAGCGTTTGCCGCCGCGCGGCCGCTGTGCCGCAGACGCCCTTGCCGATCTCGATGCGCACGCAGGCCGGCCGGCCTTGGAACGGTCCCAGGACCAGCTGACCTTTCTTCTCGAAATAGAACCCGGCCCAGTTGAGGTCTTCCAGGCCGCAGAACAGCAGCGACGACAGGTTGGCGGCGTTGGCCAACCCGTCGCGCTCGCCCGCGAACAGCCCACGCGCCTGCAGCGCGAGCTCATGGTAGATCACCGGCTTGGCGCCGGTGGGGCGGTAGGCGTCCGCAACCGTCATTTGGGTTCGAATTTCAGCGCCGCGCCGTTCATGCAGTAGCGCAGGCCCGTCGGATTGGGACCATCCTCGAAGACATGGCCGAGATGGCCGCCGCAGCCGGCGCAGTGCACTTCCGTGCGCGTCATCATGTGGCCGCGATCGGTCGAGGTTCCCACCGCGCCGTCCTCGGGCGCGTAGAAGCTCGGCCAGCCGGAGCCGCTCTCATATTTGGTCCGGGAATCGTAGAGCTTCGCCCCGCAACCGGCGCAGAGGAACTCGCCCTCGCGCTTCTCGCGGTTCAGGGCACTGGCGCCCGCCGGTTCCGTGCCGTGCTTGCGCAGCACGCGATAGGCGTCGGGGTCCAGCGTGCTCTGCCATTCCGCGTCGGTCTTTTCGATCTTGTATTTGCCGTCTGACATATTGCCTCCTGTTCGCCGGTTATTCGCTGGACGTGCCGCGAGTGTTACGGCGCGCCCCCGGCATCGTTGACCGCGGATTCCAGCGTCTCGGACAATTTGCCGTGATTGCCGAAATCCCAGTTGCCGCCATAGGCGATGTCGTCCACGCGCCAGCCGGCGGGTGTTTTCACCAGCCAGACCGTATCTGTCCAGTCGAGCGGCATGTCCTGCGGACGGGGATGGGCGGCGTAGTGGGCCGCCAGCGCGCAATGGCCGCCCTTGGCGTCTGTCACGCAAGCCCCGAGCTTGAACGACGAGATGCCCTCGAAATTGGGCGAGAACAGATCGCCTTCCACCAGCGGCGGAGCATCCCTGTTGTTCTTGGCGTATTGGGTTTCCGCTTCGCCGGCGGCGATCAGCAATTTCTCCAGCGCGGGCGAGATATAAGGCGCGTATTGGGCGCGCAGTTTGGCATTGGGGATGCCATCCTGGGTCGAGGATTGGTGCACGGTGTAGAACCCGTTCACCACCTGCGCCATGTCCTGCGCGTCTGGCGTGGCGGCGGCGGCGGACGCGGCCGACAGCGCGAAGACGGCGGCGAGAGCCAGGCGCGTCATGTTCTTTCCTTGAGCAGGTCGCGGATCTCGCGCAGCAGCTGGATGTCTTCCGGGGTTGCGGCGGGGATCGCGGGATCGGGTGTCTTCAACCTGTTGAACTGGTGCAGCAGCAGGAACAGCACGACGGCCACGATCAGGAACTGGATGATGGCGTTGATGAAGACGCCATAGTTGATGGTGATGGCGCCCAGCTTCTGCGCCTCGGCGAGCGTCGCCGGATGGGGCCCCTTGAGCACGAAGAACAGATTGGTGAAATCGAGGCCGCCCGTGACCCAGCCGAGCGGCGGGGTGAGAACATCCTTCACCATCGAATTGATGATGGCGGTGAACGCCGCGCCCACGACCACGCCGACCGCCAGATCGATGACGTTGCCGCGCATCGCGAATTTGCGGAATTCCTGAAACATGAAAGGCTCCCGTCCGGTTCGGACAGGATAGCCCAATCGCTGCGCCGGCCGCTATTGTGGCGGGATGTGCAGGCAGAAGCTGAGGCCGAGACTGTCGGATTCGATGTCCAGCGCGGCGCCGATCTTGTTCGCCAGGGTGCGGATCAGCCGAAGGCCGAGGCCGCCGCTCTTCTGGGGATCGAAATTCTCCGGCAGGCCGACGCCGTCATCGGCGATATCGAGCACCACGCCGCCATCCGCTCCATGACGGCAGCCCAGGGCGATCGCGACAGGGATGCCGGTGGGATGGGCGTGCTTGATGGCGTTCATCACCGCCTCGCCGACGATCAGCATGGCGGACTGCGCCTGCTCGGCCGTGACGCGGCAGCCGGATTCGACGCGCTCGACAACGCTGACCTTCCCGCCCAGCGACAGCGAAGAGAGGAGTTCGTGGCAATACTCGATCAGATAGGCGCCCAGATCGACGCCGCCCCAGTCGGCACCGTGGGCGAGCTTGCGGTGCAGATGGCCGACACTGACGATCTTGGCCGCGGTCTCCTGCAGCAGGCCGCGGACTTCCGTTCGCGTAAACATCTCCGGGCCCTTGGCCACATGGGCGGCCTGCAGCTGGACCATGCCGACAAGCAATGAGAGATGGTTGGCGATCCGGCGGTTGGATTCCGCCACCAGGTCGATTTCCGCGCCTGTCGGCGTGCGGGCGAGAACTTCCAAAGCGGCCATGGGTGGGCTCCTTTTGTAGAGAGAATAGCCCTCATTCCCGTCACGAACAAGAATTATTTAATAATATCAATGTGTTACATGATAATTCTGCTCTTTTGCCGCCTTCGCCGCTTCCGGTGCAGGGAACCCAGGCCCATGTCTTTCGTTAAAGACAGTCATCTTGGGTATCTGCTAAGAATGAGTAAGTAACCGGGGCGGTCGAAATTCAGATGTCGCAAGAAAGGGGAGCACGAAGGCCATGTCCGATCTGACACGCGGCGAAAGATTGCAGATCATGCTGACCTCCGAAGAGGTCGAGGCGCTGGATACCTGGCGGTTTTCCCGACGGATGCCGAGCCGGGCCGCGGCGATCCGCGAGCTATTGAAGCGGGGCCTGGCGGCCGAAGGCTTCAAGACGGCCAATCCCAAGGGCAAGTCGGGCGATTTCGGCGTGATGGAAGCCGACGAGGCCGAGCGCACGGCAAAGAAATAGCTCCGCCCGGCTTGCGCCAATCGTGCATTTCCGTCTAAGACGCCGCCTCCTTCGGGGCCGCCCGGCGAAAGGGCATGCCGTGGCGACCCGTAAAGGCTACCGGACGCGTAACGTCCAACGGAGACCGAAATGCCCAAAATGAAGACGAAATCGGGCGCCAAAAAGCGCTTCAAGTTCACCGCGAGCGGAAAGATCAAGACGGGCCAGGCGAACCATCGCCACCGGCTGATCCGCAAGTCCAAGCGCTCCTTGCGCGAGCTCAAGGGCACTTCGGTGCTTTCCCATTCCGAAACCCAGCGCGTGAAGCGCTGGATGCCGTACGGCTGAGGAGCAAACACCATGTCACGTGCACCCCGCGCCGTCGCCAGCCACGCCCGCCGCAAGAAGGTCTTCAAGCAGGCCAAGGGCTTTTACGGCCGCCGCAAGAACAACATCACGACCGCCAACGCGGCCGTCGACCGTTCGCTGCAGCACAATTATGTCGGCCGCAAGCTGAGGAAGCGGAACTTCCGCGCTCTGTGGATCCAGCGGATCAACGCCGCCGTGCGCGAGCATGGCCTCACCTACAGCCGATTTATCAGCGGGCTCGCGAAGGCCGGCATCGAGATCGACCGCAAGGTGCTCTCCGATCTGGCCATCCACGAGCCCGCCGCCTTCAAGGCTCTGGTGGATCAGGCATCCGCTTAAAGTTCGTCCCGCCTTCCACCGTTTCGTTTCCAATCCGTCGTCGCCCTCCCGGGCGATGACGGACTAGAATAATGGTGGAATGTCCATGACCGATTCCCTCCAAGACGAGATCCTCGCCGCCATCGCGTCCGCGCGCGACGAGGCGGCGCTGGAAACCGTGCGCGTTGCCGCGCTGGGCAAGAAAGGCTCGGTCAGCGAGTTGCTCAAAACGCTCGGCGGCATGACGCCGGACGCGCGCAAGGCCAACGGCCCATTGTTCAATGCGCTGCGCGACACAGTCAGCGAGGCCATCGCCGCGAAGAAGTCCGAACTGGGCGACGCCGCGCTCAACGCCAAACTCTCCTCCGAGCGGATCGACGTGACCTTGCCGGCGCGGCCCGAGCCCGTGGGCACGATCCATCCGGTGAGCCAGGTGCTGGACGAGATCACCGCGATCTTCGCCGATCTGGGTTTCGCCATCGCCGACGGGCCGGACGTCGAATTCGACGATTACAATTTCACCAAGCTCAACATCCCGCCCGATCATCCGGCGCGGCAGATGCACGACACATTCTATGTCGCCAAGCAGGCCGACGGTTCGCAGCACGTCCTGCGCACACACACTTCGCCGGTGCAGGTGCGCACCATGCTCAAGCAGAAGCCGCCGATCCGCATCATCTCTCCGGGGCGCGCCTATCGGGTGGATTCGGACGCGACGCATTCACCGATGTTCCACCAATATGAAGGCCTGGTGATCGACGAGAGCGTCAGCCTCGGCAATCTCAAATGGGTGCTGGAGGAATTCTACAAGGCGTTCTTCGAGGTGAATAGCGTGGAGCTGCGCGCGCGGCCGTCGTTCTTTCCGTTCACTGAGCCGAGCGTCGAATGGGATTTGCGCTGCGACCGCTCGGTGCCCGGCAAGATCATTTTCGGCACCGGCAATGACTGGCTGGAGCTCGCGGGCTCCGGCATGGTGAACCCGCGCGTGCTGGAAATGTGCGGCATCGATCCGGAGAAATACCAGGGCTTCGCGTTCGGCGGCGGGCTCGACCGGCTCGCCATGCTCAAATACGGCATTCCGGACATCCGCCCGTTCTTCGAATCCGACATCCGCTGGCTGCGGCATTACGGATTCGCCGCGCTCGACATCCCAACTTTGGATGGAGGGCTCAGCCGATGAAATTCACCCTCTCCTGGCTCAAGGCCCGGCTCGAAACCGATGCGGATGCGCAGACCATCGCCGACAAGCTCACTTCCATCGGGCTCGAAGTGGAATCGGTGGAGGATGCCGGCGCGCGGCTGAAGGATTTCACGGTCGCCTATGTCATCTCCGCCGAGAAACACCCCAATGCGGACAAACTGAAGCTCTGCATGGTCGACACGGGCGCAAGCGAACTCGTGCAGGTCGTGTGCGGGGCGCCCAATGCGCATACGGGGATGAAGGCGGTCTTCGCGAGGCCCGGCGTCGTCATCCCGGTAAGCGGCGACGTGCTCAAGATCGGCACGATCCGCGGCATCGAATCCCGAGGCATGCTGTGCTCGGTGCGCGAACTGCTGCTCGGCGACGATCATGACGGCATCATCGAGCTTCCCGCCGATGCCAAAATCGGCGAACCCGCCGCCATCGCGCTCGGCCTGACCGATCCGGTCATAGATGTTTCGATCACGCCCAATCGCGGCGACGCGACCAGCGTCTACGGCATCGCGCGCGATCTGGGGGCATCCGGTCTCGGCCGTTTGCGCGAAGGCGATCTGTCGCCGGTGCCGGGCAAGTTCGCCTCGCCGATCCAGACAGCGCTCGATTTCCCGCCCGGAGCCGAAAGCGCTGCACCGATGTTCGCCGGCCGCCTGATCCGCGGCGTCAAGAACGGGCCCAGCCCAAAATGGCTGCAGGACTGGCTCAAAGCTGTCGGGCTGCGGCCGATCTCCGCGCTGGTGGACGTCACCAACTTCCTGTCGCTCGACCGGGGCCGGCCGCTGCATGTGTTCGACGCCGCCAAGCTGAGCGGCAATCTGCGCGCACGATTCGCGGCGCCGGGCGAAACGCTCGTGGCGCTCGACGGCAAGAGCTATACGCTCGATGCCGAGATGGTCGTGATCGCCGACGACAAAGGTGCGCGCGGCATCGGCGGGGTGATGGGCGGCGAGGATTCGTCGTGCACCGAGGCGACCACGGACGTGTTCGTCGAGTCCGCTCTGTTCGATCCGATCCGTATCGCGCGGACCGGGCGGCTGCTCGGCATCCTCTCCGATGCGCGCTACCGGTTCGAGCGCGGCGTCGATCCGGAATTCGTCGTGCCTGGCCTCGAACTCGCCACCAAGATGATTTTGGATTTCTGCGGCGGCGAGCCGAGCGAGATCACGGTTGCGGGTCACGCGCCGGACTGGCGGCGGACCATCGCGTTCGATCCGGCGCATGTCATGCGTCTGGGCGGCGTCGATGTCGCGACGAGCGAGATTGCGCGTATCCTGACAGCACTCGGTTTCAAGGTTGAGAGCGGCCAGCCGATGCAGGTCACCCCGCCGTCGTGGCGCAGCGATGTCGCGGGCTCGGCCGATCTGGTCGAAGAGGTCGTGCGCATCCACGGTCTCGACAAGGTGCCGTCCGCCCCGATGCCGCGCTCGGACGCGGTCGCGCACACAGCGCTGTCGCCGGCGCAGCGCCGCCTGCGCATCGCCCGGCGCGCTCTGGCGGGGCGCGGCTTCCATGAGACGATCAATTTCACCTT
>DATATK010000017.1:0-21773 GCA_036268825.1 Rhizomicrobium sp. | reverse complement strand
CCGGCGTGGCACGGACGTTCCAAAGAAACGCTCTGTTAAGCCAATCTTTCTGGCGCGGAGGATGCAGTCCTGTCGCACACGGTAGCCCCACCGAGTGACCACAGTGAGCTTGCGTGAACACTTCGCCGAAGAATCCGTCTGGATCGACACCGCGAGACGCGATGCCGCTGCAGCCCCGGCCGCGCTGGTCCGAGAAGAGCGCGTCCTCAAGCGCGCGCTCGATCTCGTCATCGCCATCCCGCTGCTCGTGTTGCTCGCGCCTTTGATGGCCGTCATCGCGTTGTGGATCGCGCTCGACTCCCAGGGTCCTGTCTTCTTCCGCCAGACGCGCCGCGGCCTGGGCGGCGCGACATTCGACATCCTGAAATTCCGCACCATGACCGTGCTCGAAAACGGCACGACGGTGGTGCAGGCGACTGAGAACGACCCCCGCGTCACCCGCGCCGGCCGCACGCTTCGCAAATCCAGTCTCGACGAGTTGCCGCAACTCCTGAATGTCATCGCGGGCACCATGTCCCTCGTCGGCCCGCGCCCGCACGCGCTCGCCCACGACGAACACTATGTGAAGCTGATCGACGGTTACGCGCTGCGCCAGAGCGTCAAGCCCGGTATCACCGGTTGGGCGCAGGTCCACGGTTTGCGCGGCGAAACCCCCACGCTCGACTCCATGAAGCGCCGCGTGCTGTTCGACGCCTGGTACGCGGGCAATGCCAATCTGATGCTCGACATCGAAATCCTGATCCGCACGCCCTTCGAGGTGCTGCGCCAGAGGAACGCCCACTGATGCGCGCCGCCACCGCAACCGATTGGGGCCGCCGCCGCGCCGCCTACCGCAATTACCGCGAAGTCACCGTCGGCGGCATCCGCACCGCCTGCGTCTCCCGCGCCCAGCTCACCCAATTGATGGTCGGCGATTGCCTCGCCGCGCGCAGCTATACGCGCAAGCCACGCCTGATCTTCGCCTCCAACGGCCACGCCATCGCGATGGCCGCGACGGACGCAAGCTTCCGCCGCCAGTTCGACGCGGCGACGCTCATCCATGCCGACGGCCAGCCGATCGTGTTCGCGTCCAGGGCGCTGACCCGCTCGCCGATCCCCGAGCGCAGCGCCACCACCGATTTCATCCACGATGCCGCCGCCGCCGCGCGCGATAGCGGCCTGCGCTTCTTCCTGCTCGGCGCCACCGAACAGGTGAACGCGGAATGCGCCGAGCGCCTCGCGAAAGACTATGACGGCCTCACCATCGCCGGCCGCCGCAACGGCTATTTCAAGCCGGAGGACGAAGCCGCGATCTGCGACGCGATCAACAGCTCGGGCACGGACGTGTTGTGGGTCGGTCTCGGCGTTCCTCTGGAATATGAGTTCTGCATCCGCAACAAGCACCGCCTGAACGCCGGCTGGATCGTGACGGCGGGGGGCTGCTTCAACTTCGTCACCGGCGAATACCGCCGCGCCCCCGGCTGGATGCAGGCCGCCGGCCTCGAATGGCTCTACCGGCTGTGGCGCGAACCCAAGCGGCTGTTCTGGCGCTATGCGGTGACCAATCCCCGGGCGCTGTTTACGATTTTGACACGCACCGCAGCCTATGCCCCATCTGCGGACTGACGCCGGAGGCGCCATGCTGGCCTTCGCCTCTCTCGGAAACGAACGTGTCGCCGGGCACGCGCGCACCGCTTTGCGCTATGGCCTGTCCGCGGCCGGCCCGGTCTTCGTCTCCGCCGCGCACTTCGCCGCCTCGCTGATGTTCCTGCGCGCGCTGCCGCCGGCCCAGTTCGGCCTGCTCGCCTTCCTGTTCGTGGCGGTGCCGTTCTGCCTCAGCGCGTCCGGTGCCCTTCTCGGCGCCCCGCTCGTCACCGCGATCAAACAGACCACGGTGATCGGCGAGGCCGATCTCGCCACATACCTCAAAGCCAACCTGCTGGTCTGCGCGCTGGCCGCCGCCATCGTCTTCGCGCTGGTCGCACTGAGCCACGCGGCGCCCGCCATCGCGGCGACGCTCGCGCTCTATGCGGCGCTGATGACCCTGCGCTGGTTCGCCCGCTGCCTGACCTATGTCACCAACGGTCCGGCGCGGCCGATCCTCTCCGATCTGGTCTACAGCCTTGCGCTCACCGCCGGCCTCGCGGCGCTGTTCGTGACCCATCGCCTGACGCTCGCCAGTGCGGGCGAAGTGCTGGCGCTCGCCGCCGCGCTCGCCGTGCCGCTGTTCGGCTTCGCCTATCTGCGCAGGCAGTTCGCCCCCGGCAAAGCGGGCACGGTGTTCCGTTACGGCGCGATCTGGCGGGATGTGACGCGCTGGTCGCTGATGGGCGTCGCGCTCACCGAGATGACGGCCAACGCGCACGCCTATCTCGTCACCTTCATCGCCGGTCCCCAGGCTTTCGCCGTGCTCGCCGCCGGCGCGCTGCTGATGCGGCCCGCGGGCCTGGTTCTGGCGGCGCTGCCGGATCTGGAGCGGCCGGTGATGGCCAAGCGGCTGGCCGCGGGCGATGCCGCCGGGGCTTTCCGATCTGTTAAGGAATTTCGAACCGCCTCCGGTGCAGTCTGGATCGCGACAATCCTTTTGGCCGGCGCGATCCTGATGTGGTTTCCGCACCTCATCCTCAAGAGGGGCTATGACGAGGCACAGATCGTCATGGTCGTGGCGATCATGGCCGCCATCGTGGCCGTGCGCACGCTGCGCGGGCCGGAGTCGGTGTTCCTGCAGGCCGCGGGCGAGTTCAAGGCGCTCGCCGGCGCGAGCCTGTGGTCGAGCGTCACCTCCATCGTCGTCACGCTGACGCTGCTTTTGAGCGCCGGCCCCATCGCGTCCTTGTTCGGCATATTGGCGGGCGACGCGGTGATGACGGGCCGCATCTTCGGCCTCACCCGTGCATGGAAACTGCGCCATGGTTGATGTCGCGATCTGCATCCCCAGTTTCCGCCGCCCGCAAGGGCTGGAGCGGTTGCTGCGCGCGCTGGAGAAACTGGAAACCAGCGCCGCCGTCACCGTGATCGTGGCCGACAACGACGCGGAGGCGCACGAAGCCTTCGACCTCTGCGCCCGCATCGCGCCGTTCTATCGCTGGCCGCTCGACGGGTTCATCGCCGGCGACCGCGGCATCGCTCAGGCGCGCAACGCACTGACCGAGCGGATGTTGGCGAAGACCAGCGCGCAATTCGTCGCCATGCTGGACGATGACGAGTGGCCCGAGCCCGGCTGGCTGGACGCGTTCCTGCGCGTGCAGGCTGAGACCGGCGCCGACGCGCTGCATGGCGCGGTGATGCCGGTGTTCGAATCCCGCCCGCGTGTCTCCATTGCCGAATGCGACGGCATGGCCTCGCAGCGCGGCGCGACAGGCCGGTGCGAGATGATCGCGAGCACCGCCAACGTGTTCCTCTCCCGCGCCTGTTTTGAGGACATGCCCAAGCCCTGTTTCGATCCCGCCTTCGGGCTCAGCGGCGGCGAGGATCGTGACTTTTTCACGCGGCTACATGCCCAGAACCGCCGCTTCGCCTATGCGGACGAGGCGATGGTCTGCGCCTACGTCCCCGCTTCGCGCGCGACACTCGCCTGGGCGCTCAAGCGCGCCTATCGCGTCGGCAATTCGGACATGCGCGTGTTCCTGAAATATCGCCCAAGCGCGGGCGCGACATTGCGCGAATGCGTCAAGATCGCGGGTGCGTTCGCCGCGGCTCCGGTGCTTTCGCTCGCGCTCGCCGCGCGCCCCGCGCGCCGCACGCTCGGCCTGTGGAAAGGCTTTCGCGCCGCGGGCAAGCTCGCGGCCCTCTTCGGTCATCGCTATGACGAATATTCCGTCATACACGGCGCCTAGCGCGGCGCTGCCCCGGCTTGCGCCCTGGCTCGCGGAGACCGCGTTCCTCGCGCTGCTGCTCATGGTGTTCGTGGGCCTGGCGCCCTTCGCGCCGCGCGATCCCGCCACCCTCGCCATCGGCGAGAGCGGCTTCGCGGGCGCGGGCGATGCGGTGCGCCAGATACTTTATCTCATCGTGCTGCTGACGACGGTGGGCGCCGCGCTCGAACTGCGCGGGCTCGCGGCATTCCGCACCGTCTCGCCGGTCTTCGCGTTGCTGCTGGGCTGGTGCCTGCTCAGCGCCTGGTGGGCGCCGGAAGAAGGCGTCGCGCTGCGCCGCGCCGGACTCGAAGTGGTGATTGTGCTCTCCGCCATGCTCGGCGTGGAATCCATCGGCGTGGAGCGCGCCTTGCGCCTGTTGCGCTATGTGCTGATCTTCGTACTGGTCGTCAATTGGATCTCGATCCCGCTGATCCACAACGCGGTCCATCTGCCCGGCGAATCCGATCCGTCGCTGGTCGGCGACTGGCGCGGGCTCTATTTCCACAAGAATATCGCCGGCGCCGTCTCCGCGCTCTCCGCCATAGTGTTTTTCTTCTTTGCGCTACAAACCAAGAGCAAGGCCGACTGGGCGCTGTTCGCCGCCGCCGTGGGATTCACGGTGATGACGCGCTCCAAATCCTCCATCGGCCTGTTGCCCGTGGCGCTGGCGATGGCATGGGTCTATCGCGCCGCATGGAATCGCGGCATGGACCGGGCGATCATCCTGCTGTCGATGGCGCTGGTCGCGGTCCTCGCCGTCACCTTCGCGATCGTGGACGCCGGCGCCATCGCGCGCGTCTTCGAGGATCCCACCCAATTCACCGGCCGCACCGCGATCTGGCAGGCGGAGATCGCGTTCCTGCACGATCATCCATTCTTCGGCGCGGGCTTCGGCTCCTTCGCCGACACCGGCGCGCTGTCGCCGCTTCACGGCTATGTCGGCGAGGCCTGGGTGACGACGGAAGCCCACGGCCACAACGCCTATCTGCAAGTGCTGGTCACGATCGGCGGCATCGGCTTCGTGCTGGCGATGATCGCGTTCATCGCCGAGCCGCTGGTCCGGTTCTTCCGCGCCCGCCGCGAGGACCTGCCGCTCTACACCCTGCTGTTCGCCGTGTTCGTTTTCATGATCCTGCACAATTTCCTGGAATCCGATTTCCTCGAAGGCGACGGGCCGGCCTGGGTCGTGTTCCTGCTGATGCTCGCGATGCTGCGGCGCGCGCCGGAGGCGGCGTGACCATGCCGCGCTTCTCCGTCATCATCCCCGTCTACAACCGCGCCGAGGCGTTCAAATCGGCGCTCGCCTCCGTGCTGGCGCAGAGCGTCCAGGATTTCGAGATTGTGGTGGTGGATGACGGCTCGTCCGACGATCCGGCGTCCGCTGCCGCGTCGTTCGCCGATCCGCGCATCCGCGTGCTGCGCCAGGAAAACCAGGGCGGCGGCGCCGCGCGCAACGCCGGGATCGATGCGGCGCGAGGCGACCTCATCGCCTTCCTCGATTCTGACGACGTGTTTCTCCCGGACCACCTGGCGCAGATGGAGCGCCTGCTCGCCGGCACGAACGATACGGTAGGCTACGCGCCGATGATCGTGGACCGCGGCGAGGGCCGCACGATGATCAAGCCGCCGCGCGCGATCCGCGCGAACGAAGATATGGCCAACTACCTGCTCTGCGACCGCGGCTTCGTGCCGACCATCACGCTGGTCCTGCCGCGCGGGGTCGCGCGTAGCATTCGTTACGACCCGCGCCTGCCGTTCGCGCAGGATACCGATTTCGCCATCCGCCTCGCGCTGTCGGGTTGCAAATTCGCGATGGCGGCCGAACCGGGCGCGGTGTGGCGCGATGCGCCCAATCCCAATCGCGTCTCCGCCGGCCGCAAGGGCGCGCGCCTGATCCCATGGCTCGAAGCGCTGAGGCCGCAAATCCCCGCGCGCGCCTATTACGGCTGCTACGGCTGGATGATCGCCAAGGGTCTGGTCGCGACGCAGCCTGCGCGCGCGCTCGGCTATTATCTGCGCGCCATCTTTACGGGCTGTTACGGCGTCCGGCTCGCCGCGATCATCTTCCTGCAAATCTTCTTTTCTGATGCGCTCTACCGCCGCGTGGCGGACGGCGTCATCGCGCTGCGCCCGGCGGCAACCGCGCCGTGAACCGGCGCCGCTTCCTCGCAAGCTCCGCCGCGCTGTTCGGCACGCCGGCTTTCGCGGCCGGATTGCGCCCCGCCATTCTTGGCGACGAACCGCTGCGCATCACCGCCGCCGCGCGCGGCATCCTTTATGGCGCCGCGACAAGCAGCCAGCAATTGCACGACGCGGATTTCGCCGCCGCGCTGGTGCGCGAGGCCGCGATCCTGGTGCCGGAATATGAGATGAAGCGCGGCGTGATCGAGGCCGTCCGCGGCCATTACGATTTCACCGGCGCCGATACGCTCGCCGCCTTCGCGCGCGTCCACGGCCTCAAGCTGCGCGGCCATCCGCTGGTCTGGCACAAGCGCAATCCGGATTGGCTCACCGATATAAGCGACGAGAGCGTGCTCACCGATTACATCACCGCGCTGGTCTCGCGCTATCGCGGGCGGATGCATTCCTGGGACGTCGTCAACGAGGCGATCCAGCCCGGCGAGCCCGGAAACTTGCGCAAGACCGTGTGGCTGGACCGCTTCGGTCCCTCCTATATCGATCTCGCGTTCCACACCGCGCGCGCCGCCGATCCGCGGGCGATGCTGGTCTATAACGATTGGGGCTGCGAGCTCGGCGCGCCGGATAACGATCGTTTCCGCGCTGCGACGCTGGATTTCCTCGAAGGCTTGCGCGCCCGCGCCGTGCCCATCGATGCGCTGGGCTTGCAGGGCCATCTCGGACTGCAAGGTGCACAGGTCGATCCGGCGAAGCTCGCGGTGTTCCTCGATCGCGTGAAGGCGATGGGCCTCAAGATCCTCGTCACCGAGCACGATGTCGACGACGACGGCGGCCCATCGGACATCGTCGCGCGCGACCGCGCCGTGGCGGATGCGAGCCGCCGCTTCCTCGATGTGATGCTGGCGAACAGCGCGACCGTCGCGGTGCTCACCTGGGGCCTGACCGACCGCTATCTCGATCCGCCCGATTGGCGCCAGCGGCTCACGGGCTGGACGCCGCGCCGCCTCCCGCTCGACGCCTCGCTCGCCCGCAAGCCTATGTGGCGCGCGATATCGCGCGCTTTCGGTTAAGCCGCGCGCTTGCTCTCGCGCGATGCGAGCTTGCGATGCAGATGGTTCGCCAGTCTCGGCGCTGCGAATTCCGAGCCGACCATGAAGCGCATCAGGGGGCCGAAGCTGTTGGCGGCGGCGGGGCCGATGAAGTAGAGGCCGCGCTGCGAGCTCTCGAAATTGTCCGACAGGATCGGCGTTTTCTCGACCGTGTCGATGCGCAGCTCCGGCGCGAGCCAGCCGAGCCGCTCGACGTCGATGCGATAGCCGGTGGCGGAGACGACGTGATCGCAGCCGATCTCGTGCGCGCCGTTCGGGCCGTCCACGGCGAGGTGGATGCGGCCGTCGCGCAGTTCGGCGCGATCCAGGCGATGATTGAGCAACGTCGGGATGCGGCCTTCGATGCGCTCGCGCATGAACCAGCCGGGCGCCGGGCCCAGATGCGTGCGCGTCGCGCGCAGGCGCAGGGCTTCGGGCAGTTTGTGGAACACGAGCGGCATGTTCACGCAGAAGAACGAGCGCCAGCCCGGACCGATGCCGGTCGGCGGCGACTGGATCGTCTTGAGCAGCGAGCCGCCGTCGCCGTCCGGCGCGGTGTGGTAGCGGATGGCCGGGCCGCGCCCGAGGATCGTGACGTTCGCGCCGCAATCGTCGAGCATGGCGGCGGTGTCGATGGCCGACGAGCCCGCGCCGAGCACCACGACATCCTTGCCCTTGAACTGTTCGCCGCTGCGATGATCGAAGCTGTGCGACACGGCGCCGGCGGGCAGTGCGGAGAGGATGTCCGGCACATGCGCGAACGCGGTGATGCCGACGGCGGAGACCACCGTGCGGGCCGAGACCATTTCGCCGGTCGCGAGCGTGAGCATGAAGCCGTGCGTGCCGCGCGTCACGGACGTGACCAGCGTGTCTTCGAGGCTGGGAACGAAACGCTCGGCGAAGCTCGTCGCGTAGTCGTTGAACTGCGCCAGCGGGACGGGCAGGTCGTGATCCTGATAGGCGAGGCCCTTGGCGGCGCAATGGTCTTCCAGCCGGCTGCCGGGCCTGGGCGAGGACAGGCTGGAGGCGAGGCCCTCGGATTTGAGCTGCATCGTGCGCGGCATGTGGTTGCGCCAGGTGTCCAGCGGTTTGCCGAAGATGCGGAACGAGACGCCAGCCGCGTCCAGATGTGCGGCGAGCGAGAGGCCGTAAGGGCCGGCGCCGATGATCGCAACGTCGAGAGGATTTTGCATTCTGGCCATTCCCATTTTGAAATCTCGTTTCGGAACGCTTTCCCGAAAAGGCACGCTACGGACCGCGGCGCAGGCGGTTTGCCCGGGTTTCTTCCAAAAATCGTACCAATCGGCGCGGCCCGGAAGATGCAGAACGGCAGGTGGATCTCGAAACGGTTGCCCCCGATGCCGAAGATTCTGCTCTCCACGACCACACGCTGGCCCTCCGCCGCGCGGCTTGCCGGTGCGTTGACCGAAAGCGGCTGCGTGGTCGACGCCCTGTTTCCGGACGGCCATGCGCTGGCCCACAGCAAATATCCCGAGCGCCGCTTCGCGTACCGTCCGTTACAGCCGCTCCGCGCGCTGCGGGCCGCGATCAAGGCCGCCAGGCCCGACCTGATCGTGGCCTGCGACGACCGCGCCGTCGGCCATCTGCGCGCGCTGCATGCGGACGCCCCCAGCGAAATCCGCGAGATCATCGCGCGCTCGCTGGGCAATCCGGAGAATTACGCGGCGCTGTCCTCCCGCGCCGGCTTCGTCACCGCCGCGCGCGAGGCGGGGATCGCCGCGCCCGAGACCGTATCCGTGCCGGACGAAGCGACACTCGATTTCGCGCTGCGCGTCATGGGTCTGCCTGCTGTGTTGAAAGCGGACGGCAGCTGGGGCGGCGACGGCGTCGTCGTGGCGCACACCGCTGCCGAGGCCAAGGCCGCCTGGCGCCGCCTCGCGCTGCCGCCAACGCGCCTGCGCAGCCTGATGCGCGCGGCGCGGCGCGGCGATGCGCACCATCTGCTGAATGCGCTGCGCCCGAAGGCGCCGTCGGTCAGCCTGCAGCGTTTCATTCCGGGAATGCCGGCGACGTCGAGCTTCGTCTGCTGGCAAGGCGATGTGATCGCGGCCAACCATTTCGACGTGGTCGCGGCCGACGGCATCGCCGGCCCCGCCAGCGTCGTGCGCCGGATCGACGACAGCACGATGCACGACGCCGCCCGCCGCCTGGCGCGCCGCTTCGGTCTCTCCGGCCTGCACGGGCTGGATTATGTGCGCGACGAAGCCGGCCGGCCGCACCTGATCGAGATCAACCCCCGCGCGACGCAGACCAGCCATTTGTCCTTCGGTCCCGGCAACGATCCCTGCGCCGCTCTGGCGCGCAAGGCGGGCGCGAACGGTTACGGCCGCCGCACGATCCTCGGCGAGGCTGTCGCATTGTTCCCCCAGGAATGGAGCCGCGACCGGACCAGCCCGTGGCTGCGCGCGGCGCATCACGACGTGCCGTGGGACGATCCGCGCGTGATCGACGCCTGCCTCGGCGCGGCGCACAAGTCGCGCCCGTCACGTCCGCTGCAACCTGCGGCAATCCCTAATGCCGGTTAATAGTTTGGCAGCCGTTAACCGTTCGGCAGTGGGCCGCACGGTAAAAAAGCCAGCGCGGGAGGGCCCGCCGCAGAGGTTTGGCGCGTCCATGGCGAATGGCGATCCGGTGGCGAACGAGCAGGCCTTCCGCCTGCACGATCTCGCACGCCTCGCCCGCGAGCGCAGCGCGCTGATCCTCACTGTGATGGCCGTGGTGATCGTGCTCGCCGTGATCGCCGTGTTCCTGATCCCGCAGCGTTATGCCGCTTCGTCGGTCGTGGTGATCGATCCGCGCAAGAACAACGTGGCCGATGTCACCGCCGTCGTCTCCGATTTGCCGGTCGATCCGGCCTCGGTGCAGGACCAGATCCAGATCCTGGAATCGCGCGATCTCGCCGGCCGCGTGATCGACAAACTGGGTCTCGCCAGCGATCCCGAATTCAACCCGCCGCCCGGCGCGCTGTCGGCCTATTTCGGCGCGCCCGATGACGCCCCGCAGGCCCTGCGCGATGCCGAGATCACCACCTTCCTCAAGCATCTCACCGTCGAGGGCTTGGGCCTGTCGACGGCGATCACCATCACCTATTCTTCGCGCGACGCGCACCAGGCCGCGCGCATCGCCAATGCGGTGGCCGATCTCTACATCTCCGGCGAGGTCGACGCCAAGCTCAACGACACGCGCGCCACCACCGACTGGCTCGCCACCCGCATCAAGCAATTGTCGCATCAGGTCCAGGCCGCCGAAGCCAATGTGCAGGCCTACAAGGCCGAGCACGATCTGAACGAAACGGCGGACGGGTCCTCGCTGGTCGACCAGCAGCTTACCGCGATCAACGGCCAGCTCGTCGATGCCAAAAGCGATCTGGCCGAGAAGCAGGCCAATATGGGCCGCATCGACGCGATGATGAAATCGGGACACGCCGCGGACGTCTCGTCCGTCGTCTCCTCGCCGCTCATCGCGCAATTGCGCGAGCAGCAGGCCGAAGTGATCCGCAGCGAATCCGAGATGGCCACCAAATACGGCCCCAAGAACCCCAAGCTGATCGCCGCGCAGAACCAGGAGCGCGACCTCGCGGCCAAGATCGACGAGGAAGTGAGCCGTGTCGCCGGCACCGTCGCCAACGACGTCTCCGTCGCGCACGCCCATGTCGGCTCGCTGCAAGGCAGCCTGCGCCAGGCCGAGACCGAGGCGACCGACCAGAACATGGCGCGCGTGCGGCTGAAGGCGCTGGAGGCCAATGCGTCGTCCACGCGCACGATGTACGAAGCCTTTGTCGTGCGCCTGCGCGAAACCCAAAGCCCCATTGGCATTCCCGATGCGCGCGTGATCAGCCATGCCTCCGCGCCAGCGTCGCCGTCTTTCCCGCCGCGCTTCGCGATCATCGCGGCGTCCGTGCCGGCCGGATTCCTGCTCGGCCTGTTGCTGGCGCTGCTCGCCGAACGGATGGGCTATGCCTGGGCGCCCCGGCGCAATCCCGTCATGGACCGCCTGCGCAACATTCCGGTGCTGGCGCAACTGGCCGGTGGCGCCGTCGCGCGCGCGGCCGATCAGGCGGTGGATTTTCCGGGCGCGCCGTTCGCGCAAGGCATCGCGCTGCTCGCGCGGCAGATGTGCGATCCGCGCGGGCCGAAAGTCGTCGCCATCGCGGCGTCGCAGCCGGGCGAAGATTCTTCGCAGATCGCCGCCGCCGTCGCGCGCGTCGCCGCGCTGATGGGCCGCCGTGTCGTGATCGTGGACGGCAACCTGCGCACGCCGATGGCCGCGCGGTCGCTGGGCGCGAATTTGCCGCAAGCCGGATTGATGGAAGTGCTCGGCCATAAGGCCTCGTTGAGCCAGGCGCTGATGCGCGACGCGCGCTCGCAGGCCTTCGTGCTGTCACCTGCCTGGCCGCCGCGCGATCCGATGCCGGTTCTCGCCTCGCGCCAGATGGCCGAACTGCTCACCCATCTGCGCCGCAGTTGCGACCTCGTCCTGATCGACGCGCCGCCCGTCCTCACCGCCGCCGAAACCCGCGTGCTCGTTCATCTCTCCGATGCCGTCGCGCTCGTTGTTCGCAACGCCTCCCCCGAATCGGTGCTCGGCGCAGTCGACATGCTGGCGGCGTCGGGTTCGCCGCCCGTGGGCCTCGTCCTGGCCCACTGAGTTCCCCTGGAACCACACGGTTCCGTGATCCGCTGCCCGATCCCTCGCGTAACAAACGTGCCGCCCGCGCGAATATTGGTCATGCGGGACTGAGGCGTTAGGATCGCCGCGGGAAACCGGGAGTTTGACGACATGACAAAGACCACTGCCATCGCCTTGGACCGCCGCCGTTTGCTGCTTTCAGGCGCCGCGCTCGCCGCCATCGGCAGCCTCGGTTTCCTGTCGCGGGGCGCGCATGCCGCCGCGCCCGCCACCGTCGCCATCGAGAATTTCTCGCCCGCCGGCAAAGACCTCGGCCTGGTGCACGTTCCCAAAGTGGTGAAGAGCGAGGATACGTGGAAGAAGCAGCTCGACCACGAGCAATTCGAAGTCACCCGTCATGCCGATACCGAGCAGAGCTTCACCGGCGCCACCTGGAACAACCATGCCGACGGTCTCTATCGCTGCATCTGCTGCGAGACCGCCTTGTTCGACTCCCGGACCAAGTTCGAATCCGGCACCGGCTGGCCCAGCTTCTGGCAGCCCATCGCCAAGCGCAACGTGACCGAGATCAAGGACACCAGCCTGTTCATGACCCGCACCGCGATTGCGTGCACGCGCTGCGACG
The DNA here is from genome assembly GCA_036268825.1 of Rhizomicrobium sp. GTDB lineage: Bacteria > Pseudomonadota > Alphaproteobacteria > Micropepsales > Micropepsaceae > Rhizomicrobium. Next base: position 9,435 of record DATATK010000017.1, on the reverse strand, counting down.
CCCATCTGGGCCATGTGTTCGACGACGGGCCGAAGCCCACGGGCCTGCGTTACTGCATGAATTCCGCCGCGATGCATTTCGTGCCGCGCGCGTCCGCCTGAAAGGAAACATGATGCGTTCGAAGAACCTCTTTGCCCTCGGTGTTTCGCTGATCGCGCTCGGCGCGCTGCCCGCTTGCGCCGACCAGGCGCCGCGCGCGCTGCCCGCGGCGATGGTGGATGAAAGCCACGCCACCGCGCAGAGCGAAACCGCGGTGCTCGCCGGCGGCTGCTTCTGGGGCCTGCAGGGCGTGTTCGAACATGTGAAGGGCGTCAGCCGCGTCGTCTCCGGCTATTCCGGCGGCGACAAGGCGACCGCGCACTACGAGACCGTCAGCGAAGGCAACACCGGCCACGCGGAATCCGTGCAGATCACCTTCGATCCGCGGCAGGTCACCTTCGGCGAGCTCCTGCGCGTCTATTTCTCCGTCGCCACCGATCCAACGGAACTCAACCGTCAGGGCCCGGATAGCGGCACCAATTATCGCTCCGACATTTTCTTCACCAGCCCGGAGCAGCAGAAGATCGCGGACGCCTATATCGCCCAGCTCGGCAAGGCGCACGCGTTCGGCGAACCCATCGTGACGCGGGTGGACAAGCTCACCGGCTTCTATCCGGCGGAGGCGTATCATCAGGATTACCTGATCCATAACCCCGACAGCGGCTACATCCAGATCAACGACCTGCCCAAGATCGCCAACCTCAAGCGCATCTACCCCGCGATGTACCGCGACAAGCCAGTGATGGTCGCGGCGAAGTAAAGGGAACCATCGCGCCCGGCTTCTGTTATCGTTTCGCCCATCCGAAGGAGCGAAACGATGGCGCGTGCCCGTAAGAAAGCGAAAAAGAAGCCCGCCCACAAGGCCGCCGAAGCGCCTGCGCATCGTGGCGGCGGCGGGACGCGGCCGTCCTGGCAGGGGCATTTGCGGCTGTCGCTGGTGAGCTGCCCGGTCGCGCTCTACAACGCGACGACGCACAAGAGCGACGTGTCGTTCCATCTTCTCAATCCCGAGACCAACAACCGCATCCGCATGATCCCCACCGATCCCGATACCGGGCCGGTGGAGCGCAGCGACCTGGTGAAGGGCTACGAGGTCTCCAAGAACGAGTATGTCGTTCTGACCGACGAGGAGATCAACGCCGTCAAGCTGGAGACCACGCGCACCATCGACATCGAGCGTTTCGTCGAGGCGGACAGCATCGACCGGCTCTATTGGAACGATCCGTACTTCCTCGTGCCGGATGGCGAAGAGGGCGCAGAGGCCTATGGCGTGATCCGCGATGCGATGCAGGCCGCGGGCCGCATCGCGCTCGGCCGCGTGGTGATGCACACCCGCGAACGCCTGCTCGGCATCGAGCCGCGCGACAACGGCCTCGTCGCCTACACCTTGCGCACCGAGAACGAGGTGGTGGATTCCGCCAAGCTGTTCCACGACATCCCCAAGAGCAAGCCCGACCGCAAGATGATCGAGATCGCCGAGAAGATCATCGAGCAGAAGGAAGGCCCGTTCGATACCTCGACCTTCAAGGATCGTTACGAAGGCGCGCTGCGCGAACTGGTCAAGCGCAAGCAGAAGGGCCAGAAGCCCGTCACCGCCGCCCCGCCGGAAGACACGAACGTGATCGACCTGATGGAAGCGCTCAAGAAGAGCTTGAAGGGCAAGTCGCACGCCCATCGCGCGCCCGCGAACGAGAACAAAAAGCGGGCGCGGCGTTAGTTTTAACCTCCCCTCAAGGGGGAGGTAAAATTTTGGCCGTCTTATCGATCCCCTTCCACGGATCGGTCTTTTTCAGCAGCGCCTTGGCCTTGTGCACAGTGAAGGCGAGCGGGTCGAGGCCGGGTTTCAGCGCGGCCCAGGCCAGCGGCATCGAGATCGGCGCGTGCGGGCGGGCGCGTGGCGACCATGGCGCGACGGCGGTGGAGGTGCGGTCGTTGCGCAGATAGTCGAGGAAGATCTTTCCCGGGCGCTTGGCCTTCGACATGTTGGTGGTGTAGCGCTCCGGCGCCTCGCGTTCCAGAGCGAGGCAGACATCGCGCGCGAAGGCTTTCGCCATGGGCCAGGTGAGCGGCTTTTTCGGCGTGCCTTTCACCGCGATCACGACATGGATGCCCTTGCCGCCGGTCGTCTTCACGAACGGCTCGAAGCCGAGCTTCTGGAGCCGCGCGCGCATCTCCTTCGCGGCGGCGACGACGGTGGCGAATTTCACATCCTCCGCCGGATCGAGATCGAACACGATCCGCGCCGGCGTTTCCGGATCGCCCACCTTCGAGCCCCAGGGATGGATTTCCAGCACCGCGGATTGCGCCAGCGCCTGCAGGCCTTCCTTGGTATCGATCGTGACATAGGGTTCGGCCTCACCCTTGACCTTCACCGGTTTCAGCGTCGCCGAGCCGCCCTTCATCGCATGGCGCTGGAAGAAGCGCTGGCCGTCGATCCCGTCGGGCGCGCGGACGAGTGACAGCGGGCGGCCGGCGATCTGTTCGAGCAGACGGTCGGCGGCGAGCGCGTAATAGTCCGCCAGATCCGCCTTGGTGACGGCGGCGTCCTTGCCCGCCTTGGGCCATAGCACTTTGTCGGGATGGGTGAGGCCGGACTTCGCGGCAGGTTTGGCCATCGCGCGTTCCTTCTTCTCGGCGGCCGGCTGTTTCTCAGGCACGATGGAAGCCGCCGGCTTGTCTTCGCGCAAGCCCTTGAAAGCGGCCTGGCGCAGCAATCCGGCCTGCGTGATCGTGCCGAACTCAACCTCGGCGACCAGTTTCGGCTCGACCCAATTGATCCCGCGCGCGCGGGGAATTTCGGAGTTGGGCGCGAAGGGCGAAGCGGCGCGCTTGAGCGGGCGCAGTCTCTTCAGCAGCGGCGGCACATTTTCGGAATTGTAGCCCGTGCCGACGCGGCCCATATAGACAAGCTTGCCGCCGCGATGCGCGCCGACGAGCAGCGAGCGCACCGTCTTGTCGTCGCCCCACCAGCCGCCGATGACGACTTCCTGCCCGCCGCGGCATTTGGCTTTCGTCCAGCTGTCGCTGCGGCCGGAGCGATAGGGGGAGTCCAGCCGCTTGGAGACGATCCCCTCCAGTTTCAGGCTGCATGCCGCGTTGAGCATCGCATTGCCGGCGGATTCGAAATAATGCACGAAGCGCAAGCGGTTCTTGCCATGCCGCTTCATCAGTTTCTCGAGCGCGGCCTTGCGCGCGGTGAGCGGTTCGTTGCGCAGGTCCTCGCCTTCGAGGAACAGCAGGTCGAAGGCGAAAAAGATCAGCCCAGCCGTCTTGTGCTCCGACAGCGCCGCCTGCAGCGCGCCGAAATCGGAGACGCCGTGTGCGTCCATCGCGACCACTTCGCCGTCGAGCAGGCAATCGGGAAAGCCGCGCATGTCCTTGGCGATCTCGGGAAAACGGTCGGTCCAGTCCAGCCCCTTGCGGGTGCGCAGGATCGGTTTGCCCTTCTCAACGCGGATTTCGATGCGATAGCCGTCGAACTTGACCTCATGGCCCCAACCGTCGCCGGGCGGCGTCTCCACGATGCGGCACAGTTCCGGCGCCACGAAGTCCGGCATGCGCGTCATGCGCGGGCGCGTTTCTTTTTTTTTGATGCAGGTTTTTTAGCGGGCTTCGCGGCCGCGCGCTTTTCTGTCTGCGCTGCCTTGTTGGAGTGCCACACGCTGCGGCTGCTCTTGGCGATCTGCTCTAGCGTTCGCCCGGACTTTACAGAGGTGACCTCTTTCGCCAGCGCGTCCGCGTCGTCCACCGCATCGTCGCGCTCCTTGATCAGGAGCCAGTTGTGGCGCGTCTTGCGGCGCGGGCTTTTGGCTTTGTCGTCGCGCAGGCGGATCAGCGCCCAGCCGCCCTGCATCCGCTCGCCGTCGAAGGTGACTTTCAGATGGCCTTTTTCGAGATCCTTCAAGGGATCGCTCGCCGATTGCGGCGTCCAGCTGCCGCGATCCCAGAGCTGCACGGTGCCGCCACCATATTCGCCTTGCGGGATCGTGCCCTCGAACGTGCCGTACTCCAGCGGATGGTCTTCTACTTCCACCGCCAGCCGCTTGACCTGCGGATCGGGCGAGGGCGTCTTGGTGACGGCCCAGGATTTGTAGACGCCGTCGAGCTCCAGCCGCAGGTCGTAATGCAGCCGCGTCGCGTCATGGCGCTGGATCACAAAACGGCGCGACTTCGTCTTGTGCTCGCGCGCGCCGCGCGGCTCTGCCGTGACGTCGAAATTGCGTTTCGATCGATAGGCCGCCAGCCGCGCCATGGTGAATCAAACTCTTCCGAGCAGCACCAAGATGAGCACGATCACCAGGATCAGGCCCAGGCCGCCGGAGGGATAGTACCCCCAACCGCTCGAATAGGGCCAGGACGGCAACGCGCCCAGAAGAAGAAGAACGAGAACGATAATAAGAATGGTCCCAAGCATGGGCGCCTCCCGCGTGTATCAAATGAGAAACGCGAACAATGGGTTTAGAGTTCCTTTTTCAGAGGATGATGCAGATAAGAACATTCCGCTTCGATCGGCCATCCCGTTCCGGACGAAGGTGCGCGTCCGCGCCTGAGATCATGAAGGCGCGTGCCAATAGCGGTCCTCCCAGCTGCGCGACAGGCGCATCGCCGTGGTGATCAGGCCGGCCATCGAATAGGTCTGCGGGAAATTGCCCCACAGCGCCCCGGTGCGCGGATCGACGTCCTCGGACAGGAGGCCGTAGTGGTTGCGCATCTTGAGCGCGTCCTCGAAGAAATCGCGCGCTTCCTGTTTGCGCCCGAGCAGCCACCACGCATCGATCAGCCAGAAGCGGCAAACGAGAAACGCGCTCTCCGGCATGCCGAAATCGTCCTCGCCCGCATAGCGCATAACGTGCCCTTCGCGGACCAGTTCCCGCTCGATGCCGGCGACGGTGGAGACGAAGCGCGGATCGTTCGGCTCGATCAGGCCCAGCTCCGGCATGAGCAGCACGCTCGCATCCAGGTCGTCGCTGCCCGCGGCGACGGTGAAGGCCGCGCGCTTGCCGTTCCACGACCGTTCCAGGATGGCCTTCTGGATCATGTCCGCGATGCGGTTCCAGTGCTGCGCGCGGTCGGCATGCCCCAGGCGCCGCGCGATGGCGCCAACGCGGCTGACGCCCGCCCAGCACATCGCGGCCGAATGGGTATGCACGCGCTTGCGTCCGCGATATTCCCAGATGCCGGCATCGGGCTCGAGCGCGAGCTCGGCGGATTTGGCGCCGAGGGATTCCATCAGCCGGAAATGGGGCTCGCTCGCCGGCCGCGGCAGGCGCCGGTCGAAGAACATCGGCATCGCCGCCAGGATCACGCTGCCATAGACATCGTGCTGCACCTGGCCGGACGCGGCATTGCCCACGCGCACGGGGCCGTTGCCGTTATAGCCGGTGAGCGCGGGGGCGAAACGCTCGGTCAAGGGATCGTTGGGCACGATGCCGTAGAGCGGGCGCAACTCGCTCACATCCTCCGCCGCGATGCCGAGCACGTAGTTGATGAAATCTTCCATTGAGCGGGTCGCGCCGATGCGGTTCAGCGCCTTCACCACGAAATAGGCGTCGCGCATCCAGCAATAGCGGTAATCCCAGTTGCGCCCCGAACCCGCCGCTTCCGGCAGCGAAGTGGTGAGTGCGGCGACGACCGCGCCGGTCTCATCGTATGAGCAGAGCTTCAGCGTGATCGCGGCGCGGATCACCGCCTCCTGCCAGTCATAGCCGATGGAAAGCCGTCGCACCCACTCCAGCCAGTAGTCGCGCGTGCGGTCCACGAATTCGCGGGCGGTGGTTTCGAGCTCGCCGGGAAAGGACTCGTCCGGTCCGAACACCATGTGCACCGGCCGCGTCAGCACGAACGGCGCCTCGCGCTCGATATAGGAAAGCGGCGCGTCGGTGGTGAGCCGGATCGCGGTCTCCCCGCCCCAATAGCGAATGTGATTGCTCCCCAGCGAACGTCCGGCCATCTCCTCGCCGTAGTTGCAGGTCGGGCGGAAACGGATGGTGATGCGGGGAAGCCCCGCGATGGGCTCGATGATGCGGATCAGTTGCGGGCCGCGCGTGATGCGGCCGAAATTGCGGAAACGGGGGGCGAAGTCGGTGATCCGCACCGCCGAGCCGTCCTCGCTGGTCAGCACGGTGGTGACGATGGGCGTGTTGCGCACATATTCGGATTGCGCGTCGGCCTGCTCGTCCAGCAGCACGTCGGAGAAGCCTTTCTCCTCGTCGCCCGCGAGCAGGCGGCAGAAGACGGGATCGCCGTCGAAGCGCGGGAAGCACCACCAGACAAGCTTGCCGCGCCGGTCCACCAGCGCTGCGGTGCGCCCATTGCCGATCACGGCCAGATCGAGATCCTGTCCGCTCATGTCCCGGTTTCTCCGTTGGCGAGTTGCGCGATCCAGGCGCGCACGTCGGCGAGCGTGGGTGCGATGTCGATCAGCGTGCCGTCGATGTCGAGCAGCAACGCGTCCCGTGCGGCGTCGAAATCAGTTTGTGTTGCCATGGCGGCTCACGAGATGATTTCCATCAGGTTGAACGCGGAATTGACCAGCGGCCCTTCATGCGCCGGCCGCCGCGCCGTCCAGGAACCAGACGGTCTCGCCCTTGGGCTGGAGCCGTGCGGCAGGCAGATGGATGTCGCCCTCGCGCGTGCGCATCACCGCGTCGCGCTTTTCGGCGCCGGTGACGAGGAACGCGACCGCGCGGCTGGATTCCAGCGCCGGATAGGTGAGCGTGATGCGCGGCTCGTCGCGGCCTTTCAGCACCGGCGCCACCCAATGCGCCCGCTCGTCGAGCACCGGCTGGTTGGGCAGCAGCGAGGCGGTGTGCCCGTCCGCGCCGAGGCCCAGCAGAACCACGTCGAAAAACGCCGGCCCGCGCCGGTCCGCGATGCCGCGCAACAGCTCCTCGTAGCGCGCGGCGCAATCTTCCGGCGTCGTATCGGTCGGGATAGGATGAATCCGCGAGGCCGGCGCGTCGATGCGCGAGAGCCATTCGTCGCGCGCCATGCGATAGTTGGAATCCGCGTCGTCCCACGGCACGAAGCGTTCGTCGCCCCAGTACAGCTCCAGCCTGTCCCACGGCAGCGTCACGCTGGCGAGCAACCGGTAGAGCAGCCGCGGCGTCGAGCCGCCGGAGAGCGCGAGACGGAACGGGCCGGTACTGCCGGCGATGCGCGCCACCAGCCAGTCGCAGGCGTGCCGCGCAACGGCGTCCGCGTCTTTGTCGATGAACAATGTGCCCTCAGGCATCCTTCTTGATCTTCCGCCAGGTGCGATGGTCGCGCGCGATCAGATTGGTCGCCGCATCGGGCCCCGCGCTGCCCGCGGCGTAGTTGGGGAAATCCTTCGGCTTCTGGTTGGCCCACGCGTCCAGAACCGGCCCGACCACGGCCCACGCCGCTTCGACCTGGTCGGCCCGCTGGAACAATGTGTTGTCGCCGATGAACACATCGTAAAGCAGCGTCTCATAGCCGACGGCGGAGCTCTGCTTGAACCAGTCCGCGTATTTGAAATCCATCGACACGCTTTCCAGCGCCAGCTCCTCGCCCGGCTTCTTGGCGTTGAAGCGCAAGCGGATGCCTTCGTCCGGCTGGATCTGCACGACCAGCCAGTTCGCGCCAAGCTCGTCGACCGGCGTGTCCTTGAACAGCATGAACGGCGCCTCGCGAAAGCGGATCGCGATCTCGCTGGTGCGCTTGGTGAGCCGCTTGCCGGTGCGCAGATAGAACGGCACCCCCGCCCAGCGCCAATTGTCGATCTCCAGCTTCAGCGCGACGTAAGTCTCGACAGGAGAATTCGGATCGACATTCTGCTCGCTGCGATAGGCCGGCACCGGCTGGCCGCCGACGAGGCCGACATCGTATTGCCCGCGCACGACGTCCTGCAGCTTGAGCGGCCGTATCGCCTTGAACACGTCGGCCTTCTTGGCGCGCACGTCTTCCGCGTCGAACGACGAAGGCGGCTCCATCGCCGTCATGGCGAGAAGCTGGAACAGGTGGTTCGGCACCATGTCGCGCAAGGCGCCGGTCGCCTCGTAGAAATTGCCGCGCCGCTCCACGCCCACGGTCTCGGCCACGGTGATCTGGACGTGGTCGATGCGGTCGCGATTCCAGATCGGCTCGAACAGACCGTTGGCGAAACGCAGCGCCATGATGTTCTGCACCGTCTCCTTGCCCAGGAAGTGGTCGATGCGGAACACCTGCTCCTCACGCATGTCTTTGAGCACGCGCGCGTTGAGCGCCTTGGCGGAGGCCAGGTCATGCCCGAACGGCTTCTCGATCACCACGCGCCGCCAGCCGTTGCCGTCTTCCTTGAGCAGGCCCGCGCCGGAGAGCGCATCGACCAGCGGTCCGAAGAAACGATCCGCGGTGGCGAGATAGAAGAGCGCGTTGCCGCCCAATTTGTCTTTCTCGTCGCGCTCCGCCAGATGGGTCTTCAATTTCTGGAACGTGCCGGCATCGTTGAAATCGCCGGACACGTAAGACATCGCATCGGCCAGCCGCGTCCACGCCGCGTCGTCGATCGTCGTCAACTCGGCGGAGGCGCCGGGCTTGGCGACGCTCTTGACGAGGAACTCGTGGAGCTGCTCGCGCCATTGCTCCGGCGTGCGGTCGTTGTGGTCCACGCCGATCAGCGCGAAATGCAGCGGCAGCTCGCCGGACTTCGAAAGATTGTAGAGCGCGGGCACGACGAGGCGCTTGGTGAGGTCGCCGTTCGCGCCGAAGATCACCATCGCGCAATCGGGCGCCGGTTTCACATCGCTCATTCTTTTGACTTCGGCGCGAGTCCGCCTTCCAGCATGCCCTCGGTGTGGCCGCCGAATTCGTTGCGCATGGCGGAGAGCAGCTTCTCGCCGAAACTGTGCTCCAGCCGCGAGCGGAAGCGCGCGAACAGCGAGGCGGTGAGCACGTTGGCGCTGACCGCTTCCTCGACCGCCGCGTTCACCGTCCAGCGCCCTTCGCCGGAATCGTCCACATAGCCTTCGAAGCCGTCGAGCTTGGGGCTTTTCGCCAGTGCAGTGGCGCTGAGATCGAGCAGCCAGGACGAAATCACGCTGCCGCGCCGCCAGACCTCCGCGATGTCGGGAAGATTGAGATCGTAATGGTCTTCGAGCTTGTCATTGGCGCGGCCGCGCAGGATGTCGAAGCCCTCGGCATAAGCCTGCATCAAGCCGTATTCGATGCCGTTATGAACCATCTTGACGAAATGTCCCGCGCCCGCGGGACCGGCATGGATGTAGCCGCGGCCGGCGCGCGCATCGAGTTTCTCGCGGCCTGGCGTCACCGGGATCGTGCCCGCGCCCGGCGCCAGCGCGTCGAAGATCGGATCGAGCCGGTCCACCACGTCCTTCTCGCCGCCGATCATCATGCAATAGCCGCGTTCGGCTCCCCACACGCCGCCGGAGGTTCCGA
>DATATK010000016.1:0-5466 GCA_036268825.1 Rhizomicrobium sp. | reverse complement strand
GAAAAGTTGCCTTGCTACAGCCCGACCAGCCGCTTTGACGATATCTACTGGATCTGGACGGATGCCCTGATCTTGTCGAGCGACGGTATCACTTTTTCTTCTTCCAGCACCGGCCAGGTGAAATTGAAATCCAGCACGCCGCGGGAATAGGGCACCATCCAGATCTCGCACCTTGACCGCGCGACCAGGTCGAGAGGCGGCACATAGGTGATGCGATAGACCATCGCCGGATGACCGGCGAAACTGGAGCGGTTGAGCGTGCAGCTTTCGACCGCATTCCGGTCGCCGAACATCGCGGCCACCACTATCGGGCAACTCGCCGTCTGCAGCTGGGCGATGGTGGCGTCCGTCATCTGGTCGATGACTTCGGTTGTCAGCGAATTTGGCGCCTCCAGGCCGGCGAAGACGGCGGCCGAATTGTAGGGCCGGGGATCGAACGCGCCGAACGTGATCGTATTGCCTGGCTTGCGCGGGCCGACGCAAATCTTCGCCGCCAGACCGAACGTGTCCCTGGCGTTTCCGAGCTTCGCGGCGTTGTCGTCGTCGCACGCGATCCAGCCCTTGGGAACACCGACCCAGACCCCATCGACCGGCGAGAGCCTGACGACCTCTCCCGAAAGCGGCGCGATTCCCGTCGCGGTGCGGATCGGCTGGGTCATCAGCGGCTGCGATCCCGGGGTCGCCGTCACGGGCTGGGGTATCGGTTGGGTCGCTCTCGAAGTCTCACCGGGTGTCATGGTGACGGTTTCTTCGGCCGCGAATGCGCCGCCGGCGCAAAACACGGCCGCCAATGACGCGGCGCACAATGCGAGACTCCCACGCATGGTCTTCCCCTTCGGACGCCTTGCCCCCGCGTCCATTGCAACCAGTTTTGTAGAATGTGGCGGAGTTGTCACGCGCGATTTGATTGGACGCGTTGATATTTCCGCGAGTTGACTTCACCTGCGACGAGGGGTAGCAACCTCGCAGTCGTACGGCATGGGGCCGCGCGACGATTCGAGCGAGAGATCGCGGGAACCATGCAGATCGGTGTCTGTAAAAATCGAACGGCCGTGCCGTCCGCCCTTTCGGGCGGCGTCGTTGCCGCTTCTGCTCGCGAGGTGAATGCGCGTTAGGTTCTCCTGACCCATTCGAAGTCCACCCCTCCCGAGCCCGGCTTTGGAGGGGATTTTTGTATCTGGTGCTCCCCACCGCCGCCGGGTTCGGGCCTTGAAGAAAAGCCCGTGTGATGACCGACATAGCCGAACTCGACCTTTCCCACGCCGGCGCGCGCGTCACCGGTCACGGCCTCGACGCGTGGATCGGCGAAGCGCGCGAGCTGATCAAGCTCGCCGCTCCGCTCGCGCTGACGCAGCTGGCGCAGATGGCGATCATGACCACCGATGTGATCATGCTGGGCCATTACAGCACGCAGGCGCTGGCGAGCGCGGCCCTGGGCAACACGGTGTTCTTCTTCACCTGGCTGATCGGCTGCGGCCCGGTCGCGGCCGTGTCGCCGATGATCGCGCATATCCTGGGCGCGACGCCGAAAAATCGCGCCGGCGTGCGCGCGGTCGTGCGCATGGGATTCTGGTCGGTGATCCTGCTCAGCGTTCCGTTGATCGCGCTATTGCTCTTCACCAGGCCGATCCTGATCCTGCTCGGGCAAAACCCGGTGCTGGCGGACGGCGCGGGCAGGTTTGTGCGCGTGCTGTGCTGGGGTCTGCCCTTCTCGCTGTTTTATCAGGTGCTGCGAAACTTCTCGACCGCACTGTCGCGGCCCCGTGCGTCGCTGATCGTGATGGTGCTGGCGATCGGGTTCAATTTCTGCGGCGACTACACGCTGATCTTCGGGCATTTCGGCGCGCCGAAACTCGGGCTGACGGGGTCAGGCATCGCGAGCGCGTGCTCCTATCTGTTCAGCTTCCTCGCGATGGTGAGCGTGATCCGGCTGACGCCATCGCTTAGCAAGTACCGCATCTTCCGCCGCTTCCCCCGCTTTCACTGGGAGAAGCTGGCCGAAGTGTTCCGGCTGGGCATGCCCATCGGCATGACGATGATCTTCGAAGCGATGCTGTTCAACTGCGCGACGCTGATCATGGGCACGTTCGGCACGGCATCGGTCGCGGCGCACATGATCGCGCTCAACGTCCCGTCGATCACCTTCATGGTGCCGCTCGGCATCGGCATGGCGGCGACGGTGCGCGTGGGCCTCGCGGCCGGCGCGGGCGATCGCGAGGCCGTGCGCCGCGCGGGCTATGGCGCGATCATGATGGGCGCCGCGTTCATGGCGATCACCGCTGTTCTGCTCTGGATATTCCCCGAGCAGATCGCGAGCCTCTACCTCGCTGGCTCCCCGGCGAATACCGAAGTGATCGTGCTGGCGGTGGTGTTCCTGCACGTTGCCGCCGTCTTCCAGATCGTGGACGGCATCCAGGTCGTGGGCGCGCTGTCCCTGCGCGGTCTCAAGGACGCGAGCGCGCCCATGTGGATCGCGGGCGCGAGCTACTGGCTGGCGGGATTCCCCGTCTGCTACCTGCTCGCCTTCACCTTCCACATGAGAGGCCTCGGCATCTGGATCGGCCTCGCCTTCGGCCTGCTGGTGGCGGCCGCGGCGATGTGCACACGGTTCTGGTATCTAAGCCGGGAGCGATAGCAACAGGCGGATGTGGATGTTTGTCCGCCCCGCTTTCGCCGCTACACTCCGGGCCGGATATACGGGAGCACGCCCATGTTCGATTTCTCGCGGCTGAAATCGGTCGCCGACATTCCGCGCATCCACGCGGTGGAGCGGCCGGATGCGGTGGCGCTGGATTTCAACGATCGGGTCACCACCTTCGCCGAGTTGGACGAGCGCACCAACTGCGTGGCGCAGGGCCTGATCGCGGCGGGAGCGGCGCCGGGCGCGCGCGTGGGCTACCTGGGCAAGAATATCGACCGTTATTTCGAGGTGCTGCTCGGCGCGTTCAAGGCGCGGGCGGTGATCGTGGGCGTGAACTGGCGCCTGGCGCCGCCTGAGATCGCCTATGTGCTGAACGATGCCGGCTGCGAGATTCTGTTCGTCGGCAAGGACTTCTATTCCATCGTCGAGAAAATCCTGATCGATTGCCCCAAGCTGAAGGCCGTGATCGCGATGGAGGACGGCCATGAGCTTTGGGCCGGCTACGAGCCCTGGCGCGACGCGCAGCCCAACACCGATCCGATGCTGCCCATCGCGCCCGACGACGACGTGATCCAGCTCTACACTTCGGGCACCACCGGCCATCCCAAGGGCGTGCAGCTCACCAACGCGAACTATCTCGCCGTGTTCGATTGCCTGGGGTCGATGCCCATCGGCAATTACCAGCCCGACGACGTCGTGCTCATCGCGATGCCGTTCTTTCACGTCGCCGGCGTCAATATTGGCTTGCTGTCGCTGGCGCAGGGCGCGCACGGCATCGTGCTGGGCGACATCGATCCGGCGGAGATATTGCGGCTGATCGGGGCGAAGAAGATCACCTACGCGTTCCTCGTGCCCGCCGTGATCCAGTTCCTGCTGCAACATCCGGGCGCAAAGGACACGGATTTCTCCTCGCTCAAGAACGTCTCCTATGGCGCCTCGCCGATTTCCGACGACGTGCTCTTGCGCGCGCAAACGACGTTCGGTTGCGGATTTCTCCAGGTCTATGGCCTCACCGAGACGACCGGCGGCGGCACGTTCCTCGCGCCCGAAGACCATGATCCCGCGCGCGGCAAGCTGCGCTCCTGCGGCAAGCCGGCGCCTGGGCATGACGTTCGCATCGTCGGCGGCGACGGACGCATCCTCGGTCTTGGTGAAGTCGGCGAGATCCAGATCAAGGCGCCCAACGTCATGAAGGGCTACTGGAACAAGGCGGATGCGACCCGCTCCGCGATCCAGGATTCCTGGTTCCGGACCGGCGACGCCGGCTTTTTCGACGCGGAGGGTTACCTTTATATTCACGACCGCGTGAAGGACATGATCGTTTCGGGCGGCGAAAACATCTACCCCGCGGAGGTCGAGAACGCCCTGTTCGGTCATCCGGGCATCGCCGACGCCGCCGTGATCGGGGTGCCGGACGAGCGCTGGGGCGAGGCGGTCAAGGCGATTGTCGTGAAAAAAGAGGGCTCTAACCCAAGCCCGGCGGAGATCATCGCCTGGGCTCGGGAGCGTGTGGCGGGGTACAAATTGCCCAAATCCGTGGATTTCGTGGACACGATCCCCCGGAACCCGAGCGGGAAGGTCCTGCGAAGGGAACTTCGCAAGCCCTATTGGGAAGGACGCGACAGACAGGTAAACTAGAGTCGCTCTGGGAGGCCTGCTATATGGCGGGAGGAGCATGGAATGCGCAACGTTGTGACCCTTTTGGCCGGCTTTGCCGCGCTGATATTGTCCGGCTCCGCTTTCGCGGCGGCGCCGGCTGCCGCCGCTGATACTTCGACCGTTCCCACCGTATTGCCCGGCGACGACATCGCGATCGCCTGCGATGCGCTGTCCAAAAGCGATGCGAATTCCGATGTGCGTGTCGTGCTCACGATCTCCGCCATGCCCGGCGAAACAAAGCCCGGCATCAAGCGCGTGATGGCGACGAACGAAGAGATCATGAAGGGCGCGGTACGCGTGCGTGTGCCGACGGTGTCCGAACTCGGCGACCAGACGGTGAATCTCAACGTCTATGTCGTGGACGACAAAGGCTCCAAGTCCTGCGACGCAGGCCACGTGAAGATCGCGGACCAGGTGCCGCTGGCGCGCAAGAAGTCGTAAAGTCTCATCTCCAGAACAACACGAAAGCCAGCAGCCCGAGTGCGGCTGCGGCTGCGATCACCATCGCGATACGCGCGTAACGCGTGCGTGCGGCCTGGGCTTCGGCGATCTGGCGGACGCTGTCGGGATGCAAACGCATGCCGCCCTGCGCGAGCATGGTGGAAACCACCTCGGCATTGTGAAGCAATTGCGGCAGGTCGCGCGCCAGGCGGCCGAGCGCGTTGACGCCCTCGCCCATGTCGCGCAACCGAGCTTCGGGGCCGATGCGCTCGATCATCCATTGCTCGATGACAGGGCGAGAGGATTCCCAGATGTCGAAATCCGGATCGAGCGAGCGGGCGACGCCTTCCACCACCACCATGGTCTTCTGCAGCAGGACAAGCTGCGGCTGAAGCTGCATGTCGAAGCGCCAGGTCGTGTCGAACAATTGCTGCAGCAGCCTGGCCATCGACACATCGCGCGCCACGCGCCCGAAGATAGGCTCGCCGACGGCGCGTAGCGCCTGGGCAAAGGTCTCGATCGCGTGCACAGGCGGCACGAAGCCCGCGTCGTAATGGACCTGCGCCACGCGCCGGTAATCGCGCGCGAGAAAGCCACCGAGCGTTTCAGCTAAGAACCGCCGCATCGAAGCGTCGAGACGGCCCATGATGCCGAAATCGACGGCGACCAGCCTGCCCTCGCCATCCACGAACAGGTTTCCCGGATGCAAATCGGCGTGGAAGAAA
>DATATK010000015.1:0-3974 GCA_036268825.1 Rhizomicrobium sp. | reverse complement strand
AGCAGGCGCCGTTCTATATCTTCACCGCCTTCGTCTTTTCCTACGGCACCGGCACGCTGCACGTTTCGCGCGACTTCCTGCTCACCGCCGTGCTGGCGGCCTCGGTGGTGTCGTTCGTCTCGATCCCGGTGTTCGGCCATTTGTCCGACCGCATCGGCCGCAAGACCATGTACATGATCGGCGCGGTGGTGACCGGTATTTTCGGCTTTATCTATTTCGCGATGCTGAACACCGGCTCGGAAGCGGTGATCTTCCTGGCGGTAATCCTCTCGCTGATTCCGCACGACATGTTGTACGGTCCGCAAGCCGCGTTGATTGCCGAAAGCTTTACCGGGCGGTTGCGCTACAGCGGCGCCTCACTCGGTTACCAGTTGGCATCGATCATCGCCGGCGGCCCGGCGCCGCTGATCGCGACCTGGCTGTTCGCGAGCTATCATTCGCCCTATGCCATTGCGATCTATATCGCCATTTGCGCCGTCATCACCCTGGTCGCAACCGCCATGATGACCGACTACACCGGCAGGGATATTTCCGGAGAATATCAGTCGGAGGCGATGGCGGGCGGCGGCGGGGCCGGTCGTTGAAGCCAGCGAAGCGCGGGCTGGATCAGCCCAGCCGGCTGATCTGTTCCTCGGTCACCACGCGCTCGATGTTCTCGGTCTTGCTGCGGATGCGGTAGCGGGGACGTCCGTCGGACTCGATCGGCAGGCATGTGACAATGGTGTAGACGCTGCGCTGCCTGACGTCGGCGCGACCCTGCGGACCCTGCAACTGATGATGAACGTCGTCGTTGATCGCGAAATGATGGGCCATCGTATGTCTTTCCGCTGAAGACGGGCTTTTATGGCGCTTTCGCGCGAAGCGGCCACCGGACCGCGCGAAGAAAGCGTGTCAAAACAGCAACTAAAGCCCGTTCTGATTCAATCAGGACCGAATAGGCTTTAATCGCAACCGACCTGCGACGCAACCGATCTGATCGGGCAGCGGCACCGCGGCCGCTGGATTTTCGTTGGACCGTAGCGTCGCTGCATCACAATGCAGGGGGCGCCCGCCGGATCGCTTCAGCACCGGCGTCTTGCCAAGGCAGATGCGCGGATCGGGTCCGGATCGTCAGCTACCGGTCAGCGTCCTGGCCCCGGCCTCGTAGACGCCGTCGATTGCTTTCTTGGCTTCGGCATCCGGCACGCCCTCGGCATCGTAGGTGCCCTCCCATTTCAGGACGGATCCCTTGGCGTCATCGGTCACGCTGATGGTCGAGTGATAGTTCGTGACCGGCAGCGGGCCCGACAGGATGGTGTACTGGTAGCTGTGAAGGGCGTTGTCCCAGCTTTCAAGCGCCTCGACCAGGGTTCCGCCACCCTTGAGCGACAGCGTGCGCTGCTTGCCGTCCGCACTGAGGACACACTTCTCGAACAACGGATGCC
Source organism: Rhizomicrobium sp. (assembly GCA_036268825.1). Classification (GTDB taxonomy): domain Bacteria; phylum Pseudomonadota; class Alphaproteobacteria; order Micropepsales; family Micropepsaceae; genus Rhizomicrobium. The sequence goes on along the minus strand of DATATK010000015.1, from coordinate 2,550 downwards.
ACGAGGCGATCCCGCAGAAATCGCCGACTTTTTTCCACAGCGCGTCGGTCGACATCGACGATGTCATGATCACGGTGGAGTCCAACGCGAGAGCGGGAACGCTCGAAATGCCGAGCGCCGCCATGGCGGCGAGAGCCGTATAATGCATCGCATGTTCCTCGCTGTGCCGCTTATTGTGGATTCTTCCGATCCAATCGGGCGATTTTACGCCTTACGCCTGCCACGTCTCCCCCCAAAGTGAACGGACCCTCCGAGCCAATACACCGCCCGCCATCGCCGCCGCCCGATCAGGACCGGCCGACAGCGCCTTGCCGGCCCAAGATCAGTTTCAGCCAAAGCGGCGAATGGAACGCGCTCATGAGCAGGTACATGGTGACCATCCCGTCTAGCGGCGCCCCGTGCCCCGACGAACAGAGGCTGTCCATCGGGCTCCCGCCCAGACCCGTCAACAGGGCCATGATCGCGAAGGTCGGCGTGGCGGCCAGGCCCAGCCATTTGGCCAGGCCGACGGCCGCCCTGGCGCCATCGTCGTCACGGGTCGCGCCGCCGGTCGCGTGGGCGGCACGGGCCCGGATCATGCTTTCGCCTCTTGGTCGCGCTTTCGGAAGGCGGCTTCTCCAGCGTCGGAAACGTCGACCCATTTCGGGTCAGGCGAGGCTTCGGCGCCGTAGTTGTCGTGCCAGTTCCACCATTTGTACGGCGGGGTCTGGGGGTAGCCCGCCGGGGACTGCTCCCATGTTTCCTGGCGTCCTAGCGGAGTGGCATCGAGATAGCTCCAGGTGGTCCCCATCGCCTCGTCGCCGCGGCTGTTGATCAGGTAGGTGCGGAACACCTTGTCGCCGTCGCGGAAGAACACGTTGTGGCCGTGCCATTCGTCGACGCCGAAGTCCGCGTCGAAGCTGTCGGTGATGCTGTACCAGGGCATCTCCCAGCCCATCCGGGCCTTCAGGCGCGCGATGTCCGCCTGCGGCGCCCGCGAGGCGTAAACAAGCGTGGTATCGCGCGCGTTCAGATGGGCCAGGTCGGCGACCTGGTCGGCGCCCAGCGAGCAGCCGCGGCAGGCATGCTCGGGCCATCCGAATACCCCCGGCTCGAAGAAGGCGCGGTAGACGATCAACTGACGGCGGCCCTCGAACAGGTCGAGCAGGCTCATCTTGCCCCGCGGTCCGTCGAATTCGTACGCCTTGTCCACCACCGTCCACGGCATCCGACGACGCTCGGCGGCCAGTGCGTCACGGGCGCGCATCACGGCCTTCTCCTTCACAAGCAGCTGGTCGCGCGCGGCCGTCCATTGCTGTGGCGACACGATCGGTGGGGTATTCATGGCAAGCGGTCCGGCTTTCCGGCCGCCGTCAGATGATGTCGACATGATTGATCTCCTCTTTGTTGAGATACGGCAAGCACAGTCACGACGGCTCCAGCCCACTTGACCATGGCTGTGAGAAACGTTGGGGATAGGATCGTCCAGTCAACCATGACCGCGTGGCCTTCTCGCTACGGCGCCGTGTTTGTCGTCGTGTGATAGATTAGAGCCGGACATCGAATGGCGAGAGTGACAAGTGTGACGGGATTCCAATGGACTCGCTGATCACGGCTGCGGCGCGTGCGCTCGCGGCGGGCGATCCGCTCGGCGCATTGAAACGGGTGGCCTTGCGCGACGACGCGCCGGCACTCGCGCTGCGAGGCATCGCGATGGCGCAGCTCGGCGAGCTCGTTCGAGCAAAGGCTCTGCTGCGAAGGGCTGCGCGCGCATTCGGTCCGAAAGAGACCGTGGCCCGCGCAAGATGTATCGTCGCCGAGACCGAGATCGCCCTGGTGTCGCGCGACCTCAGCTGGCCGGCGAAGGCGCTCGACGCGGCGCGGGCGACGCTCGAAGCGCATGGCGATCGCGTCAATGGCGCGCATGCGCGCAATCTCGAGGTCCGGCGCCTGCTGCTGATAGGGCGCCTCGACGAGGCGGAGCGCGGGCTCGCCGAGCTCGACCCCACGCCCTTCCCGCCCGCGTCGCGGGCCGCCCACGAACTGGTCGTTGCCGGGATCGCGATGCGGCGGCTCCGGACCAGGACGGCGCGCGAAGCGCTGGCGCGGGCCGGGCACGCTGCACGCGTCGCGGATATCCCTGCGCTGCGAGCGGAGGTCGAAAGCGCATCCCTCGTCCTGAATACGCCGGCGGCGCGCCTGATTGCGCGTGGCGAGCAACGACTGCTGCTGCTCGAGGATGTTGAAGCGCTGCTGGCGTCGAAGACGCTCGTGGTGGACGCGTGTCGCTATGTCGTGCGTAATGCACGCACGGTGGTTTCGCTCGCGACCCGGCCGGTATTGTTCACGCTTGCGCGCGCGCTGGCCGAAGCCTGGCCGGCAGACGTACCGAGGAGCGCGCTCCTCGCCCGCGCCTTCCGGGCGAAGCATGCCGATGAATCGCATCGCGCCCGGTTGCGGGTCGAGATCGGGCGGCTTCGCGCCCAGCTTCGGGCGCTGGCGGAGGTGAGCGCGACCAAGCGAGGCTTTGCGCTGGCACCGCGCCACCGCTGCGAGGTCGTCGTGCTGGCG
>DATATK010000014.1:0-6001 GCA_036268825.1 Rhizomicrobium sp. | reverse complement strand
GAGCACGGTTCAATCTTGCAATACGTCGCCCGATAGTTTTGCACTGCCGTCCCTCAATCCGCCGCCGCAAAATGCGCCATCTGGTCCGCGAGTGCTTTCACGAACGCCGGCCGCGACGTCGCGCGGGCGACGTAGGCGCGGGCAGCGGGGTAGTCGGCGAGGCCGTTGAAGCGGTCGACGAGGCGCAGCACGTCCGCCATGAGGATGTCGGCGATGGAGAACGTCCCCGCCAGAAATTCGCGCCGCCAGTGCCGCGTTACCGGCGCGCATCCGGCACGCGTGCCCCCACGTTAAATCCTGTTCGCCTTCGCGATGGCGCCGAGATGCATGGCGCTGGGCTTTATCGTGCGCTTGAAGGTTTGCAAATCCACCGCCACCAGACCGAAATGCTTGGAATAGCCCGACGTCCATTCGAAATTGTCGAGCAGGGACCAGTACATGTAGCTGTGCACCGGGATGCCCTCGTCGAGGCATTCGCGCAGGCTCGCCAAGGCCTGGTCGATGAAGGCGATGCGGCGGGCATCGTTGTTGGTCGCGATGCCGCTTTCGGTCACGTAGATCGGCTTGCCGATCGCCTTGTGCGCCCAGCGGATCGTGCCGCCCACCGCCTGCGGATAGAACTCATACCCCGCATCCGTCATCTCCGCGCCCTTCGGCGGCGCGGTGATCCCCTTGTCGTCCACCAGGAAGCGCAGATAGGGCTGCACGCCGACGAAGTCGGCATGCGTGCGCGCGACGTTCACCCAGTCGCCATAAAGCCTGTCGCGATAGACATCGGCGAGCGAGTTCGGTCCCACGGGCTGGATGTCCTGCGTCGTCAGGCTGATGCCGACGGGAAGATCGGGCCGCGCGGCCTTGATCGCGTCGTAGGCCTGGCGATGCGCCTCCTGCATCAGGGGCGTCGAGATCGCGGGATCGGCATAAGCGAGGTTGGAGAATTTCGGCGCGTTCGTCGCCGTGGCGGCTGCGGCGATCATCGCCTTCGCCGCGGGCAGGAATTGCGCATATCCCGGCAGGAGCTGCACCAAAAGCTGGATGTTCGCCTCGTTGAACGGGGTGGCCAGATGCATCAATCCGCCCAGATGCCTTGCCGCCTTGCCGCAGAACGCCGCGAAGATGCCGGGTGAATCCGCGGCTTCGAATCCGCCGCGCTCCGCGAACCATAGCGGCACGGTGAAATGGTTGAAGGTCACGACCGGCTTCAGCCCGTGCGCGCGGCAGGTCTCCAGCACATCGGCATAGTGGTCGAGCTCGGCGTTCGAATAGAAGCCTTCGTTCGGCTCGATCCGCGCCCATTCGATGCCCATGCGATAGCAGTTGAAGCCAAGCTTCGCCGCGATCGCGATGTCTTCGGCATAGCGATGATAGGAATCGCAGGCGTCGCCGGAGCGTTCCTGGAACAGCGTGGGCTTGATGTTCTCCTGCAGCCAGGAATCGGTGTTGGTGTTGTTGCCCTCGCTCTGATACGCCGAGATCGCCGTGCCCCACAGGAAATCCTTGGGCAGCGCGCGGGGCGGCTTCGCCGGTCCGGCGGCGGCGGCTTGCGACGCGGCGGTGATGGCGGCGGCTCCCAGGACAAGTTCGCGGCGCGTGACGGTCATGATGCCGGCCTCCGGTGCCAGTGCGGCAAACGTTCACTATAATATCAGTGAATGTCTTAGTCTATCGGCCGGCCTCTTTTTGAACTGCAGCAGCCAAACCTCCACGCTGGTCGCGGGCCGGTGTTTCTGTAGAGTGAACGCGCGCGAAGCGGGATCACGCACATGAACACGACACCGGATACTATCCGCTGGCCTGCGGAGTTCGACCCGAGCCGCGCGCCCATCCATGCCGTCAACCGGCTGGACATGCAGGCCTCGCCCGAAGCGGTGTGGAAGGTTCTGATCCGCGCGGTGGAGTGGCCGCGGTTCTATGCCAATTCGGCGAAGGTGAAGATCGCGGGCGGCGCGAAGGATCTGTCCGCCGGCGCGCGCTTCACCTGGCGCACGTTCGGCGTGAATCTCGTCTCGCATGTCGAAGAATTCGTGCCGGACGAACGCATCGGCTGGACGGCGAAGGGCGCGGGCGTCTGGGTCTATCACGCCTGGCTCATCACGCCGCGGACGGCCGGCGGCTGCCACGTCCTCACCGAGGAAACGCAATACGGATTCCTGTCGCGCCTGGGCAAAATCTTCTATCCCGGCCGCATGGAACGCGAACACCAGAAGTGGCTCAAGGCGCTGGCGGTAAGGGCGGCGAAGGCAGAATAGATATGACGTCGCTGGCGTGGATCGGAAAAGCGCCGCGCGATTGTCACGCCGGCGACGGCAAGGATTGCGTCGATGCTCCGGCATATTTGCGCCTGTAATAGACCACCGTCAGTGCGATCGCGGGCACGCCGATCGTGGCGGGCCATAGCCAGACGGCGAGAGTGGCATGCGGAAACAGCCGGCTCAGCGTGACGACGGAGAAGGCGGTCCATGCCGCGATGTAGCTGGCGATGAATTTCTCGAGATGCACGGTGAGCCAGAACAGGCGCTGCGTGGGCTTGCGCACGAAGCGGTATATATCCGCCGCCGCCGCCCGCATGCCGAGCAGGCCCAGCACGATGGCGACGATGCCCATGTTCTGCACCCAGGCGGGGCGATAGAGGGCGAATCCGGCAAGGCAGGCGCAAGCCGCGAATGTCAGGACCGCCGCCGCCCAGTCGATGGGTTTCGCGGAGCCGCCTTGCGCCAGATCCTTCAGCCGCAGCACGCGGTAGCCAGAGAAGGTCAGATAGAAACTCAGCACCGCCACCAGCGCGAGGAACAGCACGGAGCGGACCATGGCCAGCGGCAGCGCGGTCGCGGCGACCGCGCCCATGGACCAGAAATACAGCGTGCCCCAACGCCTGTGCCAGCGTCCGCCTTTCGTCAGCGCCAGCGCGATGGGCGCTAGCACCAGGCACAACCCGCCCGCTACGATGTGAACCGCCAGAATATCCCGTATCCAGAGTGGACCGCCCTGCATCGAATGTCCTCCTGCGAGCCTTGCCTCGACCAGATGCATCCCTCAGATTGATCGCGACGAAAAGGCGCAATGCGCGAAACGCCCGCGGAATTACGCGAATGACGAATCCCGCAATCCACGCTTCGCCAAATGCCGCCTCGGCGTGGCTTTCGCGCGCCGCGACGGTCGCGGTGCCGGTCGCCGTGGCCGTTTTCCTCACCCTCACGGACGCATTCGGCCTTGAGATTCTGCCCCTCGGCTGGCGCCTGCTCTATTGGCTGGTGCTGCTCGCCATGGGGCAGGTCGCCAGCCTGTCGATCCGCGCCTCGCTGGACCGCATGCAGCTTTCCCCGTCCAGGCTGGTGCTCGCCGGTCTGCTCAGATGTATCCTTGGCTCGGTGCCGATGACCGTCGCGGTGTGGCTGGTCACGGCTCTGGCGTTGTCTCAGCCGCTGCGGGCCGCCCAATTGCCGGAACTCTATTTGCCGGTTCTGGTGGTCACCGCCGCCATGGTCTGCCTCAATCTTCTGGCGCAGCGCCGTCCCGCCGAGACCCATGCGACGGGCACGCCCGGCGCGCCGCCGGATATTCTGGCGCGGCTCCCGCCCAAACTGAGAGCCGCAAAGCTTTACGCCATGCAGGCCGAGGATCATTACGTCCGGCTCTACACCAGCGCCGGTTCCGATCTCGTGCTGCTGCGGTTCAGCGATGCGATGGCGGAATTGCGCGGCGTCGCGGGGGCGCGAGTGCATCGATCCTGGTGGGTCGCCCGCGACGCCGTGGAATCGTCGTGCCGGGAAGACGGAAAAAGTTTTCTGCTCCTGCGCGATGGCACGAAAGCGCCCGTCAGCCGCACATATACAAGGGCGCTGCGGGTCGAAGGATGGCTGTAGCCCGCCGCCCGAAACGAAAATTCGGCGCTTCGCAGAAGGAGCGGATTTTCCTCGCCTGCCTGCCGGATGCCGAGACGGCGGCGCGGATTCATGCGACGGCGGCGGCGTTAAAGCGCGACAACAATTTGACCGGCACGCTCATCCTGCCCGAGCACCTCCACGTCACGCTGTTCCACCTCGGCGACTGGGCCGCGCTGCCGGAGGAAGTGGTGCGGCTGGCGAAGGACGCGGCCGCGCAGGTTGCGGCGCCGCCCTTCGAGGTTTCCTTCAAACGCACCGAAAGCTTCCGCAACCGCACCGGCACCTATCCGTTCGTGCTGACCGGCGACGCGTCGCAATGGCGCGAACTGCACGCAACGCTCGCCGCTTCGCTGAAACGCATCGGCCTCGCCGCCGCCACGCAGGGCGATTTTGAGCCGCACGTCACGCTGCTCTACGATCCGGTGCGCCTCAAGCCGTCCGCGATCGCACCGGTCTCCTGGACGGTGCACGATTTCGTGCTGGTGCATAGCCGGCTGGGCAAAACCACGCATGGCCATCTGGCGCGCTGGCCGCTGGAGAATTAGCGCGGCACGGCAGCTGCATCCGCGCGCCGATCTTCCGGCTTAACCGCCGCGCGGGCCGATCAACGCGCCGGCATGGCTCATGAAGTCGCGCTTGCCGAGTTCGACGCCTTCGTGACGCAGGATGTCGTAGGCGGTGACGACGTGGAAATAGAAATTGGGCAGCGTCCAGTCGCGCAGGAATTGCAGCCCGTTCGCCTTCAGCACCAGCGGGTCCTGCAGCGGCATCTCGATGATGCGCTCCTCCGCGCCCTCGAACGCGGCGGCGCTGGCGCCCGCCAGATAGTCGAGCGTCTTGTCGATGCGGGCCTTGAGGCCGGCCAAGGTCTGTTCGGTGTCCTCGAATTTCGCCGGCTCCTTGTCCATCAGGCGCGCGGCGCAGTTCCTGGCCTGGTCGCAGGCGAACTGGACCTGGAAGGAAAGCGGGAACATGTCCGGCGCGAGGCGCGCGGTCACGAACGCATCGGGATCGCCGCCCTTGGCGCGCGCGTGTTCCGCCGCCTTGTCGAGGAAAGCGGACAGATTGCGCAGCATCGGCACGAAGGTCTCGAGCGCCATGCCGTAGAGCGAGGTTTTCACGGTGATACTCCTGTTGGGGCGGCCGCTATAGTGGCGCGCGAGCATAGCGATTTCGCCCGGCCCCGATATGTGCATCACGATCCACGCCGCCGGAGGCACAGCACAAATTATCGACCTCCCTCAAGGGGAAGTGGTTTCACCACAGCCGTGTCGAGCGCCATGTCGCGGGTGGTGAGGCCCCGCGCGCAGAGGCGAAAATCCGGTAAGCCTCTCTTTCTCCACTATAATTCCTGTATCATTAAAGCGTATTCACCTGGGAACCGGAACCGGGCTAGTCTGTTCCCGATGTTCAGCTTAGCCGGGGACGAAGACGATGCTGGGCCTGTTGCTCTCGCGGTTGATCCATCAGGGGACGCTGACCGTCATCTATGCCAGCGGCAAGCGGGAGAGTTTCGGCTCCGGCGCCCCGCGCGCCACGATCCGCTTCCATGACGCCCGCGCCCCGCTCGACATCATGCTGCGCCCCGAGCTGGTGTTCGGCGAGGCCTATATGGACGGCCGCGTGACGGCCGAGGGCGGCGATCTCTATGACGCGCTCGACATCCTGATGACCAACATGGAGGCGGTGAAGATGCCGGCGCCGCTGCGCTGGACGCGCGGGCTGCGCGTGGCATTCCGCGCCTTCCGCCAGTTCAACCCCGCCAGGCGCGCGCGCCAGAACGTGGCGCATCATTACGATCTGTCCGGCAGCCTCTACGACCTGTTCCTGGATTCGGACAAGCAATATTCCTGCGCCTATTATGCGCACGCGGGCGAAAGCCTGGAGGATGCGCAGACCGCCAAGAAGCGCCACATCGCCGCCAAGCTGCATCTGGACCGCACGGATCTGGACGTGCTCGACATCGGCTCCGGCTGGGGCGGGCTCGCGCTCGATCTCGCCCGCGATTGCGGCGCGAACGTATTGGGCGTGACCTTGTCGGAAGAGCAGCTTGCCGGCGCGCAGGATCGTGCGGCGAAAGCGGGGCTGTCGGAGCAGGTGAAATTCTCGCTCACCGA
>DATATK010000013.1:0-2099 GCA_036268825.1 Rhizomicrobium sp. | reverse complement strand
GGCCCTATTTCTCCGCCGCCAGACTCCGGGCGAATCCCAAACATCCCCTCTTGCGCAGGGGCGCTGGATGGTCAAAGTGGCGCGTTCGTGCGGTGCACCAAATGGCACCCGCGGGAGTTTCCGATGATTGGCCTTGTACTGGTGACCCATGGGCGCCTTGCCGACGAATTCAAGGCGGCGCTTGAGCACGTGATGGGTCCCCAAAAACAAATCGAAGCGGTGACGATCGGCGCCGAAGATGATTCCGATCTTTGTCGCAGCGACATCATCGAAGCCGTCAATCGCGTCGACACCGGCGAAGGCGTCGCCATCCTCACCGACATGTTCGGCGGCACGCCCTCCAACCTCGCGATCTCCTGCATGAGCCGCCCCAAGGTCGAAGTGCTCGCAGGCATCAATCTTCCGATGCTGGTCAAGCTTGCCAAAGTCCGCCAGGAGCGCTCGCTTCCGGATGCGATCGCGCTGGCGCAGGAAGCCGGCCGCAAATATGTCACCATCGCCAGCCGGGTGCTCGCCGGCAAATGAGCGACGACGACGATTCGTCGCCGGAGAATGTCCCCGGGCCCAGTGTGCCCGAGGGTGCCATCTCGAAAGAACTGCTGATTACCAACAAGCGCGGACTGCATGCGCGGGCGTCTGCGAAATTCGTGCAGGCGGTCGAGCGCTTTCCCGGCGCCGAGATCTGGGTGACGCGCGGCAGCGAGACCGTGGGCGGCCGCTCGATCATGGGGCTGATGATGCTCTCGGCCGCCCCGGGTACCACCATCCGCGTGTCCGCGACGGGCGCAGAGGCGGAAGCCGCGCTGGCGGCGATCACCGAGCTCGTCGACAGCAAGTTCAACGAGGAGGGGACGTAGGCGCCTGGCGGATTCGTTCGCACCGCATCGGCGGTGTGCTCCCTCGCCCCGTTCTTGCGGGGAGAGGGTTGGGGTGAGGGGCTCTTTCGCACCACATGCGCAGTTTTCCCGGTGGGGGATTCGCCCTCACCCGCGGGCGGGAGAGGTGAAGAGAAATCACTTGCTCGGCGGCTCGATATAGACCTTCCACGCGATCGACGGCCCTGCATGCCCCTGAAAGAAGCGCTGCGTGGTCATCACCACCTGCTCGGCGTCAGGCGCGTTGTCCTTCATCCACTTTTCGCACATCGGCAGCCGTCCATCCGTGGTGTCGCAGATGCCGATGAAGCCGAGCTTTTTTGCTTCCTCGAACGAGGTCAGCCCCGACGACCAGACTTCGCTCGGCGTGAATGGCGCGGGGTGATCGGGGCTATAGAAGGTCATCGGCTCGCCGATCTCGGTGGTGCCGGCAACGACCGCCCAGCGCGAGCCGAACCGGCTGTGCCAGGCCTGCGTCAGTTCGCGCGCCAGCTGCGAGCGCGCGCCGTAGCTATTGGCGCTGTTGGGATTGCGCTCCATCTCATAGATGGCGATGCGCGGGGCCGCGGCGAGCGTCGCCAGCGACAGCGCCAGCCAGATGACCGTGAGGCGCGGCACCGCGATGACCGGCATGCGCAATCGGGGAATCGCAATCAATGCCAGCGGCACCAGGAAGAACAGCGAGATGCCCCAGTCGGTCTTCATGTAGACGGTGAAGATCAGGCCGCCGAGCGGTGGACCGATCGCGACGATGGCCTGGATGAGCCAGACGTTCATTGCCTGCGGGACATTGACGCTTGAATGATCGCCGCGGCCCCACGCGCGCAAGGCCCAACGCGGCGGCAGCAACAACACCAGTGCCGCCACCACGACCGGAAGCGCCAGCAGCGCGAGATTGTGGCCGACATAGCCGAGCACGAGCCACGCGCTTTGCGTGCGGTTCGACAGGCCATAGACATCGCCGGCATAGGTCAACGGCACGAAGTCGACGTCTTTCAGCCAGAGCAGATGCGGGATCATCGCAACGACCAACGTTGCGATCGCAATCCATGGCGCGGGCGAACGCAGGAATCTCATGCGCTCCGGATGGATCAGCGCGGCCAGGCCGATCGCGCCGATCATGGTCAGCACCCAGTATTTGGTCATCAGCGCAGACGCGCCGGCGAGCCCGAGCAAGATCCCGCTCAGCCATGTGCGCTGCTCGAACGCGTTGAGATAGGCCAG
>DATATK010000012.1:0-10923 GCA_036268825.1 Rhizomicrobium sp. | reverse complement strand
AAAATGCCAAAGGCATTTTCGATCCTCCCTCAAGGGGAGGGTAACAACTAACCCACCGGCGCCGCAGTGATCCTGATCTCGATGCGGCGGTTCCTGGGCTCGTTCACGTTGTCGCCGGTCTTCACGCGCGGGCTTGCCTCGCCGTAGCCTTGGGCGGACATGCGGGCGCCGGGCACGCCGTCCGACGCGAGCGATGCGGCCACCGCCTTGGCGCGGAGGGCGGAGACTTCCATGTTCTTGCCGGGCGAGCCGGTCGTGTCGGTGTAGCCGGCGATCTGCAGCGCGGTGTGGTCGTAGTGGCGCAACGTTATCGCCAGCGCGCGCAGGAGCTGCGTTCCGCCGCCGGACAGATCGGCGCCGCCGTCGAACAGCGCGTTGTCGAAGATCACCAGCACGATGCCGTCGCCGCGCCGCGCCACGATGGAGCCGGAGCCGCGCAGCCGGCCGCGCAACTCGTTTTCCTGGCCGTCCATATAGGCGGAGACCTGTGCGTTCTTGACCGGCCCGGCGCTGGTGACCGGCGGCGGCGAATAGGGCCCGCTCGGATGGTAGGGAGCCTGCTGCGCCGGCGGGCGGTCGTAGGGGCGCTGCATCGATTCAGGGGGCGGCGGGCCGTGATAGCGGGGGCCACCGCCGCAACCCGACAAGACCAAAGCGGCCAACAGAACCAAGGACTTCTTCATCGCGATCTCCACGGCCCCCGCCGGCAGCCGATCCTAGCCGGGCGGCGGATTTGTGGCCACCGCCCCAAGCCCCTAAGAATGGCGGCAGGATTATCGAAAGGACGCTCCATGAATCTGTTCGATCTGTCCGGCAAGGTGGCCCTGGTCACCGGCTCGACCAAGGGCATCGGCGAGGCCATCGTCCACCGCATGGCCGAGCACGGCGCGAAGGTCGTCGTCTCCAGCCGCAAGGCCGATGCCTGCGAGAAGGTGGCCGGCGACATCAATGCGGCGCGAGGCTCGGAAGTTGCGATCCCGGTTCCCTGCAACATCAACTACAAGGAGCAGATTCAGAACCTCGTGGCGAAGACGCGCGAGAAATGGGGGCGTATCGACGTGCTGGTCTGCAACGCGGCGCTCAATCCCTATTACGGGCCGCAGATGGAAATCCCGGACGATGCGTTCGACAAGATCATGAGCGCGAACGTCAAATCCAATCACTGGCTCTGCCAGATGGTGCTGCCGGAGATGAAGGAGCGCAAGGACGGCTCCATCGTCATCGTCTCCTCCATCGGGGGCTTGCGCGGCTCGCCCGTGATCGGCGCCTATTGCATCTCCAAGGCGGCGGACTTCCAGCTCGCGCGCAATATCGCGGTGGAATACGGGCCCTATAATATCCGCGCCAACTGCATCGCGCCGGGCCTGGTGAAGACCGATTTCGCGCGCGCGCTGTGGGAGAATCCCGATACGCTCAAGCGCTCCACCGCGGGGGCGCCGCTGCGCCGCATCGGCGAGCCCGACGAGATCGCGGGCGCCGCGGTGTTCCTCGCCTCGAAGGCCGGCTCGTTCATGACCGGCCAGTCCATCGTGATCGACGGCGGGGCGACGATTTGAGCGCGGTCCTGAGAATCCTCCCCTTGCTCGCCGCCGCGCTGGCTGTCACCACTGCCGATGCGCAGCAGGCCGCCGCGCCGCCGCCGATCGACTGCAAGGCCGCATCGACCCAGATCGAGCTCGACTATTGCGCCGGGCAGGATTTCAAGGCGGCCGACGCCAGGCTCAACGCCGTCTACCAGCAGCTGATGGCGAAATACGACGTCGCCAACCAGGCCCTGCTGCGCGCGGCGGAGGAAAAATGGATCGCGTGGCGCGACGCGGAATGCGCCTACGAGACGGCGCTCACCGTGGGCGGCACGGTCCACCCGATGATGGAAACCATGTGCGACACCGAAAAGACCAACACGCACATCAAGGAACTGGAGCGCGAACGCGACTGCCAGGAAGGCGACATCACCTGCAACCCGACGCTGTGAACGGCGAGTGCTTCAATGCCCCGGCGCGATGTGGAGCGTGTAGGGAATGTAAAGCGCCAGGTCGAGCGGGCCTTTCTGGTACCATGTGACCGGCCGCTCCAACCCCTCGATCGTGATGCCGTAGCCGGAGCCGAACAGATCGGCCGTGTGCCTGGCATCGGCGACGATCCGGGCGATCAGGCCGTCGCGATATTGTTCCGGCCCGATCAACGCCAGGTCCCAGCGATTTTCGCGGATGAGCTCCGTGCGCCCCACCTTCGGCGTTTTTTCGATGAAGTCACGGACGCGCGCGGTCGCGGTGTCGAGCGTGTCGTCCCTGGAAACGGCCGTCTTGACGACGATGACCATCTGGCTCGTGTCGGGGCGCGTATCGGGCGCAATGATGCCGTCGAAGTCGCTTTCGTTGAGCTCTTCCAGGATCTGATCGCCGAGCCCGAGCGAAATCGTCTTCGTGCCGGCGGCGGCGCGGACCATTTCGCGCAACGTCGCCTTGAGTTCCTCGCGCCTCTGTTTCTCGTCTCGCGTGTCGCAGGTCACGCGGACGGACGTGATAAGATGATCCGCACGCCGGACCATGAAGATATGCGGCGCGCCTTCATCGTTGATCCGCGAGCTGGTGATGACGACGACTTCCCCGCCGCTGTCTTGTGCGTAAGCCGCGCCTGTCATCACGAAAATGGACAATAGTCCGGCAAGAAATACCCGCATGATCGCGCTCCCCCGCTCAATGGACGACCAGGGAAGCCGCATATTGCGGCGGCGCGATTGCGAATCGATGGCAACAAAAAGGCAGGTGGCCGATTTCCAGGGGAACCGGCCGCGCCGCCACAGCGTCAGGACTTACACGCCCAGCATCTCTTCCGCGCTCTGGAACGGCAGGCCCTGTGCTTCGGCGACGGCCTTATAAGTCAGCTTGCCCTTATACACATTGAGGCCCGCGCGCAGATGCGCGTTCTTCTTCATCGCGGCTTCCGGGCCGAGTTCGGCCAGGGCGATGGTGAACGGCAGGGTCGCGTTGTTGAGCGCGAAGGTGGAGGTGCGCGCCACCGCGCCCGGCATGTTCGCCACCGCGTAATGCACCACGCCGTGGACCATGTAGGTCGGATCGGCATGGGTGGTGGCGTGGCTGGTTTCGGCGCAGCCGCCTTGGTCGATGGCGACGTCGACGATGACGGAGCCCTTCTTCATCTGCTGCACCATCTTCTCGGTGATCAGCTTGGGCGCGGCGGCGCCCGGCAACAGCACGCCGCCGATGACGAGATCGGCGCCGGTGACATATTCCTCGATCGTGTCGATGGTCGAGAACACGGTGTTGAGCATCGCGCCGAATTGCAGGTCGAGCTCGTTCAGCCGGTGCAGCGAGACATCGAGGATCGTGACATGCGCCTCGAGGCCCATCGCCATGCGCGCCGCGTTGGTGCCGACCACGCCGCCGCCGAGCACGACGACCTTCGCCGCGGGCACGCCCGGCACGCCGCCGAGCAGCATGCCGCGTCCGCCCTGCGCGATTTCCAAAGAATGCGCGCCCGCCTGGATCGACATGCGGCCGGCCACTTCGCTCATCGGCGCGAGCAACGGAAGTCCGCCGCGCGCGTCGGTCACCGTTTCGTAGGCGATGCAGGTCGCGCCGCTCGCGATCAGGCCCTTGGTCTGTTCGGCGTCGGGCGCCAGATGCAGATAGGTGAACAGGGTCTGGCCGGGGCGCAGGCGCTTGATCTCGACCGGCTGCGGCTCCTTCACCTTCACGATCATGTCGGCATTGGCGAACACTTCGTCGGCGCCCGGCAGCATCTGAGCGCCGACGCGGGTGTACATCGCATCGTGCAGGCCGATGCCCTCGCCCGCGTTCGCCTCGACGAACACCTCATGGCCACGCGCGGTCAACTCGCGCACGGCGGCCGGCGTCATGCCGACGCGGTATTCGTGGTTCTTGATCTCTTTGGGAACGCCGATGCGCATGTTGGATCCTTCAGGCTGACCAGCGGCTCCTGGCTTCCAGGATCGCGATGAAGAAGAACGCCGCGAACTCGGCCATGGCCGCATATTTGATAACGTCGGGGTCGATTACCCGATTTGTCGCGGCGAGCAAAGCCACAGTTGCCCAATAGAGCAAACCCGTCAGTATTGCGGGTGTAACCAGCACGAAAATGACGAGCAACAGCCGTTTCAGCGCAAGCATCGTTCTCTCCCCCATTTGGCCGGGCCGCGCCCCCTTTACGCGAGTCGCTCCAGCACGCCCCTTATGCCTTCTACCATACGTCCGATCTCTGCCTCCGTGACAATCAAGGGCGGCGACAGCGCCACGGTGTCGCCGCCGACCCGGATCACCAGGTCCTGCTCGGCGAAAGCCAGCCGGATCGCGTCCAGTCCGCGCCTTCCGGGCGCTTTGGGATCGGGTTCCAACTCGATCCCTGCCGCCAACCCCACGTTGCGGATGTCGGCCACGAAGGGTGCTCCCTTCAGCGTGTGCACCGCGTCTTCGAACACCGGCTCCATCGCTTTGGCGCGTTCGAACAGGTCTTCGTCGCGATAAAGATCGAGCGTCGCCAGCGCAGCGGCGCAGGCGACGGGATGGGCGGAATAGGTGTGGCCGTGGAACAGCTCGATCTGGTGCTCGGGGCCATCCATGAACGCGTCGTGGATTGCGTTCGACACGATCGCGCCGCCCATCGGGATCACGCCGTTGGTCACGCCTTTGGCGAAGGTGATGATGTCCGGTGTCACGCCGTAACGCTCCGCCGCGAAGGCGTGGCCGAGGCGGCCGAAGCCGGTGATCACTTCGTCGAAGATGAGGAGGATGCCGTGCCGGTCGCAGATCGCGCGCAGGCGTTTGAGATAATCGCGCGGCGGCACGAACACCCCGGCCGATCCCGCGAAGGGCTCGACGATCACTGCGGCGATTGTCTCCGCGCCATGCTGCGCGACGATAGCCTCCAGCGCATCGGCGAATTGCGCGCCGCCTTCGGGCTCGCGCTTCGCGAAGCGCATCGTCGCATCGTAAGGCAGCGGCAGATGATCCTCCGTGCCCGGCAGCAGCGGGCCGTAAGCGTTGCGATTGTTCGGCAGCCCGCCGACGGAGATGCCGGCGAAGGTGGTGCCGTGATAGCCCTTCTCGCGCCCGATCAGCCGAAAGCGATCCGGTTGACCGATTTTGTGGAAATAGGCCCGCGCAATCTTCAGCGCCGTGTCGCACGCCTCCGATCCCGAATTGACGAAGAACACGTGGTCGAGCCCCTCCGGCGCCATGGCCGCGATGCGCTGGGCGAGCGTGAAGGCAGCCGGATGCGAGAACTGGAAGCTTGGCGCGAAATCAAGCTCGCGGGCCGCGCGGCCGATAGCGTCGGCAATGGATTTGCGCCCATGCCCCGCATTGACGCACCACAATCCCGCGCAGGCATCGAGCAGCGCCCGCCCGCTCTCGTCGTAGAAATACATCCCCTCGGCCCGCGCCAGCATCCGCGGCGCCGCCTTGAACGCCCGGTTCGGCGTGAACGGGAGCCAGAAGGCGGAGAGGTCGTTGGGGATGGCGGGGGCTTTCATCGCGCGATGCTAACAAAGTCGCCGTCGCGCCGACACCCTCGTTCAGCGGAGTTGGAAGAGAAAACGCAAGCGGCCCCGGCGATTTCTCGCCGGAGCCGCTGCCAAGCCTTCGCTCGCCTAACTCAAGGCAAGGGGCTTAGTGATGCCAATGTCCCCCACCATGGCCGCCATGGCCGCCGCCGTGGTATCCACCGCTGTGCCAGCTGCCGCCATGGAAGCCGCCGCCGTGGAACGCGCCGCCATGCCACTGGCGATGACCGTAGCCATCGGTGAACCAGAAGCCGCCGGCGAGCGGCTCGTAGTAACCGGGGCCATAGAAGCCGGAGTCGTAGTAGCCGTTATAGGCGGGGCCGTAATAGCCGGCGCCGCAATAGCCGGGGTGGTAGTAGCGGAAGTGCGGATTGTAGCAGTTGCCGCCGCCATAGCCGGGGCCGTAGCCGTAGCCCGGTCCCGGCACACCGATGCCGATGCCGACCGAAACGCGCGCATCCGCGGCTGTCGTGGTCACGACCGTCGCACCAAACGCAGTGGCGGCAACCAGAGCCGCTCCTGCCATCAATTTCCCGAACCGTGTCATTGTCTTCGTCCTTGTGTTCCTGTGGCCCCTCCGGCCATGGCGCAACAATTGCGCCTGGCGGCTGAACCGCACATGAACAACGATTTAAGGAAGCGAGAGTTTCGAAGGCCGATTTATGCAGACTTTCCGCGGGCTTCCACCGGCCAGATGAACGAAAGCGCGTCGCCGCGCACCGCGTGGAGGCAATCGTAGAGATTTACGGTGGGGTCGCAGTGCGGAACGACGCAGATGACGGAATCACCCGGCACGATCCGGCCCTTGGCGAAATCGTAGACGATGCCGCCCTGCTCGTCGCCGAAGAAGAAATAGCTCGCACCGTCCGGCGCGCCGCTCGCGATCACCGGATTGCCCGCATCGGTGGCGAAGGATTTGAAGCCCGCGTCGGTCGTGGCGAGCCCGTCGCGATTGGCGCTGATCGCGGTGGTCTGCACGAACAGCGAGGTCTCGAACGGCACGCGGTCGCCGGGCTTCTGCCACACGTCGATATACTGCTTGTCCATGAACACATAGGAGCCGACCTGCAATTCGGTCAGCACATGCGCCGCCGGATCGATGTCGAACGTGCCGGTGCCGCCGCCGGAGACGATCTTCGGCGCCAGGTCCTGCGCCGCGAGACGGTCGCGCAGATTGCCCAGCTCTTTCATCGCCGCGAGCGATTTCTCGCGCCGCTCCCCGGGGGATTCCATGTGCTGCACATTGCCCGCGTAGCATTGCAGCCCGCCATATTCGAGCGCATTGGATTCGGCGACCTGCTTCACCAGCGCCACCGCCTTGTCGCCCGGCACGATGCCGGTGCGGCTCATGCCGGGATCGATGTCGATCAGGAGCTTGAGCCGCTTGCCGCTGCCCGCCGCCGCATCGGCGAGTTTGGAGGCCACGCTTGCATTGTCGCAAACCGCCATCAGCTCGGGGATGCGCGCGTTGAGCGCGATCAGCCGCGCGATGCCGCGCTCCGTCACCACGGGCGAGGTGATCAGGATCGAGCCGATCCCCGCATCCGCCAGCGCTTCCGCCTCGCCCAGCTTGGCGCAACAGATGCCGAGCGCGCCCGCCGCGATCTGCCGCCGCGCGATCTCGGCGCATTTGTGGGTCTTGGCATGCGGGCGCAGCGCGATGCCGCTCGCCTTCGCATGCGCCGCCATCGCCGCGATATTGCGCTCCAGCGCGTCCAGATCCACCACCAGCGCGGGAGTCTGCATCTTCGCGCGCCCGCCGGGGACGCCGATGAGGTCGGAATTCAAATAGCGCTGCGCCATGGATGTTCTCTCCAAACCTGCCCCACATTGTCATGGCCCGCGAACGCGGGCCACCCAGGTCACGCCGCACTCTCCCATCCAAACCAAACACCGTCATCCCCCAGCTTGTCCGAGGGACCCATTTTGTTTTGGAAAAGTGAAATTGGGTCGCCCGGACAAGCCGGGCGATGACGATTGATGGGATAGAGGGATGCTCTACGATCACCTGGGTAGCCCGCATTCGCGGGCCATGACAGTGTATTGGTAATGCCCACCGCCCTCGCCCTCATCCTTCTTTCCGCCGCCGTCCATGCCGTCGTCAACATCCTGACGAAGCGGGCGGACGACAAATATGCCATGCGGCTGCTCATCGGCGTGTGCTCGGCGCTCTTCGTCGCGCCCGCTCTGTTCTTCGTGCCGCTGCCGAGCGGACGCGCGATCTGGTTCCTGATCGGCACGGCCTTCGTGCACGCGATCTACGAGCTGTTCCTCGTGCGCTCCTATGAGAGCGCGGATTTCTCCGCTGTCTATCCCATCGCGCGCGGCACCGGCCCGCTGTTCACCGCGCTGGGCGCCATCCTGTTCCTGCACGAGCACGCACCCCTCACCGAGATCGCCGGCATCGCCATGGTCTGCGGCGGCGTCATCGCGATGGGCCTGTCGCACCGCGCCACCATCGGCAAGGGCCTCGCTTTCGCACTCGCCACCGGCGTCACCATCGGCTGCTATACGCTGATCGACGCATCGGGCGTGCGCGCGGTGGCCAATCCGTTCACCTATGTGCTGTGGTTCTTCGTGGCGCACGGCTTCTGCGTGCTCGTCACCGCGCCGGGCATCCGCGGCCGCGCCGTCGTCATCGAGGCGCGGCGCCAATGGAGACTGGGCCTCGTCCTCGGCGCGCTCTCGATCACCACCTACGGCTCGGCGATGCTCGCCTACCGCTACGGCGCCACGGCGCAACTGGCGGCCTTGCGCGAAACCAGCGTGCTCTTCGGCACGGCGCTCGCGATGCATTTCCTCGGCGAAAAAATGAATTTGCGCCGCTGGCTTGCCGCAGGCACCATCGCAGCGGGCGCCATCCTCCTGCAGGCGGGATAAAAACTACTCGCCGCCTATGGGTAGCGAACGAATGCGAATGCGCGCTTCTTCCAGAACAACGACGCTGCCCCGCTCCAGTGCTTCCAGAACGTCAGCCAAATTCTGTAGCAGGAGCGCCGATTGCCGCTCGGGCTTTCGGTCCGTTCCCCGCCGAAAAAGAATCACAGATGGCTTACGTTGCCGCCGTAGCGCAAGCAGCGCGCCGAAGTCGGTGTCGGCGGAAACGACAACGCGATCTTCCGTCGCGGCGCGCTCGAATATCCGCTCATCGGGCGCGGCCTGCATCCCATAATCGCGAACATGAACGGCGTCGTGCCCTTGGCTGCGCAAGGATTGGGCGACTATCGGCGACAGCGCATTATCGACCAGGAATTTCACGGAACGGAGAGAGGCAGTTCGCGCTCACGCACGGCATCGGCCGCGTAACGCAGCGCTTCGCGGATATCCTCGCCCTGGAGATCGGGATAGGCGTCGAGAATTTCGGCATCCCTCATACCATCCGCCACCATGCCCACGACCGTCGCGACGGGAATGCGCAGGCTGCGGATGCAAGGCGTTCCGCCCATCTGTCCGGCGTCGATAGTGATCCGGGTGAAATTCATTGCCGTACTCCTCTGCGGCCATAGTACAATGAGATCGGCGCGGCGCAAAGAACCGGTTGTTGGAATGAAGACCTTCTATTCCCCCGTTCATCTCGGCCATGCGCCGAAGGAGGAGTTCGAGGGTGGGCGGCTGACGCCGGCGGTGGAAATCCCGGAGCGGGTGGAGCGGGTGAAGGCGCGGATCGTGGAACGCAAACTGGGGCCGGTGCTGGCGCCGGATGCGTTCGGGCCGGAGCCCGTCGCGCGGGTGCACGATGCGGCGTTCGTGCAATTCCTCGCCGGCGCGCATGACGCATGGGGCAAGGCGTATGGCGCCGATGCGGCGGCGGCGATTCCGTCGTCCTGGCCGGCGCGCGGGCTGCGCGACCGGCGCGACGGGGATATCGAATCGCGGTTGGGCTCGTATTGCTTCGACACGGCGACGCCGATCATGAAAGGCACGTGGGACGCGGCGCTGGCGGGCGTGAACGTCGCGCTGTCCGCGGCGCAGGCGGTGCACAGCGGGGAGCGGGCGGCGTTCGCGCTGGCGCGGCCACCGGGACATCACGCGTCGCGAGACGTGTTCGGCGGCTATTGCTATCTCAACAATGTCGCCGTCGCGGCGCAGTGGCTGGTGGACAAGGGTCTCAGGCCCGCGATCCTCGATGTCGACTATCATCACGGCAACGGCACGCAATCGATCTTCTATGCGCGGCGCGACGCGCTGTTCGCGTCGATCCATGCCGATCCATCCTTCGCCTATCCGCATTATCTGGGTTTCGCCGACGAGCGCGGCGACGGCGCCGGCGAAGATGCCAATCTCAACCTGCCGCTGCCGCGCGCGACGGACTGGAACGGCTACGCGCCCGCGCTCGACCACGCGCTTGCCCGCGTCGGCGATTTCGGGCCGGACGTGCTGCTGGTGTCGCTCGGGCTCGACACTTTCGCCGGCGATCCGATCTGCCAGTTCAAGCTGACGACGGACGATTACCTGCGGCTGGGCGAAAGGCTCGCGCGCTTCGGCAAACCCACGCTGTTCGTGTTCGAGGGCGGGTATAATCTGGACGCGCTCGCGGAGAACACGTGCAACGTGCTGGAGGGGTTTGGTGGCTAGGGCTGCGGCGGCTTGTCGATCTTGTCGCGCAATTTGTCCGTGGCGGTCCTGATGATCGCGTTGGCGCGGTCGCCGGCGGTGCCGGTCTTGGCCTGCATCTCGTCGATGGCCTTGTCGACGGCGCCCTTGACGCTCGCGGCCGTGCCGCCCTTTTCGTACTCCCGCACGATGACGCCTTCGATCCGCGCCAGGACCGAGTCCACCGTGTATTGCGCCTTCATCGCGCCGCCGCGGTCGGGCTCGCCCTCGTGCTCGTAGCCGCCGATGGCGCTGTAGATGTCGATCATCTCGTCGGTATGGCGGCCCCAGCGCAGGACCCAGTAGAAGCGCTCGCCCTCGCGGCCGGTGCTGCTCTTCATCACCAGATCCATGACGGCGGCGCCGATCGATACCGGCAGCAGCAGGAAGTTCTGCAGATTGCCCAGGATCAGCTTGAGCTGGAAATAGATCACGTCCCGCAGGAATCGCCAGCGGGCGTGGGGGTCGATGTTGGAGCCGGGATCGGGATTCGCCATGGCTCAGTATGCCCCGTGGCGCGCGGAAATAACGGCCCTCCCCTTGAGGGAGGGTCGTTATGCCACTTAGTCCGTGCTGGCGCCGCGGCCCATGCCGAGGTCGTGCTCGGCGGCGACGATCGAGATCGTGTAGCCGGCCACCACGTCGAACAGGGTGAACATCGTGATGAAGAAGAACGGCGAGGTCGCGAAGCCCTTGAGCGTGATGAACTCGATCAGCGCGATCACGAAGGTCAGCATCGACAGGCCGTGATTGATGATCTCGCGCGTGCTCGTCCGCGTCGCCTT
>DATATK010000011.1:0-10689 GCA_036268825.1 Rhizomicrobium sp. | reverse complement strand
GCCGCGCAAGCGCCGCCGCGAACCCCTCCGGATTGTCCCTGATCGCCTTGATATCGTGCATGACCGCCTCCAAAGCCGGTAATGGCATGGAGGAAGAACGGCGTAAAGCACACTTCATACCCTCCCCTTGAGGGAGGGTCGAAAAATGCAAAGCATTTTTCGGGAAGGGGTCAAAGCCACCGGCGCTCGTGGCCGGACCCCTTCCCGAAATTTGCTTCGCTACGCTGCGCAAATTGTCGACCCTCCCTCAAGGGGAGGGTATAAAAATACTCATGTCCCGCTCTTCACAAACACACTTGGGCTTGCCATGCCAGAACATCCGAAGGCGAACGCCGAACAGCGCAAACAATTCCATCGTGAGCGCGCCCGGGAACTGCGCAACAATTCGACCAAGGCGGAACGTTGGCTCTGGAAGATATTGGGGCCGTTGCGGACGGAAGGAATTCGATTCCGCAGGCAACAGCCAATCGGACCCTATATAGTCGATTTCTGTTGCCCCGCATTGAAGCTGATCGTCGAACTCGACGGCAGCCAACATTATCAACCTGACGCAGTTGTCCATGATCAGGAGCGGACGCGCTGGCTGGAAGAGCGCAGATACACGGTGCTGCGATTTGAGAATAAAAATGTCATGGAGCAACGGCATGTCGTGATCGACGGAATTTTGGCCGCAGCAAAAGCGAAACAGGGCAAGATGCCGGAAAGCCGCCTCCCTCAAGGGGAGGGTGGATGAGCGCCCCTCGCACATAGAGGGTTGTACTGGTCCCTGCCCCGTCGCTATAACCCCCGCGATTTCCCCTTCTACACGGAGTTACTGTCATGCCCGCCGAACGCACGCTTTCGATCATCAAGCCCGATGCCACGCGCCGCAACCATACCGGCGCGATCATCGATCGCTTCGAGAAGGCGGGCTTGCGCGTGATCGCATCGCGCCGGATGCAGCTCTCCACGGCGCAGGCCGAAGCGTTCTACAACGTGCACAAGGCGCGACCGTTCTTCCAGAGCCTGGTCGCGTTCATGACCTCCGGCCCGGTGGTCGTGCAGGTGCTCGAAGGCGAGAACGCCATCGCCAAGAACCGCGAAGTGATGGGCGCGACCGATCCGACGAAGGCCGCAGCCGGCACGATCCGCAAGGATTTCGCCGAGTCCATCGAAGCCAATTCCGTGCACGGCTCCGACGCACCGGAAACGGCGGCGCATGAAATCCGATTCTTCTTCTGCGAACTCGATATCGTTGGATAAGGATACTCTTCCGATGCAGGGCAAGACCGTCGTCGTTACCGGCGCAACCTCGGGCATCGGAGAAGTCGCGGCCGACAGGCTGGCGCAGAAGGGCGCGCGCATCGTGTTCGTCGCGCGCGACCGCGAGCGCGGGCAGGAAACGCTCAAGCATCTGCGCGCCATCGCCGGCCATGACAATCACGCGGTCCATTATGGCGACCTCTCGACCATCGCCGAGCAGAAGCGCGTTGCCGCGGAGATCGCGGCGAGCGAGCCCGCCATCGACGTGCTGATCAACAACGCGGGCGCGATGTTCACCTCGCGCCAGGTGACGGCGGACGGGCTGGAGAAGACCTTCGCCGTCAACCACATGGCCTATTTCGTGATGACCAACGTGCTGCTCGACCGGCTGAAGGCGACGCCCGGCGCGCGCATCGTCTCCACCGCGTCGGACGCGCACAAGGGCGCCAAGCTCGATTTCGCCGATCTGCAATCGGAGAAGGGCTATTCGGGATTCTCGGTCTACGGCGAATCCAAATTGTGCAACATCCTGTTCACGCGCGAACTGGCCAAGCGTCTCGCCGGAACGGCCGTGACGGCCAATTGCCTCCATCCCGGTTTCGTCGGCACGCGCTTCGGCGATGCGAGCGGCGGGCTGATGTCGCTCGCGATCCGGCTGGCCAAGAATTTCGCGCTGTCGCCCGAACAGGGCGCGCAGACGATCATCTATCTGGCCTCGTCACCCGAGGTCGAAGGCAAGAGCGGCGGCTATTACGTCAAGAGCAAGCTGGCGATGCCGACCAAAGCCGCACAGAACGATGCGGACGCGAAGCGGTTGTGGGATGTCTCCGCGCAGATCAGCGGCGTGGGGCTCTGATGGACAACGCCCGCAAAAAAGACCTCGCCCGCGAATACAGGGAAGCCAAGCAGCGCGCCGGCATCTTCGCCGTGCGCTGTGTGCCGACCGGCGAGTGCTGGGTGATGACAACGCGCAACCTCGACAAGGCGCAGAACGGCGCCTGGTTCCAGCTGCGCATGAACGGCCATCCCAACAAGGCGGTCCAAGCCGCCTGGGCCGCGCACGGCGAGGCCGCGTTCGCATTCGAGGAACTGGAAGAAGTGACCGACGAAAACGCGCTGCTGATCGGCGAGTTGCTCAAGGAGCGCGACGTGGAGTGGCGCAAGGAACTCGGTGCGGGGAAGTTGGTGGGGTAGCTTCTTATACCCTCCCTCAAGGGGAGGGTAAGAAAGACTTCCCGTCGCGCAGCACGACCCTTCCTTCCGCCACCTTCCGCAACGCCTCCGGATACATGCGGTGCTCCTCGACGAGGATGCGTGCGGCCAATGTCTCCACCGTGTCGCCGGGCAGCACCGGCACAGCGGCTTGCGCGATGATCGGGCCGGCGTCCAACTCGGGGACCATGAAGTGCACGGTGCAGCCGCTCACCTTCACGCCGGCGTCCAAAGCCTGCTGGTGCACGCGGATGCCGGGGAAGGCGGGGAGCAGAGACGGATGGATGTTGATCATCCGGCCCTCCCAGCGTTTGACGAACCATTCGGAGTGGATGCGCATGAAGCCGGCTTCGGCGATGAGCGTGATCCCCGCCGCGCGCAACGCCGCGTCGATGGCGGCGTCGAACTCTTCGCGGCTGGCGAAATCCTTGTGCGAAATCACGACGGTGGGGATGCCGGCGTCGCGCGCGACGGCCAATCCGCCCGCGTCCTCGCGGTTGGAGAAGACGAGCGCGATCTCGGCGGGATAGTCCGGCGCTTTCGCAGCATCGATCAAAGCGGAGAGATTGCTGCCGCGGCCCGAGATCAGAACGGCGACGCGGACGCGGCTCACAGTTTCAGCGCGCCGCGATAGCGCACCACCGGCTCGAGCGTGCCTGCGACCAGCGTACCCAGGCGTACCGCGCGATCGCCGCTTTCCTGGAACGCGTCGATGATGTGGCCGGCGCGCGCGGGATCGGCGACGGCGACCATGCCGATGCCGCAATTGAAGGTGCGCAGCATTTCGGCCTGCGCGATGCCCGACGATTTCGCCAGCCAGCCGAACAGCGGCGACGGCGTCCACCCGCCGAGATCGACATCGGCGTCGAGGCCTTCGGGCAGGCAGCGCGGCAGGTTGTCGGTGATGCCGCCGCCGGTGATATGCGCAAGACCTTTGATGCCGCCGGTGCGGATCGCGGTGAGCGCGCCCTTCACATAAAGCCGCGTCGGCGCGAGCAACGCCTCGCCGAGCTTGCGCGCGGGATCGAACGGCGCGGGCGCGTCCCACGCCAATCCGGCATCCGTCACCACGCGGCGGATCATCGAATAGCCGTTGCTGTGCGCGCCGGAGGATTCGACGCCGATCAACACGTCGCCTTCGGCCATCGTGGAGAGCTTCGGCAGGATCGCGTCGCGCTCCACGGCGCCGACGGAAAACCCTGCGAGATCGAAATCGCCCTTGGCGTAGAGGCCCGGCATCTCCGCCGTCTCGCCGCCGATCAGCGCGCAGCCGCTCTCCTTGCAGGCGCGCGCGATGCCTTCGATGACGATGGCGGCGCTGTCCACGTCCAGCTTGCCGCTGGCATAGTAGTCGAGGAAGAACAGCGGCTCGGCGCCCTGCACCACGATGTCGTTGACGCACATCGCCACCAAGTCCTGGCCGAGGCCGGTGAAGATGCCGGTGTCGATCGCGATCTTGAGCTTGGTGCCGACGCCGTCAGTCCCCGCAACCAGGACGGGATCGCGGAAGCCGGCGGCTTTTAAGTCAAATAACCCGCCGAAACCGCCCAGATCGGCGTCCGCGCCCGGGCGGCGCGTGGCTTTTGCTGCGGGTGCGATGCGCGCGACCAGTTCCTCGCCCGCGTCGATATCGACGCCGGAGTCTTTATAAGTGAGGCCATTGCGCGGTGAATTCATTTGCGGTTCAGGAAAGAAGGGCTAGCGTCCGTTTAGTGGGGTGCCGGTGAGAGCGCAAGGGAGAGTGCATGTCACTCGAAGGTGCCATCGCGGCGCATCGTTTTGGGCTTGGCGCCAGGCCCGGTGAGATCGATTCGGCAAGCACCGCGCCCAAGGCGTGGCTGCTGAAACAACTCGATTCGCCCGTCGGTTCGCCCCAGCCGCTGGACGGCGGCGCGGCTTTCATGACCGGCGCGGAGCTGGTCTCCGACCTGATCCAGTACCGCAAGGCCCGCCAGGCGGAGAAGACGCAGGCGACGGCCGCGATGCCCGCGCCCGATCCGGTGAAGGTCTTCTTCAAGACGCGGGTGGCCGCGTTCAACCGCGAGATGGCGTCGCGCTTCGCGCTGGGCTTCACGACACAGACGCCCTTTGCCGAGCGGTTGGTCTGGTTCTGGAGCAATCATTTCACCGTTTCCGCCCTCAACCCCGCCGCGATCACCTTCACCGGCGCGTTCGAGCGCGAGGCGATCCGGCCGAACATCGCGGGCAAGTTCGAGGACATGCTGCTCGCGTCCACGCGCCATCCCGCGATGCTGCTCTATCTCGACAACGCGCAATCCGTCGGGCCGGACTCGATCGCGGGCCGCATCTTCGGCAAGGGCATCAACGAGAATCTCGGCCGCGAATTGATGGAGCTGCACACGCTGGGCGTCGATGGCGGCTACACCCAAGCCGATGTGATCGCGTTGGCCAAGATCCTCACCGGCTGGAGTATCGACCGCGGCGGCGGCACGGGCAACGGCTTCCGCTATTATCCCGCGCGCCACGAGCCCGGCGACATCGTGCTGCGCGGCAAGACCTATTCGGGCGGCGAGGAGGCCGGCATCGCGGCGCTGAAGGACCTCGCGCACGATCCGGCGACGGCGCGGCACATCGCGAAAAAATTCGCGGTGCAGTTCATCGGCGACGATCCGCCGCCCGAATCCGTCGCGCGGCTGGAGAAGAACTTCAACCAGACCGGCGGCGACCTGCGTTCGCTCAGCGAAGCGGCCGTCAACGATCCGGCGGCGTGGAAACCGGGCGGCGGCAAGGTCCGCAGTCCCATCGAATACACCACCGCCGCGATGCGCCTGCTCGGCTGGCCGCGCGGCGGCGACGAGGCGGCGCAGATCAAGGGCACCATGGCCGCGACGGCGATGATGGGCGAATTCCCCTTCGCCGCGCCCTCGCCCAAAGGCTGGCCGGACAATTCGGACGCCTGGTCCGGGCCGGACGCGCTGCTCAACCGCATCCAATGGGCCAAGGAGTTGGGCAATCGCATGCCCGCGAGCCTCGACGCGCTGGCTGTGGCGCAAGCCGGCCTCGGTCCGTTGCTGCAACCCGATACGCGCGCGGCGATGAAGGCTTCGGTCACGCCGGGCGACGCGATGGCGCTGCTCGTATCCAGCCCCGAATTCCAGCGGAGATGACCATGCTAGACCGCCGCTCCATTCTAAAGACCGCGCTCGCCGCCGGCGCCATGAGCATCTGGGACGCGCCCATCCGTTTCGCTTTCGCCAGCGTGCCGACGGACAAGCGCTTCGTCGTCGTCATCCTGCGCGGCGCGCTCGACGGGCTTGCCGCAGCCCCGCCGCATGGCGATCCGGATTACAAAACGGTGCGCGGCGCGCTCGCGCTCGACACCACGGGCGCCAACGCGCTGCACGATCTGGACGGGCATTTCGGATTGCATCCCGCGCTCACCAACATGAAGGCGATGTGGGACGCCAAAGAACTCGTCGTGTTCCAGAACATCTCCTCGCCCTATCGCGACCGCTCGCATTTCGACGGACAGAACGTGCTGGAGACCGGCGGCACCGGCCCGCATGTGCTGGGCGACGGCTGGCTCAATCGCGCGCTGCCCGCGATGGGGCTTTCGGGTGGCAACGGCGCGCTCGCCATCGCCGCGTCGCCGCCGCTGATGCTGTCCGGCCCCGCGCGCGTATCGAGCTGGATGCCGTCCGTCATGCCGCAGCCGGACGCGGAATTCCTCACCCGCGTGCGCGCGCTCTACGCGAACGATCCGACCTTGCGCAGCTCGCTCGACAGCGCGCTGCACACCGAAGCGCAAGCCGATGCCGCGATGGACGACAGACCGAAGACGCCGCAGCAGATGGCGCAGCGCGCCGGAAGCTATGGCGACCTGACGCCGCTTTTCGCCGGCGCCGGCCACCTGCTCGCGCGCGACGACGGCCCGCGCATCGCGGTGCTCGACGCGTCGGGCTGGGACACGCATGTCAACGAAGGCGCCGGCGACGGCCAGCTCGCCCGCCGCCTGCGCGCGCTCGACGCCGGGCTCGAAGCGATGAAGACCGCGCTCGGCCCCGTCTGGAAGAAGACCGCCGTCACCATGGCGACCGAGTTCGGCCGCACCGCCGCGCCCAACGGCAATGGCGGCACCGACCACGGCACGGCGGGCGCCGCCTTCCTGTTCGGCGGCGGCGTGGCGGGCGGAACCGTCCACGCCGAATGGATGGGCCTCAAACCCGCCGCCCTCAAGGACGGCCGCGACCAGCCGCCGCGGACCGACATGCGCGCCCTCTTCAAGGGCGTCCTCGCCGACCACATGGGCATCGCCCGCCGCGACCTCGACACCACCGTCTTCCCGGACAGCGCGGGTGCAGCGCCAGCGGCCAAGCTTTTCGCGTAGGGATGGGCATAGGATGGATCACTCTCAGGTGATTCCATGCCGTCTCGAAAAGTGAAGCGCGTCTACCCGATGCAGATGGCGCTGATGATCCTCCTCGGCCACGCCCGGACGGCGCCCGCGCAGTCGCGCAAGGCGGTGCTGAAAAGGGCTATTTCCATCCATCAGTTGACGCAACCGCCAAGCAGGTTCTAACGCCTTCCGCACCTCCCCCTTGTGGGGAGGTCGACTAACCGTCGAGCGCAGCGAGAGGGTTTTCGGGTGGGGCCGGCGCCGACGGACGATCAGCGCCCCACCCGAAAACGCTTTGCGTTTTCGACCCCCCCCGCAAGTGGGAGGTGCAGAAAGCTTTCGTGCCGCCTGTTCCCCCACTATAGTCCCGGAATTCTTCGGGGTTCTCCATGCGCCGCGCTGTTCTTTTCCTTGCCTTGGCTCTTCTGGGGCTGACGCCGGCCTTGGCCGGCGGCCCGTCCGATCCGTTCACGGTGAGCGGGATTCAGGTCAATGCGTCCGCCGCGTCGTCGGTGGAAGCGCAGGACATCGCGATCAATTCGGGCCGCCAGCGCGCCTGGACCGCCCTGATCCACCGCCTCCTCAAGCAGGACGACTGGGCCAAGGCGCCCGTGCTGGACGATGAGGCGGTCGAGCGGCTCCTGGCGAGCTACCTGCCGCAGAACGTGCGCAGATCGACGACACGCTATTCGGCGAGCATGACCTATGTGTTCAACGCCGACGCCGTGCGCCGCGTGCTGCGCCAGTCGAACATCGCCTATGCGGATGCGAGCGCGCATCCGATCCTGATCGTGCCGCTGAACCCGCGCTACGACGCGCATGGCGGCTGGACGGGCGCCTTCCTCAATTCGCGCTACAGCCATGCCGCCGTGCCGCTCCATCTTCCGATCCCCGACCGCGCGACCACCTCGGTCCTGGACGGCGTGTCGTTCGACGCCGTGCAGTGGTCGCAAATCCAGCCCATCGCCGGGCGCGTCAGCGCCGGCGAGGCGATGCTGCTTCTGCTGGTGAACGATCATGGCAAGATGGTGGTGAAGCTGCGCCATCTGGGACCGGGCGCCCCTTGGACGATCCCGGACGTGGCGCTGAGCGATGCGCCAGGCGCGCCGCGGCTTTACGCCGACGCGGCGGAGGCCGCGGCGACGGCGGTGATCGATGCGTGGAAAGCCCACGCCGCCATCGATTTCAGCAAGCGCTCCAAGCTCACCGCCGCGATCGGCGTGGATACGCTCGCCGACTGGGGCGCGATGCAGCAGAAGATCGTCTCCATCCCCACCGTCACGGACGTGACGGTCGTGGCGATGGATATCGGCATGGGCCGCATCGCGATCACCTATGTCGGCACGGCGGAGCAACTGAAAGACAGCCTGTCCCAGGCCGGCTACGACCTC
This sequence comes from Rhizomicrobium sp., assembly GCA_036268825.1. Lineage (GTDB taxonomy): Bacteria > Pseudomonadota > Alphaproteobacteria > Micropepsales > Micropepsaceae > Rhizomicrobium. Next base: position 2,487 of record DATATK010000011.1, on the reverse strand, counting down.
GAGAATGGCGACGACGGCTGGACGCTCGCGCCCAATCCGCCACCCGCGACGACGACGGGCACACCGTGATCTTCTTCCTGCGCAACATCCCCAACATCCTGACGGGCATGCGGCTCGCCTGCGCACCGGCGCTCGCCGCGCTGCTGCTGACGGCGCACGAGCGCGCGGCATTGGTGGTGTTCGTGCTCGCGGGACTGACCGATCTGGCCGACGGCTGGCTCGCCAAGCGCTTTCACCTGGCGACGCGCTTCGGCCGCTATCTCGATCCCATTGCCGACAAATTGCTGATGCTGTGCGCTTTCCTCGCGCTCACCCAAATGGGCGCGACGCCGCTCTGGCTCACCGCGGTCGTCATCGGGCGCGACATCGTGATCGTGCTCGGCATCCTCGTCGCCAAGCTGCTCGAGTTGCCGTTGCGCGTGGCGCCGCTGGCCATCGGCAAGCTCTCGACGGCGGTGCAGGTGGGTTACGTCGCGCTGATCCTGTTCGTGCTCGGCTTCGATCTGGACTGGCAGACCGTCGTGGCCTTCGCCGCGGTGGTGACGGGGGCGGCCACCATCGCGTCGTGGCTCGCCTACGGACAACTCTGGCTCCGCGCCGCCGCCCGCGGCCGCCGGACGGCGTGATGTCGCCGCAACTGCCGCTGCCTTTCACGCTCACGCCCAAACTCTCGCGCGCCGATTTCATCGTCGCGCCCGCCAACGCCGAAGCCGTCGCCTTCGTCGATGCGTGGCCCGGCTGGGCGGTGGCGAGCGCGGCGCTCTACGGCCCCTCCGGCTCCGGCAAATCGCATCTGGCTTCCGCATGGCCCGCGAACGCGCGCGTGCAGTCCGCGTCAGCGCTGGATGTGGACGCGCACGGCCCGCTGGTCCTCGATGACGTCGACAGCATGGCGCCCACGCGCAAACGCGACGAAGCGATCTTCACCTTGCTCGAACGGGCGACACGCGAAGCGCCGGTTCTGCTCACCGGCCATGAACATCCGAGCGTGTGGCCCACGGTGATGCCTGACCTCGCATCACGCTTCTCCGCCTTGCTCGCTTTCCCGCTCTGGGCGCCCGACGACGCCCTGCTCGCCGCGCTGGCCCGCAAACTCTTCGACGACCGCCAACTGAAAGTGCCCGACGCCGTGATCCAGCACATGATCCGCCGCCTCGAGCGCACCCCCGCCGCCATCCGCGCCTTCGTCGCGCAAGCGGACGCCAAAGCCCTGTCGGAGAAACGCCCGGTGACGAGCGCGATGATCCAGGAACTCGCCGGATAGGCCGTCATCGCCATGACATGGCAATGATTATCCTCTAGGATTCCGGCATCCTAACCGCGCGGTTCCATGGCTAAGTCTCAGTTGGACGTGAAGAATTCGGCCGAACCGGTCTCCGGTTCCCTGGCCTTGGACGCGCCGGCGCCGCGCGAGCCGGGGGTGCCCGACATCGATCCGGAGTCGCCGGAGCGGTTCGTCAACCGGGAACTGTCATGGCTGGCGTTCAACCGCCGCGTCCTGGAGGAGGCCGGGAACACGCACCACCCGCTGCTGGAGCGGCTGCGCTTCCTGTCGATCTCCGCCTCCAATCTCGACGAGTTCTACATGGTGCGCGTGGCCGGCCTCAAAGGCATGGTCACCGCCGGCATCGCGACGCTGTCGGACGACGGGCTGACGCCCGCCCAGCAGATCGCCGGTGTCGACAAGGAGGCCGGCGCGCTGATCGCCGACCAGCAGTTGGCGTGGACAAGCCTGCGCCGGGGATTGCGCGAAGCGGGTGTGCTGGTGCTGGAGCCGGACGAACTCACCGAAGCCGACATGCTGTGGCTCGACAAGGATTTCCGCCAGAGCATCTATCCGGTCCTGACGCCGCTCGCGCTCGACCCGGCGCATCCGTTTCCGTTCATTCCCAATCTCGGCTTCACGCTTGCGCTGCAGCTTCAGCGCAAGAAGGACGGCAAGGCCGTCACCGCGCTGCTGCCCGTGCCGGCGCTGCTGCAGCGCTTCGTGCGGCTGCCGGGCGAGGCGCGCGGGCCGGTACGCTTCATCGCGCTGGAACGCGTCATCGAGATTTTCCTGCATCTGCTGTTCCCCGGCTACAAGCTCATGGGTTCGGGACAATTCCGCATCATCCGCGACAGCGACGTGGAAGTCGAAGAAGAAGCCGAAGATCTGGTGCGGCTGTTCGAGACGCTGCTCAAGCGCCGCCGCCGCGGTTCGGTCATCCATATGTTCTGCAGCGAGTCCATGCCGCTGGACCTGCGCAACTTCATCGCCAGCCAGCTCGCGCTCAAGGCGCCGGACATCGTGATCGTCGAACAGGTCGGGTTGTCCGACACGCGCCAGCTCATCGTCGACGAGCGGCCCGACCTTCAGTTCAAGCCCTATATCGCGCGCTTCCCCGAACGCATCCGCGATCACGGCGGCGACTGTTTCGCAGCGATCCGGGCGAAGGACATCCTCGTCCATCATCCGTTCGAGAGCTTCGACGTGGTGGTGCAGTTCCT
>DATATK010000010.1:0-36943 GCA_036268825.1 Rhizomicrobium sp. | reverse complement strand
CCCGCACGGCGGCGGCGAGGTTGGCGGCGGAATGGAGCAGGCCCGGGGCGACGGCCTTCTTCTCGAGCTGGACGGCGGTCAACTGGCCGGGAAGCCGGATCTGCTGGACCGCGGGGGCCATGATCAGGCTGGCGAGGAACGCGGCGCCCATCAGTCCGCTGATGGCGACCACGGCCCAGGCGATCACGGAAACCCGAGCGGCTCTGCGTCCGGTGGCATCGAAAAAGATCGGTTTGTTGGCCATGGCCTTGTCAGTCGGCAGCGCTCTAGTTTAGCGCATCGCGGTGCGGGAGGGGATTGGCATGCGCAACGGCGCAAAGCCAGAGCTGGGGTTCATCGTCGCGGCCGGGGTCATCCTGGCCGGGCTGGTCCTGTGCCTGGTGGCCGACCTGCCGGGGCATTTGTCCTACGATTCGGTGGTCCAGCTGATGGAGGGCCGCGCCGGGCGCTATGCCAACTGGCACCCGGCCGTGATGTCGTGGCTGCTGGGGCTGGCCGATGCCGCGGTCCGGGGCACGGCGCTCTATGTGATCCTGACCGCGCTGGTCTTCTTCGCCAGCCTCTTCGGCCTGCTGCTGACCGCGCCCCGGCCGCATTGGGCGGCCGCAATGGTCGCGGGGGCGTTGGCGCTGACGCCGCAGCTCCTGATCTATCAGGGCACCGTGTGGAAGGACGTGCTGTTCGCGAATGCCGCGGTGGCGGGGTTCGTGTGCCTGGCGCTGGCGGCGACGTATTGGGCTTTCGTGCGCTGGCGGTTTGGATTGATCGCGGGCGCGGTGCTGCTGTTCGCGCTGGCGGCGCTGGCGCGGCAGAACGGGGCGGTGGTGGCGCTGGTGGGTGCTGTCACCGTGGGCTGGATCGCTTCGCGCGAGGTGGAGACGCGCAGGCTGCACCAAGGCGCGATTTATGGCGCCGCGGCGTTGCTCGCCGTCGCGCTCGCGGCGCTGGGCGGACGGGCGGCGCTGGCCACGCGCGATGCCGGCACGTCGGGGCCGGTCGTGCAGCTGCAATTGCTGCAGACCTACGACGTGATCGGCGCGGTGGCGAACGATCCATCGCTGAAGCTGGACGCGATCGGCGACGACGACGAGCATCTGGAGCGCATCATCCGCACCGTCGGCGTGCGGGTCTGGACGCCGGAGCGCAACGACACGCTGGGCAATACGCCCGCGCTGGAGAACGCGCTGGACGATGCCGATCCCGGCACGATGGGCGCGCAATGGCGCGACCTGCTGTTGCACCATCCGCTGCTGTATCTGCGGGTGCGGGCGGAATTGTTCCGCTGGGTGTTCCTGACGCCGGACCTGAAACAGTGCCTGCCTTACGAAATCGGTGTCGATGGGCCGCCAGCTGTACTGGCGGATCTGGGGCTGGCCGAGCGGCTCGATGCGCGCGACCGGGCGCTGGATCGCTATGGTGCGGCGTTCGTCGGCACGCCGGTTCTGTCGCATCTGTTCTACGCGGTGCTGGCGCTGATCGCCCTGTTCGTGCTGGTGCGGCGGCGGCGGCCGGCGGATGTCGCGGTGGCGGGAATGCTCACCGGCGCTTTCGCGGTGACGGCGAGCTTCTTCGTCATCTCCATCGCCTGCGACTACCGCTATCTCTATTTGCTCGACGTCGCCACGATGCAAACGCTGTTCTATCTCGCGCTCGATCCGGCGTCGGCGTGGAAAGCGCTTCGGATATAGGTCAAACGAAAACGGGCGCCCGCGGAGCGCCCGTTGCCGTGGCCAATCAAGCGGCCGGTTAGCTGGTGAAGTTCGACGCGCTGAAGTCGCCCATGTTGGTGGCGCCCGTGACGTCGATGACGATGTCCTGGCCTGCCTGGTAGCCGGCGACGCCATTGATGTCGACGACCAGGAAGGTGTGGCCGTGATAGCTGCCGGAGGACGCGGTGAACAGCACCGCATCGTGGGCGGCGAGGTTCGAGGCGTTCACGTCTTTGGCGAGGGCGGTGTCGAAGTCGCTGGAGCCGAGCGCGCCTGTGGTGATCGCCGCGTCGATCGCGTTGACGAAATATCCCTGGAGATCGATATGGTCGGTGTCGGCGTTGAAGTCGGTGATCGTGTCGTGTCCGGTGCTCGTGGATTCGCTGGGCGCGGCATAGACGAAGGTGTCCGACGTGCCGCCGCCGGTCAGCAAATCCGCGCCGACGCCGCCCTGCAGGACGTTCACGCCGCTGCCGCCGTGGAGCGTGTCGTTGGCCGAGCCGCCATACAGCGTGTTCGTGCCCGCCCCGCCGGTCATCACCATGCGCCCGCCGTCGGAAACGGCCGAACCGTCGAATGTCAGGTCGTCGCCCGCGCCCAGGTGCGAACCGTCCACCGTGAGGGTCTGCCCATTGGCGACATCCAGGCCGTTGAGGATCAGATTGTAGTCGTGGCCGGCGCCGAGTGCGATACGCTCGACGCTGGTGATCGTGTTGGAGCCGAGCGTGAGGGCCGACGAATAGTCGCCGTTCAATGTGAGGGTGTCGGTTCCGGCGCCGCCGTTGATGACGTCGGCCGCCGTAAAGGCGCCGTCGAAAGCGAACACGTCGTTACCGCCGCCGCCATGAACGGTGTCGTTGCCGCCATGGTTGAGGTCGAACGTGTCGTTGCCCGCGCCGCCGGTCAGGTGGTCGTTGCCCGCGCCGCCCTTGATGATGAAGCTGCCGTCGGTCTCGGCGCTGCCGTCGAAGGTGAGGGTGGAGCTCGAGTCGAGCGCGCTCCCGTTCACCGTCAGCGTCTGGCCGGCGGCGACGGTCGCATCGTCGGTGGTGATGTTGTAGTCGAAGCCCGGCGCCAGGCGGATGATCTCGACATTGGTGATCGTGTTCGCGCCGAGGACCAGGCTGTCGTATTCGCCGGAAAGAGTGAGCGTATCGACGCCGGCGCCGCCGTCGATGCTGTCGGCTGCGGTGAGCTGGCCGTCGAGGTTGAAGACGTCGTTGCCACCGCCGCCGTGCACGGTGTCGGTGCCGCCGAAGGTGAGGTCGAAGACGTCGTTGCCCGCGCCGCCGGTGAAGTTGTTGGTGCCGATACCGCCCTTGAACAGGAAGCGGCCGTCGGTCTCGGCCGAACCGTCGAAGGTGACCGTGTCGCCGTTGCCGAGCTGCGCGGCGTTGACCGTGAGCGTGGCGCCCGCGGCGACGTTCGCGTCGTCGGCGGTGATGTCGTAGCTGAAGCCGGCGTGCAGGTCGATCTGCTCGACGCTGGTCAGCGAGTTGGCGCTCAGCACCAGCGCGTTGCCGCCGGTGTAGTCGCCGCCAATGACCAGTGTGTCCGTGCCCGTGCCGCCGTTGATGACGTCCGCAGCGGTGAGCGCGGCGCCGAAGTAGAAGGTGTCGTTGCCCACGCCGCCGTTGACGTTGTCGTTGCCGCCGTCCTGCATCTTGAAGATGTCGTCGCCGATGCCGCCATTATAGGTGTCGTTGCCGGAGGTGCCTTGCAGCGTGTCGTTGGAGTCCTGGCCGTTGATGGTGATCGTCACCGTTTGGGTCGAACCACCGGTGATCGTATAGGTGAAAGTCTCCGTGCCGGTCGACGGCGCACCCGAGGACGCCGCGGGCAGGAAATCCCAGGCATGGTTCGGGTCGTAGGTGTAGGTGCCGTCGGAATTGACGGTGACGAAAGAGCCGTCGGCGAAATTGATCTGGTTGCCGACATTGCCGGCCGAGCCGTTCACAGCCGTGACGGAAAGGCCGGTATTGTTGCCGGTGTCCGGATCGCTGTCGTTGCCCAGCAGGCCGGTGCTCCGCGTCGAGGCGGTGACCGTCGAGCTTTCGGTGGTGGAGATCGAATCGGCTTGCGCGATGCCGGGCCGGTCGATGGAGAAGTTCAGGGTCTCGTTCGTCGTGCCGCCATGGCCGTCGTCGACCGTCACGGTGAAGGTGTCGATGGGATGCGAGCCGGTGGGCGCGGCGTCGATCGCCGAGGTGTTGTCGGCGACGTAGGAGTAGCTGCCGTCATTGCCGATGGTCAGATGGCCGTAAGTGCCGGCGAAATTGGACAGCGTGTCGTTGATCGTATTGCCGTCGAGCTTGGTGGCCTGAATCGAGTCGCCGTCGCGGTCGCTGTCGCCGGCCAGCGCACCGGTTCCGGCCGTACCGCCGGTGCCCGTGGTGGTGGCGCTTTCGGCGACGGTTTCGTTCTCGGTGGTCACGGTCGGCGCGCGGTCGAGCGTGAAGGTGACGGTTTGGGTGGTGGTGCCGCCATGGCCGTCCGACGCGGTGTAGGTGAAGCTGTCGGTCAGGTGCGAGCCGGTGGCGGCGCTGTCGATCGCCGAGGTGTTGTCGGCGTTGTAGGTGAAGCTGCCGTTGGCCGCGAGATCGAAGTGACCATAAGTGCCCTGGAAGGTGCCGGAACCCACATTGGCGCCCGAGCCGTTCACGGCCGACACGGTGAGGGAATCGCCGTCCTTGTCGCTGTCGTTGCCCAGCACGCCGGTGCCGGCCGTGCCCGAGGTGCCGGAGACGGAGTTGCTTTCCACCACATTGTAGGCGTCCGCCCCCAGCGTCGGATCGCGGTCGATGGTGAAGCTCACGGTCTGGGTGGTGGTGCCGCCATGGCCGTCGGAGACGGTGTAAGTGAAGGTGTCGGTCGGGTGCGAGCCGGTGGCGGCGCTGTCGATCGCGGACGTGTCGTCGGCGGTGTAGGTGAAGCTGCCGTTGGCGGCGAGATCGAAGTGACCGTAGGTGCCCTGGAAGGTGCCGGAGCCGACATTGCCACCGGAGCCGTTCACATCCGCGACGGTGAGCGAGTCGCCGTCCTTGTCGCTGTCGTTGCCGAGCACGCCGGTGCCGGCCGTGCCCGCTGTGCCGGTGGACGACGCGGATTCCACGACGCTGTAGCTGTCGGCGCCGAGCGTGGGGGCGCGGTTGATGGTGAAGCTGACGGTCGAGCTGGTGAGGCCGCCGTCGCCGTCCGACACCTGATAGGTGAAGCTGTCGATCGGATGCGAGCCGGTGGCCGCGCTGTCGATCGCCGAGGTGTTGTCGGCCGTATAGGTGAAGCTGCCGTTAGAGGCGAGGTTCAGGTGGCCGTAAGTGCCCTGGAAGGTGCCCGAGCCGACATTGCCGGCCAAGCCGTTGACCTGAGACACGGAGATCGAGTCGCCGTCCGGATCGCTGTCGTTGCCCAACACGCCCGTGCCACCGGTGCCCGACGTGCCGCTGGCGCTGCCCGATTCCTGCGCCGTGTAGGAATCCGTGGCCAGTGTCGGCGCGCGATTGAGCGTGATGGTGATGGTCTTCTCGTTGGGATCGGTGGTGCCGGGATGGGCGACCGTCGTGCCGTCATTGGCGATGAAATCGATGACGCGCGTCGGATGGCTGCCGATCGTGTTGTCGGTGCCCGCGTTCTCCTGGAAGGCGATGCCGGTGAGCAGCGTCTGGTAGTCGGCATCCGGGTCGTTGCCGGAAAGCGTGAGCGTCTCGGTGGAGGCGTTCCAGCTGACCGTGACCTTGCCGCTGTCGACCGTGCCGGATTGCGCGCCATCGACCAGCAGATTGTCGCCGGAGATGCCCGTGCCGGAAGCGATGGCGCCGCTCGTCACGCCGAAAGCCGTGCCGTCGCCCTTGGTGCCGCCGATGACGCGGATGGTTTCGCCCGCGAGGTGGAAGCCGGTGCCGTCCGGATCGCTGATCGTGGTTGAGCCGGTGAGAAGGGTCGTGGCCGAGCCGCTGCCCTGCGTCGTGAAGGCCGACGTTCCCGCCACGCCGGTCTCGGTCGGCAGCGTGTCCCAGGTCAGGGCGTTGGCGAAGGCGCCGTCGCCGCTCGAGTCCTCGGTGCGGAAATCGTTGGTGGTGTCGCTACCCGAGCCGATGGCGACGAAGCTCTTGCCATCGGTGCTCAGTTCCAGCCGGATGATGACGCCGCGCGCCTGGTCGGCGACATAGACGTCGCGCGCGTCCGGATCGAAGGTGATGCCGTTGCCGAATTCCGGCGGGTTGCTGAAGGTGATGCCCGAGGGCAGTGTCATCTGCTGAGCGGTGCCGCCGGCGATCGGCATGTACCAGATGCCGGCGCTGTCTTGCGTCGTGAAATAGATCAGGCCCTGGGCGCTGTTGAGCGTCAGCGCGGTGATGCTGCCGGCGCTTTCGTTCACCGGGAACTGCGCTTGCGAGGAAAGCAGGACCGGCGTCGGCGCGGTGCCCTGGCCGACATCGCCCGAGGTGCTGACCTTGTAGATGCCGTTGGTGTCGGCGCCGAAGGAGCCGGCGGGATTGATCTCGTCGTTGTCGACGTAATAGAGCGTCGAGCCGTCGTTCGACAGCACGAAGGAGCGGCCGTCCTGGTAGATGTTGCCCGACGAGGTGGTGTCGACCAGCACGCTGTTGAGATTGATCGCGAAGGTGCTGGGATTGTAGGGCGATGAAATCGCACCCGTCGTCGGATTGTAGGTGATCTTGATGATGTCGCCACCGTCGGCGTGATAGTCGCCGCCGTCCAGGTCCATGTAGATCGTGTCGACGCGCGGATCGACGACGAAGGCGTTGGTGACGTCCTCGTCCGACGTGCTGGCGATGGTCGTGGTGGTGAGGATCGCGCCGGTCGCGATGTTGCCGACATAGAACTGGTCGTTGCTGTCTTCGGCGAAATAGAGGTTCGCGGCCGTGTCGAGCCCGATCCCGGTGACGACGCCGGTGGTGGACGAGATGTCGTGCTCGTCGGTCTGGTCGTTGGAGAGGCCGTCCGAATCGTCGTGCTCGACGCGGAAGTCCGAATGGCCGTCGGGATTGCCCGCGCCGTCGCCGGCATCGGCTTCCCAGAGCTGGCCGTCCGGATCGCCGCCGCTGGGCGGGCTGCCGTCCGGGGCGCTGGTGTGCGCGTCGAGGCTGTGGCCTTGTGCGTTGGCGAGATGATGCTGCAGGGCAAGGTCCGTTTCGTAGCCCGCGATGGTGTGATCGACGCCAAGAGAGTCGCCCGCATGGATCGGATCGGCCGGCAGGATCGTGTCGTGCGCGAAGGTCGCGGCGAGGGCGGGATTGCCGGCTTCCGGCGTGAAGTGGAAATTGTCCGGCTGGGCGTGGAAGTTCGACACCGGCGTGTAGGCGATGGAGCCATCGTTCGCGGCGTGTCCGGGCGTGATCGGAAGCGTGTGGGCCGCGTTTGGCGCCACGATGAAATGGGCTGGCTGGGACGCGTCGGTCTCGGCGGCATGGCCGGCCGGCAGCACAGTGCCGTCGACGATGGGATGCGCCGATTGCAGCGCCGCCTCGTGGCCGGTCAACCGCAACCCTGTCGGGTCGCCGACATCGATGCCAACGGACGAAAGAATCTGGTCGCGAAGCCGATTGTTGCTCATCTCACTCAACCTCCCAAGCGCGGCGGATGGGCTCCGCCCCGCGTTCTGCAACTATCACGCGCAATGCCGATTCAGAGGCGAGCGCCCCAGCGCGAGGCAAAATCTATCAGCACCCCCTATGGCCCACAAGTAATAGAGGTTAAGGACAGTTGGGTTTTTCGAGGCAGGCAATAGGGTGTCGAAAATTATATAAGGCTATTCGAAAATCTTAGCCTCTAAGGAAAATGCAGCTCCAGCATAGACAAGGCAAATACTGTGCGCGGATTTCGCAACTGCGGGATAAGTGAACGCTCAGGGGGCGTGCGGCAGTGATCCGGCGTGCGAAATGTTTGTGAAGGCGGATTGGGGGACGCAGTACCCGCGAACTAAAGCATCCTGTCAATCCAGGCGCGTCGCATTCCGTGTAACGTTCGTGACTGCGCTTGGGCTAGTCTTGTAACGGACGTTACGTGTTGCGGCGCGGCAAATAAAACCCGCGCAACACGGATGGTTCGCGGTTGTGCGCTGCAAGTTGCAATGTTAAGCATGTGGTCATCAGGGGAGACTCTCGACATGCAGTTTTATGTTGGGCAATTGATGATGTTCGCGGGCAACTTCGCGCCCGCCGGCTGGATGGCGTGCCAAGGCCAGCTTATCCCGATCTCCGAATACGAAACGCTGTTCAATCTCATCGGCACCACCTATGGCGGCGACGGCCAGTCCACCTTCGGGCTTCCGGACCTGCAGGGCCGCGTCGCGGTCCATCAGGGCCAGGGCGGCGGCCTGTCGAACTATGTGATCGGCCAGAAATCCGGCACCGAAACTGTGACGCTGAACATCCAACAGATCCCCCAGCACAATCACATGCTCACGGCGAACGCCGCGGGCGGCAACCAGTCCGTCCCCGCGGGCAACTCGGTCCTCGCCACCGAAGTCTCGACCGCCACCGGCGGCGGCAACGCCTTCACCTATGCGGCGCAGGGCGGCGCACAGGCAACGATGGCGAACACGTCGATCGGATTCAGCGGCGGCAGCCAGCCGCACGACAATATCCAGCCAATCCTGGCGATCACTTATTGCATCTCGATGTTCGGGGTCTATCCGAGTCAGAACTGACGCGCCCGTCCGCCTCCGGCGGACTCCAGACAAGTGGATAACGGTCATGTCTTCACCCTTCGTCGCCCAGGTATCGATGTTCGGTTTCAATTTCGCGCCCAAGGGCTGGGCGATCTGCAACGGCCAGTTGCTGCCGATCTCGCAGAACACCGCGCTGTTCTCGCTGCTCGGCACCAACTATGGCGGCGACGGCAAGTCGACGTTCGGATTGCCCAACTTCCAAGGCATGGCGTCCGTCGGACAGGGCCAGGGCGCCGGTCTCTCGTCATATTCCATCGGCGAATCGACGGGCGCGGAAAACGTCACCTTGCTCCAAACCGAGATGCCGAGCCACAATCACAGCCTGGTGGGAACATCGACGTCGGGCACGACGCTCACCGCGATGAACAACCAGCTCGCCAAGGCCTTCAGCGGCGGCAAGCAGGCCAGCTACACCGGCAACTATCTCAGCACGAACGCGCCGCAGACCCCGATGTCGGGTCAGGCGTTGACAACCGCGGGCAACAGCTTTCCGCACAACAACATGCAACCCTATCTGACCTTGAACTTCTGCATCGCGATGCAGGGCGTGTTCCCGGCGCGGCCGTAAGACAGGAAACGATCCATGACGCAGCCATTCCTCGCCCAGGTCGAGATCTTCTCGTTCAACTTCGCGCCCAAGGGCTGGGCGCAGTGCAACGGCCAGCTCCTGCCGATCAACCAGAATCAGGCGCTGTTCTCGCTGCTCGGCACCACCTATGGCGGCGACGGGCGGGTCAACTTCGGCCTGCCGGATCTGCGCAGCAGGGTCCCGATCCATCAGGGCGCCGGTTTCACCCTGGGTGAGCGCGCCGGCGAGGAAAATCACACGCTCATCTCGTCCGAGATGCCGCAGCACAACCATTTCCCGATGGGCGACACCACGACCGGCAACACCGACACGCCGGCCTCCAGCACGGCGCTGGGAAAAGGCACGAACTCGGGCCTGCAAAGCCCGTCGACGCAATTCTCGATCAGCATCTACAGCTCGGCGCCCCCCACCACGGTGCTTGCGCCGCAGTCGATCGGTTACGCCGGCGGCAGCCAGGCGCATCCCAACCTGATGCCGTATCTCTGCCTGAACATGTGCATCGCGCTGGTCGGAATCTTCCCGTCGCAGAACTGACGCGGCTGCTGCTTCGGGAGCGGCGCGTCAGTTGAAGATGGCCTGATAATCCTGCCACTCGGCATCGGGCGTGTGGGTGGGCGCGACGTAGATCTGGTAGGTCGGCCCGTCCTCGAACTCGCACTCGTAATAGCCTTCGGCCATGTATTCGCGTTCTTTCGGCGCGCGGAACACCAGCAGGAATGGGTCGCGCTTCGCCTCCGCCACGAACTTCTGATATTTGACGACCTTGGTCAGTGGCATCGCGAAACGCGTGCCCTTGAATCGCACGGTCTTGCCGACGAGCAGTTCGAAATGCTGCAATTCGAGAAACTCGTCCATGCCTGTGTCCTTGTACAATATTCGCGAGGGACGAGATTGCCCCAAGGTTGCCGCCGATGGAAGCTCCGAGACACTACGAAACCGGTCACGGCACGGTGACCTTGCGCCCCGAGCGGGTGGACGACGACGCCTTCCTGCAGGCGCTGTTCCGCAGCCACACGATCCGTGCCTTCGCGGGGAGCGGCCTGCCGGAGACCACGGTCGAGCCGCTGATCGCGATGCAGTATCGCGCCGCCACCGGCACCCATCGCACGATGTATCCCCGCGCGCTCTATTCGATCATCGAGTCCGGCGGCAAGCCGATCGGGCGGTTCATCGAGGAGGTTGAAGGCGACACGGTCTATTACGTCGACTTCGCTTTCATGCCCGACCGCCAGGCCAAGGGGCTGGGCACCGATTTTATCATCGCGGTGGCCGACGAATGGGCGCGCAAGGGCAAGGCTTCGCGCGTCGAGGTGCTGATGACCAATGCCCATTCGCTCAAGCTGTGCGCCAATGTCGGGCTCGTGCGCTACGCCGATCTCGACAACGGCTATATCGGCCTCAAACGTCCGATACCGGCCGGGATTTAAGACGCTTTGGCGAAATGATCGGCGACGATCCTGGCCACCGCAAGTGTCACCTTCTTACCCGTCGGGATGTGCAGGAATTCGTTCGGGCCGTGCGCGTTGGAATGCGGGCCCAGCACGCCGGTGACGACGAATTGCGTCTTGGGGAATTTCTCGCCCAGCATCGCCATGAACGGAATGGAGCCGCCTTCGCCCATGTAAGCGGGTGGAGCGCCGAACGCGTCCTGCGATGCGTCGGCAACGGATTTCTCCAGCCACGGCGAAAGCTTCGGTGCGTTCCAGCCGCCCTGACCGGCTTCCGCGCTGAAGCGCACCTCCGCCCCGTAAGGCGGGCTCGCCTCGAGCGTCGTCTTGATCGCTTGCGTTGCCGTGCCGGCGTCGAGCGTGGGCGGCAAGCGGAATGAGAGCTTCGCGGTCGAATAGGGCAGCAACACGTTGCCCGCATTCTGTGGCAAGGGATAGCCCTCCATGCCGATAACGGCGAGAGCCGGGCGCCAGGTGCGGTTGAGCACGAGCTCCGTCAGGTCTTCGGACATGGGCTCGGTCTCGCCCGCGAACGGCATCTTGGAATAGACCGCGTCGCCGAGCACTTTCGCGGCCGCCTTGGCCTGTTCGATACGCTGCGGCGGCACTTGCACGAACAGATCCGGCAGCTTGATCTCGCCGGTGGTCTCGTCTTCGACGCGCGACAGCGCCGCGCGCAGAATGCGGAACGAGGACGGCACGATGCCGGACTCATCGCCCGAATGCACGCCTTCGTCCAGCACGCGCACGGTGAGATTGCCCATCGCGATGCCGCGCAGCGAGGTGGTGAGCCAGAGCCGCTCGTAATCGCCGCAACCGGAATCGAGGCACACGACCAGCGAGACGTCGCCGATGCGAGGCGCCAGATGATCGACATAATAGGGAAGGTCCGGACTGCCGGATTCCTCGCAGGCCTCGATCAGGATCACGCAGCGCGCATGCGGCGCCTGCTGGTCCTTGAGCGCGAGCATGGCGGAGATCGCGGCATAGATCGCATAGCCGTCATCGGCGGCGCCGCGCCCGAACAGTTTGTCGCCCTTGCGCACGGGCGTCCACGGCCCCAGCCCTTCTTCCCAGCCCACCATCTCGGGCTGCTTGTCGAGATGGCCGTAGAGCAGGACGGTGTCGGCGTTCTGGCCGGGGATTTCGATGAAGATCAGCGGCGTGCGGCCGGGCAGCTGCGCCACTTCGAGCGTCGCGCCCTTGAAAGCTTCGAGCTTCGCGCGCGCCCAGCGCTCCATCAGCTTGACGGCGTCGGCCATATAGCCGTGCTTCTCCCACTCGGCATCGAAATGGGGCGATTTGTTGGGGATCTTGATGTATTCGGTGATCGAGGGCACGACGGAATCGTCCCAGATGCCATCGATGAATGTCTTGAGCCGTTGCGTATCCATCATCTTCCCGTTTCCGGACGGCGGCAGATGCGGCCGTCCTTCATCACAAAACGTACGTTCCTGATCGCGTCCATGTTTCGCACGGGATCGCCTTCGACGGCAATCACGTCGGCGAGAAGTCCCGCGCGGATTTCGCCGAGTGCCGTCTCCCGGCGAAGGATTTTCGCGTTGACGGACGTGGCGGCTTCCAGCGCTTCGACCGGCGACATGCCGAGCCGGACCATCCAATCCAGCTCGCGATGGCTTTCGCCGTGCGGGAACGGGCCGACATCGCTGCCGCATCCGATGATGACGCCCTCGGCGCGCGCGTTGCGGAAGCCCTGTTCGGCCAGCTTCATATGCGCCGTGGGCTCGCCACCCCGGACATGGCCGTGGAAATATTCGCTGATGGCTTCCGACACCGTCAGCGTCGGCAGGAAGCCGACGCCCTTCTTCGCCATCAACGCGAAAGTCTCGCAGCTGCCGCCATAGCCATGCTCAATCGTATCGACACCGGCGAGCACCGCGCGCCGCATGCCTTCGTCATGCGTCGCATGCGCGCTGACCGGGCGGCCGAGCGAATGGGCGGTCTCGACCAGCACGTTCATCTCGTCCTGCGAGAAAGTCGGCCGCGTCTCGCCGCCAGGCCCTACGCGATAATCGGCATAGACCTTCACCCAGTCCGCGCCATGGGCGATCTGGTGGCGCACCGCCTTGGCGATCTCGTCCGCGCCACTCGCCTCTTCCGCGCCCTGGTGCAGGCAGCAATCGGGGCGGAATTTGTGCGCGGCGGGCCCGTAGCAATGCGTCGCCACGATCGCGCGCGTCGCCACGAACAGGCGCGGGCCTTCTATGAGCCCATCTTCGATGGCGCGCTTGATCGCGACATCTGCGAAGCCCGCGCCTTCGGTGCCGAGATCGCGCAGCGTGGTGAACCCTGCCATCAACGTCGCGCGCGCATGGCCCACGGCGCGCAATACGCGATAGCTCTCGGACTCTTTGAGGACCTGATCGTCCCAGGACGTTTCGTTATAAGGATGCAGCAGCAGGTGCGAATGCAGGTCCATCAATCCCGGCAGCAGGGTCATGCCCGGCAGGCCGATGATCTCCGCGTCGCCGGGTGCGCCGATGCTCTGCGCGGGTCCGGCAGCCGCGATCCTGTCGCCGCGGACCAGCACAGCCCAGCCCGTGCGCAGAGCGCTCTCGCCCGATGTCCACACGCGGTCGGGGCGAAGGAGGATGGAAGCGGATGGTTTGGACATGGCGAAAACCTTAAGCCGGATTCGCGCCGCCGCCTACCTGGCGGGCGGTTTGCAGCGCGTCCGTCGTTGCCGCACCGAGTGCCGTGTTGTCGAAAATACACCAGGCTTCGGGCACCGCACATAGCCTCTGAGCCAGCGTCTTCAGAGCCACCGGTTCATAGGCCGAATAATACATGCGTGGCGCGCCATGCAGCCGCCAATAGGCAAACCCGTCCCATCCGCCGAGCTGCGAGGCGGCAGGCGAAAGAGCCGGATCGGCGGCGACCCGGGCGATGTGGAATTGCCGGAGCAACCGGTCTACTCCTTCGCCGAACCAACTCATGTGGCGTGGTTCGAGCGCCAGTTGTCCGGGAAGCGCCGCGCGAACCTCGCCGAAGAAATCGCGCGCGGTTTGCGGCGCGAAGGCGAGGCTCGGCGGCAGTTGGATGAGCACCGGTCCGAGTTTCTCGCCGAGCGCGCTCACCTCACCGGCAAAGCGCTTCAGTTCTTCATCGCTATCCAGAAGGCGTTTCTCATGCGTGATCGTGCGCGGCATCTTCACGGCGAAGCGAAACCCGTCCGGCACGCTCGCGGCCCAGCGGGTGTAGGTTGCCGGGCGATGCGGACGGTAGAACGACGAGTTGATCTCCACCGCATTGAATCGCGTCGCATAACGCTGCAAATGGCTCCCGCCGGCGCCGAATGCAGCGGCGTGTTCGGACCTGATGCTCCAACCCGCGGTTCCGATATGGTTCATTGCAGCCCGCGCACTTCCTCTGCCAGCGCGCGCCAGACCGCTTCGTCCCAATTCCAATGCGCAGCGGGCGAGGGCGAGGGCAGAATCCAGATGCGTGTGGCGCCGAGCGTTTCGGATTGCTCGCCGAAGCCTGCCTTCGATCCAGCGAATTTGCGCCCGCCGGTCAGGCTGGTGAAGGCGAGGATCCTGGGCGCGTATTTCGCGATACGGGTGCGCAGTGCAAAGACGGCGTCACGCCCGAGGCTGCCCGGCGGCAGTTGCGAGTCCATGCCGGAGACGTGTTTGGCGAGGTCGGTCAGCCCGATGCGCCAGTCTGGCAGGCTGCAATACTCGGCGGGGGCGAGCAGGCGCGGCGTCAGCCCTACGGCGAACAGCGTGCGCCAGAACTTGTTCTGCGGATGAGCGTAGTATTGGCCCTTGGCGGCGGACACGGTGCCCGGCGCGGTGCCGCAAAAGACGACGTCCAGACCAGGCCTGAGCAGGTCTGGCAGGATGGGGCGCCGGGATGGAGAACTTAGCAAGAACAATCTCCGCTTACGAACAGGCTTGCCTGGAGCGACGGAACAAAAGATTCTGCTTCTCCGGCCGGAAAAACAGATGAAATCTTTCGCCTGCGTCCTTTTCTTGACGGGCTTTCCAGGAAGCGCCTATCTCGCGCGCCCGGTTCTGTCTTTGCAAAACGCCGGCCATCAGGAAACGCCATGAAGAATCGTAAGCCGCTTTCGCTGCGCGTGCCCGAGCCCAAGCACAGGCCGGGGGACCGCCCCGATTTCTCGGGGCTCGACATCCCCGAAGCGGGCGCCGCTCCGCGCCCCGAAATCGACGTGGCGCCACGCGACACTTACGGCCTCGCCAATTCCCTGATCCGCGTGCTGGACATGAAAGGCAACGCGGTCGGCCCGTGGAATCCGAAACTTTCGCCTGAGACAATGCGCGGCGGCTTGCGCGCCATGCTCCTCACCCGCGCTTTCGACGACCGTATGTTCCGCGCCCAGCGCCAGGGCAAGACCTCGTTCTATATGAAGTGCACCGGCGAGGAGGCCATTGCCATCGCCGCCGCCCAGGTCCTGCATCGCGACGACATGTGCTTTCCTTCGTATCGCCAGCAGGGTCTGCTCATCGCGCGGGGTTACCCGCTGGTCGACATGATGAACCAGATCTATTCCAACGAGAAGGATCCGGTGAAGGGCCGCCAGCTGCCGATCATGTATTCGAGCAAGGCGAACGGGTTCTTCACGATCTCCGGCAATCTCGGCACGCAGTTTCCGCAAGCCGTCGGCTGGGCAATGGCATCGGCGTACAAGGGCGACGACCGCATCGCGGCGAGCTGGGTGGGAGACGGCACCACGGCGGAAGGCGACTTCCACTATGCCTGCACCTTCGCCTCGGTCTATCGCGCGCCAGTGATCCTCAACATCGTCAACAATCAATGGGCGATCTCCAGCTTCGCTGGCATGGCGGGCGGCGACGAGGCGACGTTCGCTTCGCGCGGCCTGGGCTATGGCCTTCCCTCCTTGCGTGTCGACGGCAACGATTTCCTCGCGGTCCATGCGGTGACGCAATGGGCGGCGGAACGCGCGCGATCCAATCTCGGCGCCACCTTGATCGAACATTTCACCTACCGCGTCGAATCCCATTCCACCAGCGACGATCCCACGCGCTACCGCCCGCTCGATGAAGGCAAGTCGTGGCCGCTCGGCGATCCGGTGGAGCGCCTCAAGCAGCATCTGATCGTGCTGGGCGAGTGGAGCGAGGCGCAGCACGAAACGGCGCAGAAGGAAGTGCTCGAAGAAGTGCGCGCCGCCAACAAGGAAGCCGAGAGCTACGGCACGCTCGGCCAGGGCAAGATCCACAGCGGCGCCACCATGTTCGAGGATGTGTTCAAGGACGTGCCCGAACATCTGCGCCATCAGCGCCAGCAGACCGGAGTCTGATCATGCCCACGATGAACATGATCCAGGCGCTCAACTCCGCCCTCGACACGATGATGACGAAGGACCCGAACGTGCTCAGCTTCGGCGAGGACGCAGGGTATTTCGGCGGCGTCTTCCGCGTGACGGATGGCTTGCAGAAAAAGCACGGCCTGACGCGCTCGTTCGATTCGCCGATCAGCGAAGGCGGCCTTGTCGCCGTCGCCATCGGCATGGGCGCCTATGGCATCCGCCCCGTCGTCGAAATCCAGTTCGCCGATTACATCTATCCCGGCTTCGACCAGATCGTGTCGGAAGCGGCGCGCATCCGCTATCGCTCGGCCGGCGATTTCACCGTGCCGATCACGATCCGCTCGCCCTATGGCGGTGGCATTTTCGGCGGCCAGACGCATAGCCAGAGCCCCGAGGCGCTGTTCGCCCATGTCGCCGGCATCAAGACGGTGATCCCATCCTCGCCTTACGACGCCAAGGGCCTGCTCATCAGCGCCATCGAGGATGACGATCCGGTGATCTTCCTCGAACCCAAGCGCATCTATAACGGCCCGTTCAGCGGCCATCACGACCAGCCGGTGAAGCCGTGGTCGAAATTCCCCGAAAGCGAAGTGCCGGAGGGTCACTACACCGTGCCGCTCGGCAAGGCCGCCGTGGTGCGTGAAGGCAGCGAGATCACGCTGATCGCTTACGGCACCATGGTCCATGTCGCCAAGGCCGCCTGCGAAGACAGCGGCATCGACGGCGAAGTGATCGACATCCGCACCCTCGTGCCGCTCGATATCGAGACCATCGTCAAATCGGTGATGAAGACCGGGCGCTGCGTCGTCCTGCACGAAGCGACGCGCACGGCGGGCTTCGGCGCGGAACTGTCCGCCCAAGTGCAGGAACATTGCTTCTATCATCTCGAAGCGCCGATCGAGCGCGTCACCGGCTGGGACACGCCCTATCCGCACGCGTTCGAATGGCAATACTTCCCGGGGCCGTCGCGCGTGATATCGGCGATGAAGCGGGCGCTGAATCAGACTGGGGGGACATAGAATGGGACGCTACATCTTCAAACTCCCCGACGTGGGCGAAGGCACCGCCGAAGCCGAGATCGTCGCCTGGCATGTGAAAGTCGGCGCGACCATCGAGGAGGATCAGAACCTCGTCGATGTGATGACCGACAAGGCGACGGTGGAGATGACTTCGCCGGTGACAGGCGTCGTCGTCGCCCTGCACGGCGAACCCGGCGAGATGGCGGCGGTTGGCTCTGCGCTGGTCGAGTTGGAAGTGGAAGGCGCGGGGAATGTGAAAGCGTCCGCCGCACCGGCCGCGAAAGCCGAAGCGCCGAAACCCGCCAAGATCGACGCCAAGCCTGAGCCGAAACCGGCCTCCAAACCGGCTGAGCGGGTTCACAGCGAAGCGCCGCGCGCTTTCGCGGCACACACGCCCGGCGAAAAGCCGCTCGCGTCGCCTGCCGTGCGCGCGCGCGCCGAAGAACTCGGCGTGCAATTGCAATTCGTGCCCGGCACCGGCCCGGCGGGGCGCATCGGCCATGCCGATCTCGACGCCTATGTCGCGTCCGGCGGCAAGGCCGGCGTGACGCGCGCGTCCGGTTATGCGCAGCGCGACGGTGTTGACGAGGTGAAAGTCATCGGCCTGCGCCGCAAGATCGCGGAGAAGATGCAGGACGCCAAGCGCCGCATCCCCCATTTCGCCTATGTCGAGGAGATCGACATGACGGAGCTGGAAAGCCTGCGCACCCATCTGAACGCCACCAAGCGCGCCGACCAGCCCAAGCTCAACGTGCTGCCGTTCCTGATGCGCGCGCTGGTGAAGGTGTTGCCGCAATACCCGCAGATCAACGCCCGCTTCGACGACGAGGCCGGTGTCGTGCATCGCCACGCCGCGGTCCATATCGGCATCGCGACGCAGACCGCGAATGGCTTGATCGTGCCGGTGGTGAAGCACGCCGAAGCCCGCGATGTCTGGGACAGCGCGCTCGAAGTCGCCCGCGTCTCCAGCGCGGCGCGCGACAACAAGGCCAGCAAGGACGATCTGTCCGGCTCCACCATCACCATCACCAGCCTCGGCGCGCTGGGTGGCGTGGCGACGACACCGGTGATCAACCATCCCGAAGTCGCGATCATCGGCCCCAACGCGATCATCGACCGTCCGGTCGTGCGCGGCGGGCAGATCGTGGTGCGCAAGATGATGAACCTGTCCTCGTCCTTCGATCACCGCGTGGTCGATGGTTTCGATGCCGCAGAGTTCATCCAGAAGATCAAGGCGCTGCTGGAACATCCCGCCACATTGTTCATGGATTGAAGATGACAGAGACGATCCACACCAAAGTCCTCGTCATCGGCGGCGGGCCGGGCGGCTATGTGGCGGCGATCCGCGCCGGCCAGTTGGGGCTCGACACGACCTTGGTCGAGGGCGATCGCGTCGGCGGCACCTGTTTGATCCGCGGCTGCATTCCGTCCAAGGCGATCATCCATGTCGCCGAGGAGTTCGAGACCATGGCGCATGCCGGCGGCAAGGGTCGTCACGGCATCTCGCTAACTACCGCGCCGAAGATCGACTTCGCGGAGACCGTGCGCTGGAAGGAAACCGTCGTCGACAACCTGAACAGCGGCGTCTCCGCTTTGCTCAAGCGCGCCAAGGTGCGGATGATATCCGGCTGGGGCAAATTCACCGATGCGAAGACCTGCGTCGTCGGCGATACCACCATCATCGCCGAACATGTGATCCTCGCCAACGGCTCGCTCGCCGTCGAACTGCCGTTCTTGAAATTCGGCGGCAATGTGATCTCGTCCACCGAGGCGCTGTCGCTGGGCACGCTGCCGAAGAAACTGGTCGTGGTCGGGGCCGGTTATATCGGCCTCGAACTCGGCATTGCCTTCCGCAAGCTCGGCAGCGAGGTCACGGTGGTGGAGGCGCAGGACAAGATATTGCCGCTCTACGACACGCCGCTCACCGCGCCGGTTGCGAAGTGGCTGGAGAAGAACGGCGTCAAGCTGCATCTCGGCGCCAAGGCGAAAGGCTTGTCGCAAGACGGCAGGTCGCTCGTGGTGGAAACGAAAGACGGCAAGACCGAGGAATTCTCCGCCGACAAGATCCTCGTCACGGTCGGGCGCAAGCCGAACACCGAAGGCTGGGGGCTTGAGACCATGGCCGTCGATATGGACGGCCGCTTCGTGAAGGTGGACGATCAGTGCCGCACGTCGATGAAGGACGTGTGGGCGGTGGGCGATCTCGTCGGCGAGCCGATGCTGGAGCATAAGGCCGCCACCCAGGGCGACATGGTGGCGGAGATTATCGCCGGCAAGCGCAAGCGCTTCGACCATCCGCCGATCCCCGCGGTGTGCTTCACCGAGCCAGAGATCGTCAGCGCCGGATTACTGCCGAACGAAATCGCCAAGGGCACCGAGGTGATCACCGCGATGTTCCCCTTCGCTGCCAACGGCCGTGCATTGTCGATGGACGCGGGCGACACCGGCGGCTTCGTGCGCGTGATCGCGCGCAAGGACGATCACCGCATCCTCGGAATCCAGGCGGTCGGCGCGCATGTCAGCGAATTGTCGGCGGAGTTCAGCCTGGCGCTGGAAATGGGCGCGCTGCTCGAAGACATCGCCGGCACCATTCACGTCCACCCCACCTTGAGCGAAGCGTTCCACGAGAGCGCCCTGCGCGCCCTCGGCCATGCGATCCATATCTGAGATGCGTGCTTTCATCCTCTGCGGTGGAGACGGCACGCGGCTGGCGCCGTTGCCGGCCAAGCAGTTCCTGGCTCTGACGGGGCCACAGACGCTGATCCAGCAGACCATGCGGCGCGCCGCGCGTTACGAACCGGTGACGGTGATCACCAACGCGGCGCAGGCCGGCCTCGTCGCCGCGCAACTGCCCGGCACGAACGTGATTCTGGAAACGGTCCGGCGCGGCACCGCCACCGCGGCGGCGCTGGCGGCGGAAGCTGAGCCCGGGCTCATCCTGCTTCTGCCGGCCGACCATGTGATCGCGAACGAGGCGGCGTTCCATCGCGCTGTCGCGGCGGCGGCGCCGCTGGCTGAGGCCGGGCGGATCGTCACGTTCGGGATTCCGGCGGCGTGGCCGGAAACCGGCTACGGCTATATCGCGCATGCCGGCACGGACGTGACGCGCTTTGTCGAGAAGCCGCCGCGCGAACAGGCGCAGGTCTTGATCGCGCAAGGCGCGTTGTGGAACAGCGGCATGTTCCTGTTCCGGGGCGACGTGATGCGCGAAGAGCTGGCCCGTTTCGGACGCGAAGGCTCGCTCGATCATGCGGTAATGGAGAAGACGGACCGCGCCGCCGTGGTGCCCTGCGAGATCGGCTGGAGCGATATCGGCTCATGGCAATCGCTATGGCGCTTCACGCAAAGCCGGACCGACCTCGCGGGCGCAACGGTGGTTCGGCCCTGGGGTCGCTATACGAGTTTCGCGCATGGCGAAGGCTTCCAGCTCAAGGAGCTCGTCGTCGATCCGGGCAAACGCATCTCGCTGCAGCGGCACAAGCATCGCCGCGAATATTGGACGGTCGTGGCGGGGCGGGCGCTGGTGACGCGCGATAAGGATGTGTTTGCGCTCGGGATCGGCGAGCACGCCGGGATTCCGCTGGGCGCGCTGCACCGGCTGGAGAATCCCGGCGCCGAGCCGCTGCACATTATCGAAGTGCAGTTCGGCGATTATCTGGGCGAGGACGATATCGAGCGCTTCTCGGACGATTTCGGGCGCGCGTGATCAGGCGGTCTTCGCGGCCGTCAGTCCCAGCTCCTTCACCATCGCCTCGCGGATCAGGAATTTCTGGACTTTCCCCGTCACCGTCATCGGGAACGCGTCCACGAAGCGGACATAGTGGGGGATCTTGAAGCGGGCGATCTGGCCGTCGCAGAAGGCGCGGATATCGGCGTCGCTCACGCTCTCGCCCTCGCGCAGGATCACCCAGACGCAAAGTTCTTCGCCGTATTTGTCGTCGGGCAGGCCGACGACTTGCACGTCCAGCACTTTGGGGTGCCGGAACAGGAACTCCTCGATCTCGCGGGGATAGATGTTCTCGCCGCCGCGGATCACCATGTCCTTGATGCGGCCGACAATATTGGCGTAGCCCGCCTCGTCGATGGTGCCGAGGTCGCCGGTGTGCATCCAGCCTTCGCCGTCGATGGCTTCCGCGGTACGCGCCGCATCGTCCCAATAACCCAGCATTACCGAATAGCCTTGGGTGCAGAGCTCGCCAGCCGCGCCGCGCGGAACGGTGTCGCCGTTCTCATCGACAATCTTCACCGCGACATGCGGCAAGACGCGGCCAACGGTGGAGACGCGGCGCTCCAATGGATCGTCCCGCCCGCTCTGGAAGCTCACCGGGCTTGTCTCGGTCATGCCATAGGCGATGGTCACTTCGCGCATATGCATCTTGCCGATCACCTGGCGCATCGTTTCGATGGGGCAGGGCGAGCCCGCCATGATGCCGGTGCGCAGGCTCGTAAGATCGAAGCGCGAGAAATCCGGATGGTTGAGTTCCGCAATGAACATGGTCGGCACGCCATAGAGCGCGGTGCAGCGCTCGGCCTCCACCGTTTCGAGGACGGCGCGCGGCTCGAAGCCTTCCGAAGGATAGACCATCGCCGCGCCATGCGTCAGGCAGCCCAGATTGCCCATCACCATGCCGAAGCAGTGATAAAGCGGCACGGGAATGCAGACCCGGTCATCCGGCGCCAGACCCAGTTGCTCACCGACGAAGAAGCCATTGTTGAGGATATTGTGATGTGAGAGCGTCGCGCCCTTGGGAAAGCCCGTCGTGCCGCTGGTGAACTGGATATTGATCGGGTCGTGGCATGCGAGGCTCGCGCCGATTTGCGCGAGCGCACGGACATGCTCCGGCCTGCCGATGACGCTCGCGAACGGGGTAAAGCCCTCGAATTGACCGATGCCGATGGCGTACTTGAGTTGCGGGAGCTTCCCGGCATTGCGCAACTCTCGCAGCATACCCGCATAGTCGATGCCGCGATGGGCCTGCATCACGACGACAGCCTTGCAGCCCGCTTTGTTCAGAGCATATTCGAGCTCGGCCTTGCGATAGGCAGGATTGATCGTGACGAGGATGAGGCCGGCTTTGGCGGCGGCGAACTGGGTGAGCGCCCATTCCGCGCAAGTGGCGGACCAGATGCCGATGCGGTCGCCGGGCGCGAGCCCCAACGCGAGGAAGCCCGCGGCGAGCGCGTCCGCCTTTTCGTTCAACTCGGCATAGGTCCAGCGCAGGCCTTGATGCCGCGAGATCAGCGCGGCGTGCGCGCCGTGGCGCCGTGCGGCGTCTTCAAGCGCGGCCCCGATGGTGGCGGTCAGGAGCGGCGGTTCGGCGGCGCCGCGAACATGGCTGGGCATCGTCATGCTCGCGAGAGTGGAAGAGCCGGTTGTGGAAGGCAAGCGCGCAACCCATCCGAATCTGCGGCGTTTGATTTGTGCGGCGAGTCCAACAGGAGGAAACTGCCCCGCGGCGACAAGTCCAGCTACACCGGCAAGCAGAAGCGCATGGCCGAGCATATCGAGGAAGGCTACGAGAAGCGCGGCACCTCGAAGAAAGAGTCCGAGCGGCGCGCCTGGGCGACGGTCAATGCCGAGACCAAGGGCGGCAAGAAGAGCGGCTCGGGCCGCGGGAAAAAAGAGAACCATGCACCCGCACGCAAGGGCGGCCGCAAAGGCGGCAACGCCTCGGCCGCGCGGCCCGCAGCGGCGCGCTCCAAATCCGCCAAGAAAGCGGCGGCAACGCGCAAGCGGCGCGCGAAGGGTTAGGCTGTAAGAGGGACTTGGTTCGGATCGGGCGGCACGGAAGCGTCGCTCGTTTCGCTTTGCAGGGCATCATCCTGCGGATCGGGGAAGATGATCTCCGAGACCGCGCCTTTGCCCTTCACGGCGCGCACGGTGGATTTGCCGTGGAGTTGCTGGCCGAAGGTGCGGATCAGCTGGGTGCCGATGCTGGCTTCGAGTTCGTCCTGCGCAAAGCCAACGCCGTCGTCTTCCACCGCGAGGCGCAATTGCCCGTCGCCGGCCGGCTGCAGCGAGACCGAGACCGTGCCGCCGCCGCGTCCGGGCGGGAAAGCGTGCTTGAACGCGTTGGTCAGCGCTTCGACGGTGAAGAGCGCCAGCGGCACGGCGACGTCGCCCGAGGCCATGCGCTGCACCGCGTCCACCTGGATGCGGATGTCGCTGCGGTCGCCGCCAAAACCTTCATGGGTCTGGATCGCAAGATCCTCGACCAGGCGTTTGATGTCGACCCTGTTCTGGTCCTCGATCTCGTAGAGAATGCGGTGCACCAGCGCGAGCGCGTTGATGCGGGCGCGCGCCTGGCGCAGCGCTTCCTGCGCGGCGGGATCCTTCAGGCGGCCGGCCTGCAGGCTGAGCAGGCTCATCACGATCTGCAGGTTGTTCTTCACGCGGTGGTGGACTTCGCGCACCAGCATCGTCTTCTGCGCGACGGCCTCGCGCAGGTTCCGGTCGCGCTCCTGGATCGAGTCGGCCATGTCGGCCAACGCCTCGCCGAGCAGGCGGAATTCTGTGGGCGCGCCGTCGAGGGCTGGGCGGATCGTGTAATGCCCGCCGCGATAGGCCTCCGAGATGCGGCGCAGATAGACGATCCAGCGCGTCAATTGCCGCTCGCTGACGATCCAGACGGCGGCCCAGGTGAACAGGATCAGGATCAGCGGGATGATGAAGTCCGCGCCGACGTTCACATAGGTCGGCGCCAAGAGGCTCCATTCGCGCATCGCGAAGCCGACGAAGACATTTTCGCCCACGACCGGCGCGGTGGCATAGGTCCAGGAGTCGCCGCTCGCGTCTTTCGCCGAGCCGCTGGCATCGGTGGCGAACATCTCGGGCCGCGCGAACAGCGCCTTGGCGATGAGCGGACGGCTCGATGTGATGATGTGCCCGTGACGGTCGAACAGCGCCACGACCGATCCGGCGGGCAGCTTGTCCGCGCGCACCATATAGTCGAGCCAGCGGACATCGACGCCGATGGCGAGCGCGCCGAGGAAGCGGCCTTGGGAGTCGCGCAGCGGAAGCATGCCCGCCACGACGCGTTGATGCGTCGCGGGGCTTTGCAATTCGCCGCTGACCACGAACGCCGGGCTGGTTCGCGCCTCCCGCCAGATCGCCTGCGCGCGGACGTTCATACCGCGCGCCGCGGGAACGGCGGAGCACACGACGTTGCCGTCGCTGTCGAGCCGCGTGATGTTGGTGAAGAACGAAAGCCCGTGCAGCGCGTCCGCCAGTTCCTGGTTGCAGGCCGGCGTCGCGTTGCGCACGTCGCTCATATTGGCGAGCGCGCGCAGAATCTGTTCGCCGGCGCCCAGGATGTTCTGTTCGGGCCTGGCGGCGGCGCGCGCAGTCTGCGCCAGATGTTCGCGCGTGTCGGCGGTTTCGCGCCGGGCGCTGTCCAGCCCTTGCACGATGATGAGGACGACTAGGGGAAGCAGCAGGCCGATGACGATGGCAAGCAGCCGCAGACGCAGCGACCAGCCGCCTTTGTCACTCGCCGGAAGGCTTCTTGAGGCGTCGTTTTGCGTCTTCGTCCGGATCCCGTTTCGGGGCCAGGCGATCCAGCTGCGCCATGATGTCATGAGCAGCGTCTCCTTCCGTCGCATGTGGGGCGGCGGGCAAAGGATCCTCGCCTTCGAGAATGGACAGAAGAGACTTGCGCGCCCTCGCCACACGGCTTTTCACGGTGCCGACGGCGCAATGACAGATCGCCGCCGCATCTTCGTAGGAAAAGCCCCCTGCGCCCACCAGGATCAAGGCTTCACGTTGTTCGTCCGACAGGCAGGTCAAAGCCCGCGCGGTGTCCGACAATTCCGCCGCCCAGGATTGCTCGCCCGTGGAGCCCGGAATGCGTTCGGCTGCGTCCTGGTCCCACGGCGCCTGGCGCCAGGCGCGCCGGCGGTCGGAATAGAACTGGTTGCGAAGGATGGTGAACAGCCACGCCTTCAGATTCGTGCCGGCGGTGAACATGTTGCGCGCCTGCCAGGCCTTCACCAGGGTCTCCTGGGCAAGGTCGTCCGCCATCTCCGGATTGCCGCAGAGCGAGCGGGCAAAGGCGCGCAGGAACGGGATCAGTTCCAAGAGGCCCGCCTTGAAGGCCCTGTCGTCGGCATCCGGCTTGGCGCCGCTGGGCGCAGTTTCGGCGTGGGGCATGGCGGTCATGATTTGCCATCCTTTCGCTCATCGATCTTGCTCAGCAGATCGGAGAATTCGTCCGGGATCGGCTCGCGGGCGACGTTGTCGTACATGCGGCGCAATTCCCGCCCGAGCGCGCGCTGGCGCGCACGGATCGTGCGGTTCTTGTCCCGGTCGTTGTTCTGATCGCTGTTCACAGAATTCCCGCCCCGCCTTGTTGGCGCAAATGACACCTTAACCTCCTGGACCATACCCGATGTTCGGAACGCCCTGCCCCTCGTTGGGTCGGTCCATGAGCGGTAAGAACGCCTGCCCTTTCAGGAAGTTCCCTATGGAACTTTCGGGCCGGGCGGGTGTTTGATCATCAGGCTTAGTGTGGGTTCGAAGGAGACGGGTATGTCCGTGGCACAGGCGCTTGCGCCGCATCTTCCTTATCTGCGCCGCTATGCGCGCGCTTTGACTGGCTCCCAGAAGAGCGGGGACGCCTATGTCCGCGCCGCGCTGACCGCCTTGGTCGAGGGCGAGCAGACCCTGCCCGAGGGCCTGTCCCCCCGGGTGGCGCTCTACAAAGTGTTCCACACTGTCTGGGCGAGCCCGGCCAGCCTCTATGAGCGCAATGGCGGCGAGCCCGCCAATAGCGACGAGGCGACCCCGGAAGACCGGCTGCAATCACTCTCGGCCAAGAGCCGCGAAGCGCTGCTGCTGACCGCCGTGGAATCCTTCACCCTTGAGGAAGCCGCCACCATCCTGGGCGACACGCCCGAGGCGGTGGAAGCGGCCATCGTGGAATCCCAGCGCGCCATTGAAGGCGAGCTGGTCAGCCGCGTGCTCATCATCGAGGACGAGCCGATCATCGCGCTCGACCTTGAGAACCTCGTCACCGAACTGGGTCACGAAGTGGTCGCCACGGCGGCAACCCGCGACGACGCCGTCAAGCAGGCGCGGCTCAAGAAGCCGGGCCTGGTCTTGGCCGATATCAATCTGGGCGAAGGCGGTTCGGGCATCGACGCGGTCAACGAGATCCTGTCCAGCTTCGACATCCCGGTGATCTTCATCACCGCCTATCCGGAGAAGCTGCTGACCGGCGAACGGCCGGAGCCGACCTATCTGATCGCCAAGCCATTCCTGCCGGAAACCGTGCAGGCGACGGTGGGGCAGGCCCTGTTTTTCCACCCCATCCGGCGCAACAAGGCGGCCTGACCCGGCTTGGAACTTCCGTTGTGCAGTGCACGTTTCGGCGTGCTAGATAGACGCTAAGAGCGAGGAATCATGGCCGCCGCAAAACGCAAGAAGACCGACTCGACCGAAGCCAGGCTCGACGCACTCGTGGCCGATCTGGAAGCCCTGCAGGCGGACGTCAAAGGCCTGGCCAAGGGCGCGCGCGCCGAAGCTGGCGACCGCATCGCCGATGCGCTCCAGGCAGCGGAAGACCGGGTCGCCAGCGCCATCGCGGCTGCGCAGGACGCGGCCGCCGAGGCTGTCGACCACGCCGAGGAATGGGCGACCGATAATGTCGAGACCTTGCGCGAAGCGGTGCGCGAGCAGCCGATCAAGGCTGTGGGCATCGCCGCCGGCATGGGCCTGCTCTTCGCCATCCTGTTCCTGCGCTGAGGAACCATGGGGGCGCGGATTCTTTCCTTTGCGATCCTGGCCCTGTTCGGGGCCGCGCTGATCTTTTTCGGCATCGGCTTCCTTGCCTGGGCGATCTGGATGGGCCTGACGCTGCCGGTCGGTGAGGCCTGGGCCGCCGCGATCACCGCCTTGCTTCTGCTGCTGGGACCGATCATCGCCTTCATCGCCCTCGGCTTTCGCCGCCGCCGCACCAGCGAGGAGCGGGCCTCTGCGCTGGGCGGCGCCAGCACCACGCTCGCCTTCGTCGCCGCCATGGCCAAGGACAAGCCGCTGATGGCCGTCCTCGCCACGGGCCTGTTCGCGGCCGCCGAGATTTTCCTGAAGAAGCGGAAGTAGCCTCTTGTTCCTGCACCTCCCACTTGCGGGGAGGTCGAAAAATGCGAAGCATTTTTTGGGTGGGGGGCCGCTCCAATCCCAGGCACCGTCCCCCACCCGAAAATTTCTTTGCTTAGCTCCGAAATTTGTCGGCCTTCCCGCAAGGGAGGTGCAGAAGTCACTAAAATCCCCTTCTATTTCAAACTCTTACAAAAAAACTCCAAAAATCGCATTTTCTGCGGAACGCTATTTCGGCTTCCTAGTTATTATCCACGAGCGGACGTCCGATCCGGTACGCCCCAGCCCCTTCGACACCCCGCATCGGGTGTCCGCTCACTTCCCTCCCCCGATCAAAGAGTTCCCACCGGCTGCCTCCGCCGCTAAGACGGTTGTCATGAACACGCCCCGGTCTCTGGTCGCCCCCAACTCCAAAGAAACGAAGCAGCGCTTCCTCGTCCTGAGGCGCGACATCCGGGTCATCCGCAACTGCATGATCGGGCTCGTCACCGTCGCGGGCCTGACCATCGGCGTCGCGGCGGGCGAACTCCTGGCGCCCACCGTCGTCGCCATCGTGCTGGCGCTGATACTGGCGCCGGTCGCCAACCGGCTGGAGCGGCTGGGCCTGCATTCGGGTGCGGCGGCGCTGCTGACGGCGGTCGTTGCGATCGGGATCATCGTGGCCGGCTTTGCGTCCTTCGCGCCGGCCGTCACCGGATGGGTCAAGCGCGCGCCGCAGATCGTGCACTCCATCGAGCACAAGCTGGCGCCGCTCAAGAAACAGCTCGCCGCCTTCGAGATCGCCTCGCAGCAGATTTCGCGCGTGCCGGGCGCGGCGCCTGCGGCCAAGGTGGTCGTGGCGGCGCCCGCGTCCTCCGTAGACGGCGCCGTCATCACCTCCGTCGCGCTCACGGCGCCGGGCGTGCTGGCGATGATCCTGTATGTGACGGTGGTGACGATCTTCCTGCTGTCGGAGCGCAAACGCTATATCCAGCAGCTGATTCTGCTGCCGCGAACCCTGAACGGACGCTTGCGCATGGCGCGTATCTGCCGCGACGTGCGCCATCGCGTCTCGGGCTATCTGTTCACCCTGACGATGATCAATATCGGGCTGGCCGTCGTCACTTCGATAGCCTTCACCATCGCGGGGATTCCGGAGCCGATCGTGTGGGGCGTCGCCTACGGCGCGCTCAACTTCCTGCCGATCATCGGGCCGACGACGATCATCCTCTCCTCCGCGCTGGTCGGGTTCGCGACCGCCGACACGATCACCGGCGCGCTTCTGCCGCCCGCGATCCTGATCGTGATCGACACGATCGAGGCCTATTTCGTGCAGCCCTGGCTTTTGGGCCGGCAGCTGGTCGTCAGCCCCATCGCGATCTTCGTGACCATCGCCACGCTGGTCTGGATGTGGGGCGTGCCGGCCGCCATCACCGCGGTGCCGATCCTGATCTTCGTGCACACGGTGATGCTGCATCAGCCGCATCTGAAGCCGTTCGCGATGCTGCTCGCGACCGAAAAGCCGCACCGCCACGAACGCGCCGCCATCCAGCCGACGGGGGCGCTGTCCGGGTCAAAGGCCGGATCGAAACCCCGGGCCGCCTCGCGCGTTTCCTAGTGGACGCGTGTCCCGGAGGCAGTCATGGTAGTTCCTGTTCATCAGGCGGACGAAGACAATATCGCCCGCGACCTGCCGGCGAAAGAGGCGCGGCAAGCCGCCATCTCGGGCCGCGTCGTCCTCGTCCTCGTCATCAGTCTGGTGGCAATCTGCGTGATCTTCGCGGTGATGTGGCTCACCCACGCGAATCTTGGCTGACGATTTCTGCCACTACGACGGGTGGCCGGTGCATTGGTAGGACACCGTCACTAGGAATCGCAGGCAGGATCCGTAGGCGTTCGTCGCTTCGCAACGCGATATCCCATTGCCCATCTTATCAGCGCCGGAATAGCCCCATGCGTGACAACGGTCCTGCGCAGTGGTTTGGGCTTGGTCCCAGTGCACCATAGGCTTTTCGAAGATTCCGTACTCGAAAGACAAGTTCACCATGCCGTCCGCGCGACTTCCACTCGTGGCCTCGAGAGTTTTTTCAGTTTCACAGCCGACGAGAACGAGAGCGATGGCAACAGCCACTAAAGGATACAATCTCATTTTTTTTAACCCCCAGAAAAACAACCTAACATTAGTCAATATCGTTATGAATGTCTAATCCTTCGCGCGTTCCACGTAGGAGCCGTCATCCGTCAGCACCACGATCCGCGTGCCGGTCACGATATGGGTCGGCACCATCGTGCGCACGCCGTTGGACAGCATCGCGGGCTTGAAAGAGCCTGACGCCGTCTGTCCCTTCATCACCGCTTCCGTATCGACGACTTCGAAGGTGAGCCGTGCGGGCAATTCCATCGCGATGGCGGCGCCGTTGAAGCTTTGCAAACGAACTTCCATGTTCTCCTGCAGATAAGGCGTCCTGTCGCCGATCACGTCCTTGCCGACATGGATCTGGTCGAAGGTCTCGGGCTGCATGAACACGTAGTGCTCGCCGTCCTGGTAGAGGTACTGGAACGTCTGCTCCTCGACGAACGCCTTCTCCAGCGTGTCGGTGGTCTTGCAGCGCTCGTTGACCTTCACCCCGTCGGAGATGCGGCGCATCTCCAGATGGGTGACGGGCGTGCCCTTGCCGGGGTGGATGTTCTCCGCCGTCAGCACGACATGGAGCTTGCCATCCTTCTCGATGACATTGCCTTTGCGCACGGAGCTCGCGATAACCGAAACCACGGACAACCTCTTGTTGGGAATAACGGCCCGCGCGTATAGCAGACGAGGGCCAAGCCGTCCAAGGGCGGGAAAAAGTCGAGAAAATGAGCCAATCCCCCTGGTGGTCGCCCCATATCCACGCCGACCGGCGGCCGGCGCTCCTCGCCCGCGGCCGGATCAAGACGGCGCTCCGGGCCTGGTTCGAGGCGGGCGGCTTCACCGAAGTCGAATGCGGCGCGCTCGTTGCCTCGCCGGGCAACGAGGCGCATCTGCACGCCTTCGCCACCGAACTGATCGGGCCGGATGCGAGCCGGCGCACGCTCTACCTGCACACCTCGCCCGAATTCGCGGCCAAAAAGCTGCTGGCAGCCGGCGAGACCCGGATCTTCGATTTCGCCCGCGTCTTCCGCAACCGCGAGCGCGGCCACAGCCATGCGCCCGAATTCACCATGCTCGAATGGTATCGCGCGAATGAGGACTACGGCGCGGTGATCGCCGACAGTCTCGCCGTCCTCGCGCGCGCCGCCGACGCGACGGGCGCCAGGACGCTCTCGTTCCGCGACAAGGAGTGCGACCCGCGCGCGGCTGCGCACCACATGACGGTGGGCGATGCGTTCGTGCATCACGCCGGGATCGATCTGCTCAAGACGCTGGACGAGAACGGGCAGGGCGATCGCAACAAGCTCGCTTATGCCGCCAAGCGGGGCGGCATCGCCGTCGCCGAGAACGACAACTGGGCCGATATCTTCTCGAAGGTGCTGGCCCTGCGCGTCGAGCCGAAACTCGGCATCGGCGCGCCCACCGTCCTGTTCGAATATCCGCGCTGCGAAGCCGCGCTCGCCCGCGCCACGCCGCGCGACCCACGCGTCGCCGAACGGTTCGAGCTCTATGTCTGCGGCGTGGAATTGGCCAACGGCTTCGGCGAGCTCACCGATCCGGTCGAGCAGCGCAAGCGGTTCGAAGCGGAGATGGACGAGAAACAGCGCGTCTATGGCGAACGTTACCCGCTCGACGAGGATTTCCTCGCGGCCCTCGCGCATATGCCGCCAGCATCCGGCATCGCGATGGGGTTCGACCGGCTGGTCATGCTGGCAACGGGCGCGAGAAAGTTGGATGATGTGATCTGGACGCCCGCGCCGTAATTCCTTCGCCGCAAACGAGGCGGGAGCTAGCGATAGTCCTCGTTGATCGCTTCCAGCGCGGACGACCCCGGGCACAATTCCTTTTCGCCGAGCTGGTTGAGCGGCGTGGCGACGGTCTTGAGGTGGCCGTGCAGGTCTTCGGCATCGTTCTCGATGTAGAGCAGGCCGGTGACGACGTTGCCGAGCTTGGCGTGGTGCTGGATGTAGGCCATCGCGGCGGCGCGGTCGTGGGGATCGTAGTCGGGATGGAGTTTGGCCAGGCGCAAGACCGAACCGTCGTGCTGCGTCACGGTGGTGACGGTGCCGGGCTCGAACTCGACCTTGATCTCTTCGCGCGGCACGATGAAGTCGATGCGATTCACCGCGTCGTTGTGCTCGCGCACGAAGTCGTAGGACTTGGTGGATTGCGGGTTGTTGTTGAACTGCACGCAGGGGCTGATCACGTCGAGGATCGCCGAGCCTTTGTGGCTGATCGCGGCCTTGAGCAGCGGCACCAACTGTGTCTTGTCGCCGGAGAAAGAGCGCGCGACGAAGGTGGCGCCGAGCAGCAGCGCGAGGCTGACGAGGTCGATGGGCGAATCCGAATTGACTGCCGTCTTGCTCCGGGAGCCTTTGTCGGCGGTGGCGGAGAACTGGCCTTTGGTCAGGCCGTAGACACCGTTATTCTCGCAGATATAGACCATGTTCACGCCGCGCCGCACGCAATGGGCGAATTGGCCAAGGCCGATGGAGGCCGAGTCGCCGTCGCCGGAGACGCCGAGATAGATGAGATCGCGGTTGGCGAGATTGGCGCCGGTGAGCACGCTCGGCATGCGGCCATGCACGGAATTGAAACCATGGCTTTGCCCCAGGAAATAATCCGGCGTCTTGGACGAGCAGCCGATGCCGGAGAGCTTGGCGACGCGGTGCGGCTCCAGCGCGAGTTCGTAGCAGGCTTCGATCAGCGCAGCGGAAATGGAGTCATGCCCGCAGCCGGCGCAGAGCGTGGAGATGCGCCCTTCATAGTCGCGATGGGTAAAGCCGATGGCGTTCTTCTTCAGCCCCGGATGATGGAATTTGGGCTTGGCGATATAGGTCATTCGGCGGCCTCTTTACGCGTGACGGTCATGCGTTCGGTGATCGCGGCGGTAATGAAGCGCGCGGTGATGGGCGTGCCGTCGTAATGCAGGATGGAGATGAAGCGCGCCGGGTCGATGGCGCATTCGTTGACGATGAGCTTGAGCATCTGGGCGTCCCGGTTCTGCTCGATCAGGAAGACCTGGTCGTGCGCCGCGATGAACTCGGACACGGAATCGGCAAACGGAAAGGCGCGGATGCGCAAGATGTCCAGATAGAGGCCGCCCGCTTCCAGCGTGACGATCGCCTCGTCCATGGCGACGCTGGTCGAGCCGAAGTAGATCACGCCCCAGCGCGTCGCGGCCGGCGCCTTGCGCACGACGGGCTGCGGCACCAGCGTCTTGGCGGTCTCGAATTTGCGCAGCAGGCGCTGCATCACGTCGGTGTAGTCCTTGCCGACTTCGCTGTAGCGCGCATAGGCGTCGTGGGAGGAGCCGCGGGTGAAATAGGTGCCCTTGGTGGGATGCACGCCCGGCAGCGTGCGATAGGGGATCGCGTCGCCGTCGACGTCGAGATAGCGGGCGAAGGATTTGCCCGCTTCCAGCTCGTCATGCGTCATCACCTTGCCGCGGTCGTATTGGCGGGCATCGTCCCAGTGGAAGGGCTCGACCAGCCAGTCGTTCATCCCGATGTCCAGGTCCATCATCACGAAGATCGGCGTCTGCAGCCGCTCGGCGAGATCGAAGGCCAGCGCCGCGAACTCGAACGATTCGTGCGGGTTCTCCGGAAAGATCAGCACATGCTTGGTGTCGCCATGGCTGGCATAGGCGGCGAGCAGGATGTCGGACTGCTGCGTGCGCGTCGGCATGCCGGTGGAGGGGCCGCCGCGCTGGATGTCGAACACCACGGCGGGGACTTCCGCGTAATAGGCGAGGCCGAAGAATTCCTGCATCAGCGAGATGCCGGGGCCGGACGTTGCAGTGAAGGCGCGGGCGCCGTTCCAGTTGGCGCCGATCACCATGCCGATGGCGGCGATCTCGTCTTCGGCCTGCACGATGGCGAATTTGTTTTCGCCGGTGACGGGATCGACGCGCAGTTTCTTGCAATGCGCGGTGAACGCCTCGGCGAGCGAGGTGGAGGGCGTGATCGGATACCAGGCGCAGACCGTGGCGCCGCCATAGACCGCGCCCAGCCCCGCCGCGTCGTTGCCGCCGATGAAGATGCGGTTGCCGACCTTGTCGGAGCGCGCGACCGTAAGCTTGCAGACACCCTTGAGGTTCGCTTCGGCGTAATTGTGCCCAAGCTCCACGGCCTGCATGTTGAGCTTGATCAGCTTGTCCTTGCCTTTGAACTGCTCGCCGATCAGGCTTTCCACGACTTCGGCCTCGAAGCCGAGCAAAGCGGAGAGCGCGCCCAGATAGATCACGTTCTTGAGCAATTGGCGTTCGCGCGGGATCGTGCCGGCCAGCGTGTTGGAGAGCGCGGTGAGCGGCACGCCGAGCAGCGTGAGATCGTCGCGCAGCTTCTGGCCGGTGAGGGGCTTGGTGGAATCGTAGAGCAGGTAGCCGCCCTGTTCGATCTCCGCGATGTCCTTGTCCCAGGTCTGCGGGTTGAAGGCGCACATCAGGTCCACGCCGCCGCGCCGCCCCAGCCAGTTGCTCCCCGAGACGCGCACTTCATACCAGGTCGGCAGGCCCTGGATGTTCGAGGGAAAGATGTTGCGCGAGCACACCGGCACGCCCATGCGCAGCACGCAGCGCGCGAAGAGTTCGTTGGCGCTGGCCGAGCCGGAGCCGTTGACGTTGGCGAACTTGACGACGAAATCGTTGACGGCTTCTACCGGCATGAGGAGGCTTTCGCGGGTTCGTAATAATACTTCTTCATGTCCCACGCGCCGGTGGGGCAGCGCTCGGCGCAGAGCCCGCAATGCAGGCAGACGTCTTCGTCCTTCACCATCACGCGCGCGGTCTTGAGCGGATCGGAGACATAGAGGTCTTGCGTCAGGTTGGGCGCGGGCGCGGTCAGGTGCGTGCGCAGCACCGGTTCCGGATCGTTGGGCGTAAAGGTGATGCAGTCCATCGGGCAGATATCGACGCAGGCGTCGCATTCGATGCAGAGCTTCTCCTCGAACACCGTCTGCACGTCGCAATTCAGGCAGCGTTGCGCTTCCTGGAAAGCGAGTTCGCGGGTGAAGCCGAGTTCCACCTCCATGCGCACGTCGCGCAACGTCTTCTCGACGGGGGCGTGCGGCACCTTGAACCGGATATCCGCGGAGATGTCGTTGTCATACGACCATTCGTGGATGCCCATCTTCTGGCTGGAAATGTCCATCAGCGGCGAGGGCCGTTCGGTCTTCACATCCTTGCCGTTGCAGAACAGGTGGATCGAGGTCGCCGCATCGTGGCCATGCGCGACGGCCCAGATGATGTTCTTCGGCCCGAACGCCGCGTCGCCGCCGAAGAAGACGCGCGGATTGGTCGACTGCATGGTGACGGGATCAACCTTGGGCATGTCCCATTTGTCGAACTCCAGGCCCACGTCGCGCTCGATCCAGGGGAACGCGTTCTCCTGGCCGACGGCGACAAGAACGTCGTCGCATTCCATCAGCAGCGCGGGCTCGCCGGTGGGCACGAGATTGCGGCGGCCCTTTTCGTCCTTCTCCGCTTTCACTTTCTCGAACAGCACGCCGGTCAGTTTGCCGTTCGCGTGCACGAATTCCTTCGGCACCAGGAAATTGTGGATCGGGATGCCCTCGTGCATCGCGTCCTCTTTCTCCCACGGGCTCGCTTTCATCTCCTCGAAGCCGGAACGGACGACGACATCGACCTGTTCGCCGCCGAGGCGGCGCGAGGTGCGGCAGCAGTCCATCGCGGTGTTGCCGCCGCCCAGCACGATCACGCGCTTGCCGATGCGCGTCGTGTGGCCGAACGAAACGGAGGACAGCCAGTCGATGCCGATATGGATGTTGGCGCTGGCCTCCTGGCGTCCCGGGATTTCGAGCTCGCGACCGCGCGGCGCGCCGGAGCCCACGAAGATCGCGTCATAATCTTCGGCGAGCAGCGATTTCAGACTGTCGATGCGCTGACCGAACCGCGTTTCGGGCTCGAGGGCGAGGATGTAGTTGCACTCTTCGTCCAGCACCGTTTCCGGCAAACGGAATTTCGGGATCTGCGTGCGCATCATGCCGCCCGCGAACGGATCGGCGTCGTAGATCACGCAGGTGTAGCCGAGCGGCAGCAGATCGCGCGCCACAGCGAGCGAAGCGGGCCCAGCGCCGACCAGCGCGATGCGCTTGCCGTTCTTCTGCGCGGCGACGGGCGGCAGGCGATGGGAGATGTCATCCTTGTTGTCGGCGGCGACACGTTTGAGGCGGCAGATCGCGACCGGGGTCTGGTCTTCCAGCCGGCCGCGCCGGCAGGCCGGCTCGCACGGGCGGTCGCAGGTGCGGCCGAGCACGCCCGGGAACACGTTGGAGTGCCAGTTGATCATATAGGCGTCGTCGTATTTGCCCTCCGCGATCAGGCGGATATATTCGGGCACCGGCGTGTGCGCGGGGCACGCATATTGGCAGTCCACCACCTTGTGGAAATATTCGGGGTTGGCGATGTCGGTGGGCTTCATGCCGGGGCGCGGCTTGGTGAGCGTCCCCTCAGCGGTGACTGAACTCATTGGCGTTGTGCTACTCCACGGCGATGTCCGCTTGTGCGCTTTTTTGCGCCTGCCCCGCAAACACCAAGTCGTTTCCCTGATTGGCATATTACGCCGCATGATTCGCGGCGCAACGTTTTGCTTGGCTAATCCGTAGGAAAAGTGTGGTATTAACGCTCATGACAGCCGACCATCGCGCCATCGAAGACAGCGTTGCCAAGATCTGTGCCGGGTTCGGCGACGATTATTGGTCGGAATGCGACGAGACACCCCGCTTCCCGTCCGAATTCCACAGAGCGATGGCCGACGCCGGCTGGCTCGGCATCGCGATGCCGGAAGAATTGGGCGGCGCGGGCCTTGGCGTCACCGAAGCCGCGATCATGATGGCCGCGGTGACGCGCGGCGGCGGCGGGTTCTCGGCGGCGTCCACCATTCACCTCAACGTGTTCGGCCCGCACGCCATCGTGGTCCATGGCAGCGCCGAACAGAAGCAGCGCATGCTGGTGCCGCTGATCAAGGGTACGCAGAAGGCCTGTTTCGGTGTCACCGAACCGAATGCCGGCCTCGACACGACCAGCATCGAGACCTCGCGACGCGCATCCCCGAAGGCTATGTGGTGAAGGGCCGGAAGATCTGGACGACCTCCGCGCAGGTCGCCGACCAGATCCTGCTGCTCACCCGCACCACGCCCAAAGCCGAGTGCAAGAAGCCGACCGACGGGATGACGCTGTTCTACACAGACCTCGACCGCGCCAAGGTCGAGGTGCGGCGCATCCCCAAGATGGGCCGCAACGCGGTGGATTCGAACGCGGTGTTCATCGACGACCTGTTCGTGCCGGAAGAAGACCGCATCGGCGAGGAGGGCCGTGGCTTTCGCTATCTGCTCGACAGTCTCAATCCCGAACGCATCCTGATCGCCGCCGAAGCGATCGGGCTGGGGCGGGACGCGCTGCATCGTGCGTCATCCTATGCCCGAGAGCGCGTCGTCTTCGGCCGCCCCATCGGCCAGAACCAGGGCATCCAGCATCCGCTCGCCGAGAACTGGGCCTATCTCGAAAGCGCCTGGTGGATGACGATGCGCGCCGCGTCTTTGTATGATGCGAAGCAACCCTGCGGCGCCGAAGCCAACGCCGCGAAATTTTTGGGCGCCCGCGCCGCCTTCGACGCCGCCACCCGCGCCGTGATGACCCATGGCGGCATGGGCTACGCCAAGGAATACCAGGTCGAACGCCTGTTCCGCGAAAGCATCCTCACCCGCATCGCCCCGGTGACGGAGCAACTCATCCTGTCCTTCATCGCCGAGAACGTGCTGGATTTGCCGAAGTCGTATTGAGTGTTCTCTTACCCTCCCCTTGAGGGAGGGTCGAAAACGCCTGTCGGCGTTTTCGGGAAGGGGATCATTCAACGGCCCATGCGTGAGCCCCTTCCCGAATCTGCTCCACTGCGCGAAGCAAATTGTCGACCCTCCCTCAAGGGGAGGGTATGAAGAAACCCATG
>DATATK010000009.1:0-3700 GCA_036268825.1 Rhizomicrobium sp. | reverse complement strand
AGGCGCCCGTGCTCTCGAGAGGGAGTACGGCACGACAAAGAACAATGGTTGCGCCACTTGGCGCGCCATCCCCCTCATATCGAGGGGACCGAGGAGGAAGACGGGCCTACCCGGGGCCTCGACAAACAGTACGGGCGGCGGCGCACGCCTACTGTGTCCTTTTTGCAACACTTTTAGAACATTTAAGCCATACCCGCCGATGACCCCTGACGCGCCGCGATTCGGCCATACCATTCAACGAGATCGATGGCCGCGCGAGCCGGCATGGCTCTCAGGACGCCGACGGGCCACCCGGCAATGCAACCGGGGCCGGGACGCAAAAGAGACTATGGACGCCAAGACCAGTTTGAAGTCGAGACTGCCGAGTCGGCACGCGACCGAGGGTCCGGATCGTGCCCCGCACCGCGCGTTCTATTACGCGATGGGTCTGACCTCCGAACAGATTCACCAGCCCTTCGTGGGCGTCGCGACCTGCTGGAACGAGGCGGCTCCCTGCAACATCGCGTTGATGCGCCAGGCGCAGGTCGTGAAGAGAGGCGTCGCCGCCGGCGGCGCCACGCCGCGCGAATTCTGCACAATCACCGTCACCGACGGCATCGCGATGGGCCACGCCGGCATGAAGGCGTCGCTGCCATCGCGCGAAGTGATTGCCGACAGTGTGGAACTCACCGTCCGCGGTCACGCCTACGACGCGCTGATCGGAATTGCCGGCTGCGACAAGTCACAGCCCGGAATGATGATGGCGATGTGCCGTCTCAACGTGCCGGCGATCTACATTTACGGCGGTTCCATCCTGCCCGGCAAATTCAAGGGCAAGGAAGTCACCATTCAGGACGTCTATGAGGCGGTGGGCCGCCATTCCGTCGGGCAGATGTCCGACGAAGATCTCGCCACGCTCGAACAGAATGCCTGTCCTTCCGCCGGTGCATGCGGTGCGCAATTTACCGCCAATACGATGGCGACAGTGTCCGAAGCCATCGGCCTCGCATTGCCTTATTCGGCCGGCGCGCCTGCGCCCTACGAGATCCGCGACAAATTCTGCATGCTGGCCGGCGAGATGATCATGGATCTGATCGTCAAGAATATCCGCCCGCGCGACATCGTGACCCGCAAGGCGCTGGAAAACGCGGCCGCGGTGGTCGCAGCCACCGGCGGCTCGACGAATGCCGCGCTGCATTTGCCGGCGATCGCGAACGAGTGCGGTATTGAGTTCACGCTGTTCGACGTCGCGGAAATCTTCAAAAAGACTCCTTATGTCGCAGATTTGAAACCGGGCGGCCGCTATGTCGCCAAGGATATGTTCGAAGCTGGGGGCGTGCCGCTTCTCATGAAAACGCTCCTCGACCACGGGTATCTGCATGGCGATTGCTTGACGGTTACCGGACGCACGATCGCCGAAAATATGAAAAACGTGAAATGGAACCCGGACCAGGACGTCGTGCGTCCTGCCGACAAGCCGCTGACGCCGACCGGCGGCGTGGTCGGGCTCAAGGGCAATCTCGCGCCAGACGGCGCGATCGTGAAAATCGCCGGTATGAAGACGCTTAAATTCAGCGGTCCGGCGCGCTGCTTCGAGGGCGAGGAAGCCTGCTTCGACGCCGTAAAGCATCGCAAATACAAGGACGGCGACGTGCTGGTGATCCGCAACGAGGGACCGCGCGGCGGGCCCGGAATGCGCGAGATGCTGTCGACGACGGCCGCGCTTTATGGCCAGGGCGCCGGCGAAAAAGTCGCGTTGATCACTGACGGGCGTTTCTCGGGTGCGACGCGCGGGTTCTGCGTCGGTCATGTCGGCCCGGAGGCTGCGGTCGGCGGCCCGATCGGATTGATCCGCGACGGCGACATCATCGAAATCGACGCGGTGAAGGGCACGCTCGACGTGAAGCTTTCCGCCGACGAACTCGCCAAGCGCAAGAGCCAGTGGAAGGCGCGCGAGAGCGAAGTCGGGTCCGGCTATTTGTGGAAATACGCGCAGCAGGTCGGTCCCGCCGTCAATGGCGCGGTGACCCATCCCGGCGGCGCGGCCGAGAAAGAGTGCTATGCCGACATTTAACGCCATTGCGCGCGCGCTTCTGATCGGCGGCCTGTTGGCCGCGGCGCCCGCGCATGCGCTCGATGGCAGCAAGACCGCTGGCAGCGTCGGGCCGCCGCCGATGACGCCGGTGGAGGCTTTCCGTTCGGGCGCGCATTGGCTCAAGGCCGGCGAGACCATCAAAGCTGTCAACTCGCTCGAATATGCCGCCGAGAAGGGCCATGCGCTGGCGCAGTGGAAACTCGGGCGCATGTACGCGGAAGGCGACGGCGTCGCGCAGAACGATCTCAAGGCGTTCGACTATTTCCGCCGCATCGCGGACAGTCATGCGGACGATAACCCGGACACCCCCCAGGCGCGCTTCGTCGCCAATGCTTTCGTGGCGCTCGGTCATTATTATCTTGAGGGCATCCCGAAAACCGAGGTGAAACCCGATCCCGCGCGGGCGCGCGAAATGTTTGCCTACGCGGCGTCGTATTTCCGCGATCCCGATGCGCAATATTATCTGGCGCGGCTTTACCTCAACGGCACCGGCGCGCCGCGCGATGCGCGCACGGCGGCGCGCTGGTTCGGGCTTTCGGCGCAGAAAGGCCAGTGCGAGGCGCAGGCCATGCTCGGCGCAATGTTGTTCGAGGGCGATCACGTTCCGCGCCAGGCGGCACGCGGCCTGATGTGGCTTGCGCTTGCCAAGGACAGCGCGCGCGTCGATCAGGCCTGGATTACGAAGCTTTATGACAGCGCCATGCAGCAGGCGAGCGAGGACGAGCGCGCGCTGGGGGCGGTCTATCTCCGCCGCTGGCTGGAGACGCGGCGGGAGTAGCTAGCGCGCCGCAATATCCAGGTCGACATAGACCGGGACGTGATCGGACGGTTTGTCCCAGCCACGTACATGACGATCGATCCCGGCATCGATCAGGCGATCGGCGGCCTGCGGCGACATCAGCAGATGGTCAATGCGGATCCCGTCGTTCTTGGGCCAGGCGCCGGCCTGATAATCCCAGAATGTGAAGAGGTCTGCATCATCGCTCACCGCGCGGATCGCATCGGTCAGTCCGAGATTGATCAAGGCGCGGAACTTCTCGCGGGTTTTCGGCAGGAACAGCGCATCGTTCACCCAGGCCTCGGGCCGGCGCACGTCGATCGGCGCAGGGATGACGTTGTAGTCGCCGGCCAGCAGCATCGGTTCTTCCAGTTTAAGTCTTTCATGCGTGAAATTAATGAGGCGGGCCATCCAGTTGAGTTTGTATGCATATTTGTCGGTCTGCGGCGGATTGCCATTGGGCAGATACAGGCTGACCACGCGCAAGGCGCCGTTTTTGGTCGAAACGATTGCCTCCAGGAAGCGGGCCTGGACATCGGCATCGTCGCCGATCAAGCCGGGCGCCACCTCGTCGAATGGAAGCTTGGACAAAAGCGCGACGCCGTTGAATGTTTTCTGGCCGTGCACCGCCACGTTGTAGCCGAGCGCCTCCAGAGGCTCGCGCGGGAACGCCTCATCGGTGCATTTGATCTCCTGCAGGCAGACAATGTCCGGCTGTCGTTCCTTCAGCCAAGCCTGCAGGTTGTCCATGCGCTGGCGGATCGAGTTGACGTTCCAGGTGGCTATCCGCATGCGTTTTTGGGGTCCGGCGGGCGAATAATGCTGTGTTCACCGTGTTTACCTGCAAG
>DATATK010000008.1:0-3395 GCA_036268825.1 Rhizomicrobium sp. | reverse complement strand
GGCCGTGATTGATGATCTCGCGCGTGCTCGTCCGCGTCGCCTTGATGATCTCAAGGAAGAGCAGGATGTGCGAGCCGAACATCAGAAGGTCGCCGAAGCTGAACTTCCAGGTGTCGCCGGAGAACATCCGGATCGCGACGCTGTGGTTCAGGCTGAGCAGGTCCTGGATGTCGTTATGGCCAATCACACCCCCGCCCAAGGCGAAGAGGTTGTAGATGACCACCGGAATCAGAAGCAGCGGAAATAGACGGAACATCGGTTTCTCCCCCGGGCAGAAGCGCTCGGCACGTTAACCCTTGTACCATATTGGGGCGGAAAAGGGGCGGTCACGCGACCACTATGTGAACGAATGGTTAAGCCGCGGGATTCCCGGCCGCCGCCTTGAGCGCCGAGCGCTCCCTGGCGATCAGCCAAAGGTTGCGGATGTAGACGATCAGGCCGGAAGCCTGGCCGATGATGAAGACGCCCTCTTCCTTATAGATGGCGTAGGCCAGGAGCACGACGCCGCCACCCAGGCTGCAATACCAGAAGGCCACCGGGATGACGCTGCGGCCCTCCTTCTCGCTCTGGAACCACTGGACGATGAAGCGGGCGGCGAACAGGCCCTGCCCGCCATAGCCGATGAGCGCCCAGAGATGATCGGTCGTGAACCAGGCCGCGATGTTCGCCATCAGATTTCCCTCGGCTCGACGGCGCCCTTGTAGCGGTGCTGCAGCCAGCGCACGCCGAACATATCCCGGATGCCGACCAGCGCGCGATTGAGATTGTTGTATTTGGACTTGCCGTGCTCGCGCGCGCGGTGGTTCACGTCGACGAAGCGCACGTCGTAGCCCTCGCGCCTGACCAGCGCGATCAGGAAGCGATGCATGTTGTCGAAATAGGGCAGCGCTAGATAGGCGTCGCGGCGGAAAGCCTTGAGCCCGCAGCCCGAATCCACCGCGCCGT
The DNA here is from genome assembly GCA_036268825.1 of Rhizomicrobium sp. Classification (GTDB taxonomy): domain Bacteria; phylum Pseudomonadota; class Alphaproteobacteria; order Micropepsales; family Micropepsaceae; genus Rhizomicrobium. Next base: position 2,450 of record DATATK010000008.1, on the reverse strand, counting down.
CCTTGAGCAGCCAGCCGCGGATGCCGTTGGCGAAGCCCGAGGCGTAGCGCTTGTTGGCGTTGTCGTTGCGGTGCGCGCGCACACCGGACACCATGCCGAGCTTCTCGCCGAGCGCATCGTTGCGCATGATGGTGAGGAGCTTGGGGATATCGGCCGGATCGTTCTGCCCGTCGCCGTCCAGCGTCACCACGATGGCGCCGCGTGCGGCGCGCACGCCGGTGCGGATGCCGCGGCTCTGGCCGATATTGCGGCCGTGGCTGAGGATGCGCAGGTTGGGCAGTTCGGTCTTGAGGCCGGTGAGCGTCGCGATCGTCGAATCGGACGAGCCGTCGTCCACGAAGATGATCTCGGCGTCCTCGTCCTCGACGGCGCGCGCGATCTCGCGGGCGAGGGAGACGACGTTCTCCGCCTCGTCCTTCACGGGCACGACAATGGATAAGGCGACGGCCATCTCGATGTTCCGTTCGATTCCCGGTTGCAATAGAGTGCGCCGCGAAGGCCCGGGCCTTATGGCGTCACGCAAAGCGCGGGCCTTATACAGGGCGCCGCGCATAAGAAACAGGCCTGTGCCAAACCGGCGCATTTGCGCTATTCCCCCATGGCCGCTCCCGGCTTTGCATACAAGAGGCGTTCCAGATGACCGATGCCGCCGCCGTCCCCGCCCAGGAAAGCGGCCTCTTGGACATTCTGGCGCGGCGGCCGCTGGCGATCCTGTTCCTGCTCTGCCTGATCGCCTGGGTGCCGGGCTTCTTCACCCTCTCCCCGCTCGACCGCGACGAGAGCCGCTTCGCCCAGGCCTCCAAGCAGATGATCGAGACCGGCAACTATGTCGACATCCGCTACAGCGTCGGCCCGCGCTACAAGAAGCCGGTCGGCATCTACTGGATGCAGGCCGCCTCGACGCTGGCGCTCTCCAAGCCGCCCTATAACGAGATCTGGACCTATCGCCTGCCCTCGCTGATCGGGGGCTTCATCGCGGTGTTCCTCGCTTATTGGTGCGCGCGTGCCTTTGCCCCGCCACCCACGGCGCTGATCGCCGCAGCGCTCATAGGCTTCACCGTCTCGCTCACGGCCGAGACCAAGATCGCCAAGACCGACGCGGTGCTGCTCGCGACGGTGCTGGGCTCGCAAGCGCTCCTGATGCGCGCGTATCTGGCGGACCGATTAAGCAAGACGCCGCCCGGCCTCTGGCTCGCGATGGGTGGATGGTTGGCCTTCGCCATCGGCGTGATGATCAAGGGCCCGATCATCCTGGCAGTGCTCGCCGTCACCGTCGTCGCGGTCTCGCTGTGGGACCGGGACTGGAAGTGGCTCAAGACGATCCATCCCATTCCGGGGATCATCCTGACCCTGGTGATCTGCCTGCCCTGGGGCATCGCCATCGCGCTGATCAGCCATGGCGACTTCTACAAGCAGGCGCTCGGCCACGACCTCGCCGCCAAGATCATGGGCGGACAGGAAAGCCATGGCGCGCCGCCCGGCTATTATCTTGCGCTCGCCAGCGTGACCTTGTGGCCGGCGACGCTGTTCGCCCTGCCCGGCATCGGCAACGGCATCGCCAACCGCGCCGATCCGGCGCTGCGCTACCTCCTCGCCTGGGGCGGCGCGGCATGGGCGATGTTCGAGCTCGTGCCGACCAAGCTGCCGCATTACATCCTGCCGGCCTATCCGGCCGTGGCATTCCTCGGCGCGCTGTGGGCGATGCGCGCGACGACCGAAGTCGAACATCGCTGGCAGCGCGTGCTGCGCTATCTGGCGGCGGCGCAGTTCTTCCTCGGCGTGACGGCGTTCACCGTCATCCCCATCGTCGCGCCGCTGTTCTTTGGCAACGGGATCAATTTCTGGCTCGTCGCCGGCGCGGCGCTCGGCTTCCTGCCGGGCGTGGCCGCGGTGCTGTTCCTGCTGCGGCGGGAGACGATGTATGCCGCGCTCTGCGCCGTGGCGGCGGCGGTGATCTTCTATCCCTTGATCATCTGGGGGATGGCGCCGCGCGTGCCGCAGATCTGGATGAGCCCGCGCGCCGCCGCGATGGTGGCGCACGACAGGCTGCCCGGCGATCCGCCCGTGATCCTCGGCGGTTATGTCGAGCCCAGCCTGGTCTTCCTGCTCGGCACCGACACGGAGATCCAGTCCGGCAAGGGCGCCGCCGAAGTCGCCGCCCGCACCGGCGGCCTCGCGCTGATCGAGGACCACGAACAGGCCAAGTTCCTCACCCGCCTCAAGCAGCTGCACGCAACCGCACGCGCTGTCGACGGCTTCTCCGGCTTCAACTATTCCCGCGGCCGGCGCGAGCACATCACCGCCTACCGGGTAACGAAGGCGCCATGAGCAACAACAGTCCAAACCCTCCCCTTGAGGGAGGGTCGAAATCTACGGAGCAGATTTCGGGAAGGGGCTCATTCAACGGTCCCGGACTGAGCCCCTTCCCGAAAACGCCTTCGGCGTTTTCG
>DATATK010000007.1:0-14687 GCA_036268825.1 Rhizomicrobium sp. | reverse complement strand
CCCTTTTTCGCTTTTCTCTGTGGCTCTGTGCCTCTGTGTGAATCTCTTGCTTTTACTCCACCAACTTCCCGGCCTCCAGCTGTGCGCGCCAGACTTTGGGCGCGATCTCCTCGACGGCGCCTTCGGCGAGTTGGCCCAAATGGAACGGGCCGAACTGGATGCGGATCAGGCGGGCGACGCGCAGGCCCAGCGACTCCATCAGGCGCTTGACCTCGCGGTTCTTGCCTTCGGTGAGGCTGACCTGCGCCCAGCTGTACATGCCCTTGCTGCGCTCCAGGTCGGCGATGACGGGGCCGTAGTGGACGCCGTCGATCGTGCGGCCCATCGCGAGCTTTTCGAGATCGGCTTGCGTCACCTTGCCGAACAGGCGCACGCGGTATTTGCGCGTCCAGCCCGCCGCCGGCATTTCGAGGCGGCGGGCGAGGGCGCCGTCGTTGGTCAGCAGCAGCAGCCCCTCGGAGTTGAAATCCAGCCGGCCGACGGAGACGACGCGGCCCATATGTTTTGGGATGTTGTTGAACACCGTCATGCGGCCCTCGGGGTCGCGATGCGTGGTGACGAGGCCGGAGGGTTTGTGATAGCGCCACAGCCGCGTCGGATCGGGCTCGCCCAGCGGCTTGCCGTCGACGCTGACGACCTGGTGCTCCGTGGCGCGGGTGCCCTGTTCGGTGATGGTCTTGCCGTCGAGGCTGACGCGGCCCTCTTCGATCAGCTTCTCCGCGTCGCGGCGCGAGCAGATGCCGGCGCGGGCGATGATCTTTGTCAGGCGTTCGCCTGCTTGCGTGGTATCCTTGGGCAAAGCGATGGGCCTGACGGGATGGATGACGCGGAAGCCATAGCATTGGCGCTCACCGAAGCGCAAAGCGCCGGGGCGCGGGGCGAGGTGCCGGTCGGCGCGGTGCTGCTGGGCGCCGACGGCCGCGTGCTGGCGCAGGACGGCAACCGCATCGTCGAGCGCCGCGATCCCACCGCCCATGCCGAGATGCTGGTGCTGCGCGCCGGCGCCGCCGCGCTCGGTAACGAACGTTTGGGTGGCACGAGCCTGTTCGTCTCGCTGGAGCCGTGCGCGATGTGCGCAGGCGCGATGAGTCTCGCGCGCGTGTCGCGGCTGGTCTTCGCGGCAGAGGACCCCAAGGGCGGCGCGGTGCTCAACGGTCCGCGCTTCTTCAAGCAGCCCACCTGCCATCACCGCCCGCTCGTGTCGCGCGCCGGGGACGCGGACGGCGCGGGGCAAATGTTGAGAGAGTTTTTCCGCGCGCGGCGTTCTTATCCTCCCCCGCCATAGCGGGGGAGGTGGATCACGAGCGTAGCGAGTGAGACGGAGGGGGAAAGTCGGGCTCTGCCGAGTTACCCCCTCCGCCATCGCTTCGCTCGGCACCTCCCCCGCAAGCGGGGGAGGATAATTATTTCAGCGACGTCTGCTCGATGTCGCTGCTGTTCGGCGGCAAACGCACGAGCAACCCGTCATAGCCCAGCACCACGCCGTTGGGCCTGACAGCGGAGACGCCGCGCAGGAAGGCGCGTTCGGCGATCGCGTCCGGCAGGATGGGTAGCAGATGCGTGTAGACCAGAAGCCTGGCATGCGCTTCGTTGGCGATGCGCGCGGCTTCCACGGGGCTGGTGTGGTAGCCCGGGATGTCATGCATGATCTTCGCCGCGCGCCACCGCCCTGCTTTCGTCATCGCCGCGCCCAGAATGCCGACGAGTTCCGGCGAAAGCGCTTCGTGCACCAGAACGTCGGTGCCGGAGGCGGCGTGAGCGAGGTTCTCGTCCGCCACCGTGTCGCCGCTGACCGTGACGCTGCGGCCGTGGAAGTCGAAGCGATAGCCATAGGCCGGCTTGACCGGGCCATGATCGACGAGGATGGACGTGACTTTGAGGCCGCCTTCATTGAGCACGGTGGAATCCGCCGGCACCGGCACGGCGATGAGCGCGGCGGCGTCGGGAGGCAGGAACGCGGCGCCGTGATGCTTGGTGCGATAACCGCTGTCGAGCGCATAGGCCTCGTTGAATCCGGCGACGACGCGTTCGATACCGGGCGGGCCGTAAACTTTCAGCGGCGTGCGCCGCCCGGCCACCCAGGTCTGCAGGCGGAGCTCGCCGAGTTCGCCGATGTGATCGGAATGAAGATGGGTGATGAACACGCCCGCGACCTTGGCCAGCGGTACGCGCCAGAGCAGCAGGTTGCGGACGGAATCGAGGCCGGTGTCGACCACATAATAGGAGTCGCCCGCCGCGATCAGCGTGCTCGGCCCGGCGCGGCTGCGGTCGGGCAGCGGCGAGCCGGTGCCGACGAGCAGCACGGACAATTCGTTCGGCGCGGCAAGCGCGGCATCGGGCGCGGCCATCGCGCGCGCGGCGGCCTGCTTGTAGAGCCAGACGTCGACTTCGGGCGACAGGACGGCGAGCCATCCGGCGATAAAGAGCGCGAGCACGATGGCGACAACGACGAGCGCGATGCGTTTCATGTGCGTGTCCTCGGTGCAAGCCCGCGTTGTTTCAGGCGCCAGAGCAGAACGTCGAGACGGTCCTGGCCGAAGAAAGGTTCGCCCTCGAACGCCATGGTCGGCACGCCCCAATGGCCGCTCGCTTCGTGGGCCTTCTGGTTTTCCTGGATGATCGCTTCGTATTTGCCGGGATCGTTCGTGATCTCCGCGTCGAGCGCGGCGAGGTCGAGCCCGGCGCGGGTGGTGGCCTTGGCGAGATGGTCACCTTCGTTCCAGCCGTCGATCTCGCCGGACCAGATGGTGCGGCTGATCTCGTCGAGGAAGGCGAGGCCGTGCCCCGCTTCCGCCGCCGCGCAGCCGAGCCGCGTCAGGCGATGGATGTATGGTTGGTCGGGCAAAGCGTGGCGCGTAGCCGGATCGATCTTCACCGGATCGGGGCGCGGCCAGCGATAGGGCAGGCCGAGCATCTGTGCGGTGCGATAGGTGTCGCGCATCAGATAGGGGATCCATTGCGGAGGGACGCGGTCGAAGAACTCCGCGGTGCGCACCGCGAGCGGATAGACGGGGCGGACGTTCACGGCCAGATCGCAGTCGCGCTCCATTTCGCGCAAGCGCGGTGTCGCGAGATAGGAGTAGGGGCTGCGGAACGACCAGAACAGATCGAAGCTGAGAGTCATCGCGCGCGCTCCAGATAGGCGACGCAGGCATTGGCGAGCTCGCCGATGGCCTGCGCGTCTGTGATCTTCGTCGGCGCGTCCTTGTTGAGGACGCCCGCGATCAGGAAGCCGTAGACCATCTGCGTCATCACGCGGATGGGCAGGCGCGCGGCACGGCCGCCTTGCAGCGCGGTTTCGAGCGACGCGGCCAATTCCTCGCGGAAGCCGAAGATGGTTTTCATCGCTTGCGGATTGTCCAGCCCGCGCTCGACGATGGCGCGGAACAAGCCGCGATGCTTGCGGAAATTGGCCGCCGTCGCGGCGACGAAACTGCGGATGATGGTTTCGGAATCGCCGCCCGCGCCGTTGAGCAGGAAAGGCAGGCCGCTGCGCGCGTCGTCGATGAACGATTCCGCGATGGCGGAGAACAGCGCGCTCTTGTCCTTGAAGCGGAAATAGACCGCACCGACCGAGCAGCCCGCTTCCTCGGCGATATCGGCGATCTTGGCGCCGTCATAGCCCTTGTCCGCGAAGACCTGCTCGGCGGCCGCCAGCAAGCGGGTACGCGTCGCGCGGCTGCGGGCCTGGCTGGCGGGCAAAGCCCAGCGTTCGGCTTGCTTTTTGCGGGCGCTTGCGGCTGGCATGGCGGAGTGCTAAATCTGAATGGCAATTCAGATTAAGCCGGGCCAAAGGAAAACGCAATGACGATCGTTCCGACGCAGCAGCAGATATTGACCATGGCCGAGAAGGGCCCCGAAGGCCCGATGGTGATGGTCAATCTGCTCAAATACCGCGCCAAGGCGGAATACGCGCCGGACCACGCGGAGGCGAAGGAGGGGTTGAGCGGGCGAGACGCCTATCAGCGCTACGGCATGGTCGCGCTGCAGCAGGTGATGAAGCGCGGCGGCAGCGTGGTCTGGGCCGGGCCGCAGAAATTCGTGATGATCGGCGACGCCGCGGCGAACGACTGGGATGAGGTTGTGTGCGTGAAATATCCCTCGCGCGAGGCGTTCCTGAACATGACGCAGGATCCGGACTATCTCGCGGCGCATTACCATCGCGAGGCCGGATTGGAGCGCACGTCCTTGCTGTGCTGTGGCGCGGGTCTCGCGTCTTGAGCGCCTACACGATCTATGGCGGGCTCGGTTCGCCCTATTCGATGAAGATGCGGGCCATCCTGCGCTATCGACGCCTGCCGTATATCTGGCGGCAGATGGAGATGGGCGACGATCGCGTGTTCAAACATGTGAAGGCGCCCGTCATTCCCGTGATCCAGTATCCCGATGGTTCGTGGCACAACGATTCCACGCCGATGATCTTCGAACTGGAGCGCTTGCACCCCGAGCGTTCTATTGTGCCGCGCGATCCCGCCGCCGCGTTCATCGCGTATCTGCTGGAGGATTTCGCGGATGAGTGGGGCACCAAGGCCATGTTCCATTACCGCTGGTTTCGCGAGCGTGACCAGAAACAGATGAGCGAGTGGCTCGCTTTCGACCGGCTGCGCGGGCGCGGGCGGCAGGCCGTGCTCGACGCCGCCGCGATGTTCCGGTCGCGGCAGGTCGGTCGCATGCCGATTGTCGGCTGCACGCCTGAGAACGCGCCGGTGATCGAGGACAGCGCCCGCCGCATCCTCGCGCTGTTCGAGGCGCATGTGACGGAGGAGAACTACCTGTTCGGCAGCCGGCCGTCGCTCGCCGATTTCGGCTGGTTCGGGCAGCTCTCGCAACTGGCCGTCGATCCGACGCCGGCGGAGCTGATGCGCGCGGAGTTTCCGTTCACCTGGCGCTGGATCGCCAATCTGGACGATGCGTCCGGCGTGGACGGCGAATGGCGCGAAGGGTTCGCGCCGGCGGTGAAGGGGTTGCTCGCGCTAGCGGGCGAAATCTATTTTCCATTCCTCATCGCCAATCTGGACGCGGTGTCGAAGGGCGAAGAGACGTTCACCGTTTCGCTGCTCGGGCGGCCCTACACGCAGGGCGCGTTCAAATATCAGATGAAGTGCCTCACCGAATTGCGCGCGGCCTATGCACGGCTGGATGACGCGGCGAAAGCCACGGTCAAAAGCATGCTCGACGCCACGGCATTGGAGAACTGACATGGGCCGCAAGATTCTCTTCATCACCACCGACCAGCAGCGTTACGACTCGCTCGGCTGCAATGGCAACGCATTCTGCCGCACGCCGAACATCGATGCGCTGGCCAAGGCGGGGATCAACTATTCCCGCGCCTACAACCAGAACACCGTCTGCATGCCGGCGCGGTCGACCATGCTCACCGGGCAATATGTGCGCACCCACGGCGTCTTCGCCAACGGCGTGCCGCTGCCGGAAAGCGCGCCGAGCGTGGCGCAATATCTGAAGGACAAAGCGGGCTACAAGACCGCGCTGATCGGCAAGGCGCATTTCGAGCCGGCTTTCGATCCGAGCGGAAAGTGGCGCGAGACGGTGCGCGAGCGCGAGAACGATACCGGCGCGTGGCGCGGCTTCGATTACGCGATCCAGGCGATGCACATCCCCAGCTTCCGCGGCCAGCCCGTCGCGCATTACGGCAACTGGATGAAGGCGAACCATCCGGAATATTTCAACGCCGTCGTGCCGCTGCTCAACGCCACGCCCGGCGGCGATACCGGTGCGCCGGAAACCGCGAACAATATCATCCCGCGCGAATTCTATCACACCGACTGGCTCGCCGATCTGGCGGTCGATTGGCTGAAGAAGCAGGACGCGGACGGCGACTGGTTCCTCTGGCTCAGCTTCCCCGATCCGCATCACCCGTGGGATCCGCCGAAGGAAGAGAACAAGCGTTGCGACTGGCGCGACCTGCCGCTGCCCGCGGGGCACCCGGGTTCGCCCGATGCGATCCGCAAGGTGCTGGCGCAGAAGCCGGCGCATTGGCTGGCCTATTACGAAGGTCAGTTCGCGAACATCGAAGGCGGGCCGATGAACTTCACGCCGCAGCAATTGAGCGATGATAATATCCGCGAGATCAACGCCAAGACCCATGTGATGAACGAATTGATCGACGATGCCGTCGGCCGCGTGATGGCGCAGGTGAAGGCGCGCGGCTGGGACGGCGACACCGACGTGTTCTTCACCACCGATCACGGTGAGCTGCAGGGCGATTTCGGCTTCGTCTACAAAGGCCCGTTTCATGTCGATGCGCTGATGCGCCTGCCGTTCATCTGGCGGCCGGCGCCGAATGCGAAAGTGAATCCGGCGGCTGTCGCGCAGCCGGTGGAGCAGGTGGACCTGGCATCCACCTTCGCGTCCATCGCGGGCGTCGAACCGGCGCCGTGGATGCAGGGCAAGGTGCTGCCGGTCTCTGAAGACGGCTCGCGCCAGCGCGCGCTGTGCGAATGGGACAGCCAGTTCCCGGGCTACGGCTTTCATTTCCGCTCGATTTATCGCGACGGCTATGTGCTCACGCGCTACGAGCCGTCCACCGCGGGCCAGCCGAACGGGCTTGAGGAATACTGGCCGCAATTCGCCGCGGTGGGGACGAAGATCAAATACGATGGTTCGGAGGGCGAACTTTACGACCTGAGCAACGACCCGGCGCAGTGGCAGAACCTGTGGGACGATCCCAAATTCCGCACGCGGAAGACGGACCTGATCGCCGATATGTATGACAACCTGCCGGCGGAGCGGGAGCCGAAGCTGAAGGTCGAAGCGCCGGCTTGATTTTCCTCCCCCGCAACGGCGGGGGAGGAAACACTTGCCTTGCAATCGAAAACTCTGACAACCTGTCACCACCGCGCGAAGACGCGGGTTGGGAGAAGACCATGGCTTTGATCGTCTATGGCGGCTCGGTGTCGCCGTTCGTGCGGAAGGTACGCGTCGTGCTGGCGGAGAAGAACGTGTCCTACTCGCTGGAGCAGGTCAGCCCGTTCAAGCCGCCGCCGGAATTCCTTGCCATCTCACCCTTGAAGCGCATTCCCGTCCTGCGCGACACCGATCAGCCCGAGCCCAACACGCTGCCGGATTCGTCGGTGATCTGCGATTATCTCGAGCATAAATTCCCGAACCCGCCGCTCTATCCCAGCGATCCGATGCAGCGCGCCCGCGCGCTCTGGTACGAAGAATATGCGGACTCCATCCTGGCGCAGACCATCGGGCCGGGCCTGTTCTTCGAGCGCATCGTCAAGAAGATGATGCGTGCAGAGGCGGACGAGGCGATCTGCGCCCGGACGCTGACCGAGAAGCTGCCCCCGCTGTTCGACTACCTCGAAACCGAACTCGGCAGTCGCGACTATTTCGTGGGTGACGCATTCACAATCGCCGACGTTTCCGTCGGCACCATGCTGGTCAATTTCGATCATGCGGGCGAGACGCTGGATGCCGCACGCTGGCCGCATCTCGCTGCCTATATGAAGCGGGTCCACGAGCGGCCGTCGTTCAAGGCGTGCATCGATGAGGAACGGCCCTTCGTGCAACGCTTCCGCGCGGCGTGAGGCCAGCCATGCCGAACCCCGCGCGCACGCCCTGGCGGATCATCCTCGCCTATGTGCTTCCCGCTTTTCCGCTCGCCGCGGTCGGCATGCCGATCGTGGTGCACTTGCCCAACTTCTACGCCTCCCGCGAGATCGGGCTCAGCCTCGCCACGGTCGGCGCGATCTTCGGCTTCATGCGCATCTTCGACATCCTGATCGATCCGGTGGCGGGCTATATCAGCGACCGCTGGCGCACGCGCTTCGGACGCCGCCGCCCGGTGATGGCGATCGGCATGCCGGTCCTGGCGGCGGGATTGTGGCTCGCCTTCGTGCCGGGCGGGCATGTCAGCGTGGCGCATGTCTGCGTCTGCCTGTTCATCATGTATCTCGGCTGGTCGGCGATGGTGATCCCGCATCTGTCGTGGGGTTCGGAAATCTCCGGCGACTATCACGAGCGGTCGCGCATCTATGGCTGGGCCCAGGCGCTCACCGTGGCCGGCATGATGTGTGTGCTGGTATTGCCCGCGGTGCTGGAGGCGAAGGGCTATCCGCTCTCCACGCAGGTCATGGCGATGGCGGTGTTCTCGATCGCCACGCTGGTGCCGAGCACGCTTTTGTGCCTCGCCGTGGTGCCCGAGCCGCCGGTCAAGCTTTCCACCCAGGCGGGCCTGCTGCCGACCTTGCGCTTCCTGCTCAAGAACCGCGCCATCCGCCGCGTCATGGCGGCGGATCTGGTCGAATCCACCAATCAGGGCGCGCGCGGCGCGATGTTCCTCTATTTCGCGGCGCTGGGGCTCGCGCTGCCGAAATTCGGCGGCACGCTGCTGCTCGCCTATTTCCTCTCCGGCGTGGTCTTCGCGCCGGTCTGGATCGCGCTGTCGCGGCGCATCGGCAAGAGCCACGCGCTGATCGCGGCCTATGTCTACGGCATCGCCACCGGGCCGCTGCTCTTCTTCATCCCGCCCGGCAATGCGATGGCGGCCTTGGTCCTCGTCGCGATCACCGGCGCCAACTATGCCGCGCCCGCTTTCCTGATCCGCTCGCTGATGGCCGACGTCGCCGACGCCGACACCCATGAGAACGGCGCCGAGCGCGCCGGCGTGATGTATTCCTTCCTGTCGATGACGTCGAAGCTCGGCATCGGCTGGTCGGTGGCGCTGGCCTTCGGCATGCTGTCTTATCTGGGCTTCGATCCCCGCATCCACAACGCGCCGGCGGCGATCGATCATCTGCGGCTGGTCTATGTGCTGCTGCCGGTGTTTTTCTTCGCGATCAGCCTTCTCGTCATGCTGGGCTATCCGCTCAAGGAGGCGGACCAGCGCAAGCTTCGCGCCGACATCGACCGCCGCCGCGCCGAGGCCGACATGCCGCCGCCGCCGGAAACCGACGCCATCTCCGTTCCCGTATTCCTCGCCAAAGGACAAGCCGAATGATCGACCTCTACACCTCGTCCACGCCGAACGGCTGGAAAGCCTCCGTCACGCTCGAAGAGATGGAGCTGCCGTATGAGACGCACGCCATCGAGCTGATGAAGGGCGCGCAGAAGGAAGCGTGGTTCCTCAAGATCAATCCGAACGGGCGCATCCCCGCCATTGTCGACCGCGACGCCGGTGATTTCGCGGTGTTCGAATCCGGCGCGATCATGCTCTATCTGGCCGAGAAGACGGGCAAGCTCATGCCAAAGGACGCGAAGGGCAAGAGCCTCGTCACCCAATGGCTGATGTTCCAGATGGGCGGCATCGGCCCGATGATGGGGCAGGCCAATGTGTTCGGCCGCTACTGGCACGAAGTCTACCAGCCCGCCATCGACCGCTACCGCAACGAATCCCGCCGCCTGTTCGAGGTGCTGAACACGCGCCTTACGGACAACGAATGGCTGGCCGGCGATTATTCCATCGCCGACATCGCCAACTGGTGCTGGGTGCGGACCTATCCGTGGTCCGGCGTGTCGATGGACGGGCTGGACGCGCTCCAGCGCTGGATCGACAAGATCGCCGAACGCCCGGCAGCGCAACGCGGCGTGAAAGTGCCGGTCGACATGGAAGCGCTCCGCAAAGGCGACGGCGAGGGCGCGAAGAAAGTCGTCGAAAGCGCACGGACCATCGTGCAGCGCTAGCGGGGCGCCAATCCTCACGGGCAGGCGCGACGCCCACCCCGGCCGGCGCATTTGCCCGCCAAGCGGTCCATGAATAACTTGCTGTATTTTGTTCGCAGCTCTGGCCGCTTTTAGCCGATGGTTCGCTGGGACTGTGCGATGCCTGAACATTCGTGAGTCAACGAAGTCAGAACGAGCGCGATTTTGCTGAAATCATAACTTCGATCTTCAACAGTCGCAGAAGTTTGATGAAGAAACGCTTTCGTATACGCTTCCTTCTGCTCTAGTGCTCCTTGGTAGGTATCCGTTTCCTTCCGGTAGTTCGTCCAAACAATTTGAGGCGCCGGAAGCTTGGGCCTTACGAGATCTAAGTAACATTCTATTGATGCGGCTTTGCGATTAATGTCGGACAAAGCGACTCCGTCAGGGCCTCTCGTTGGGAACGACTTAAACTCATCAGTTTCGGGCAAGACCAAAGACCGCATGTTGCCGGGCAAATTTAACGCAACCACCCTTTGATGTGTCTCCGCGCCTTCCGCGTCATTGTCGAAGAGAAAAATGATTTGGTTTTGAACGTCAATTTTGACCAAGCCTTCTGCGAATTTCAGCAGGTTACCAGTCCCAGGGAATGGATGCCTCTCGCTCACATCAATAAACCGAAAGAAATCTTCTATCCCAGACGCGAGTAACTTGAAGGCATGACGTAAGACGTAAGCATCAGAACTTCCCTCGGTCGCAACTAGAAAGGTTTCACCCCTCTTTGCGTCGGCAACAAAAACTTCTTCCTTAGCCCATCCACTTTCAACTAGTGGACCATATTGCCAATCAACGAAAAGATGATTGTTGCTGGCATTTTCCGCTAACAACACCAGAAGATGATAGGGATGAAGTACGCCGATCAAATTGCCAAAATGACTTAGCTCTGAATATCCAACCGTTTCGTCCATAGAGGAATGTGGAAGGCGCTGATTCTGAGAATCGTCCGTGAAACGTCCGCGCATTTTCACAGGGTCCAACGAAACAAATTCGTCACTCAAATCGGCCAATGCGTGAGTGGTCACAAAGGCTCGAAACTCAATGAACGACATAATATCAAGCGTGGTTTGCAAACCCTCCTGTTCGAAGAACTCGCGGTCTTCTAGGACAGCTTCGCAAACCGCAGCATATTCTTCAGCGGCTGATTCGATGGAATAACCGAGTAGCTTTAGCCGCGGTACTGTATCGCCGAGTGTCCGCCTAAAGCCTACAGGCTTGGATTGTTCATTGTCTTCATCATCCGCACCGGCTCTGCGCACAACTTCATATGAGTGGAAGCGCTGTCTATCGCTATCTTGGAACAGCGGCCCGTGGTCGTTGCCGCGATGGTTTTTGCTGTAGTCCAGCGTCATGCCGCCGACTTCCAGTGTTATAGCAGTCCCCACGCTGCCTCCATTATTGCGAATGTTTAGTATAAGACAGTTGCTTCATATTCTGTCCACCGCTCCGCCCCTCGCCGCCGGGCTATGTTTTGCGGTTCCTGCGCCGCGCGAATTGGTTGAACGCTTCTACCAGTCCTGAGAACGCGACGGCGAAGTAGAGGTAGCCGCGCGGGATGTGGAAATGCGCGGAGTCCGCGAGCAGCGCGACGCCGATGAGCAAGAGGAAGCTGAGGCCCAGCATCTTGACGCTGGGGTTCTGCTCGATGAAGCGCGACACGGGGCCGGCCGCGACCAGCATCAGCGCCATGGCGAGCACGATGGCGGCGATCATCACGGCCAGGTGCTCCGCCATGCCGACGGCGGTGATGACGGAGTCCAGCGAGAAGATGAGGTCGAACACGCCGATCTGCACGATCACCGCGGCGAAGGACGCGGCCGCCTTCTTGCGGTAATCCTCCTCGCCGGTCATCAGCTTGTTGATCTCGCTGGTGCCTTTGTAGATCAGGAACAATCCGCCGGCGCCCAGGATCACGTCGCGCCACGAGATGCCCTGCTGGAACAGCGTGACGAAGGGCGTGGACAGCGACATCACCCAGGCGATCGCCGTCAGCAGCGCGATGCGCATCGCGAGCGCGATGGAAAGGCCGATGCGCCGCGCGGAGGGCTGCTGCCGCGCGGGGAGCTGGCCGGAGATGATCGACAGGAACAGCATATTGTCGATGCCCAGCACGATCTCGAGCACGGTCAGCGTGGCGAGGCTTTCCCAGGTGCGCGGATCGAGGATGAGGTCGAGCATCAGAACCAGGGCTGTGAGAGCGCGGGAAAGAGATAGAGCACGATTTCGCGGCTGGCGAGAAGCCCGATCCCCGCCCCGATGAACACGTCGCTGAAGAAATGCGCAGTCATGAACGCCCGCGTCAGCGCCAGGTAGAGCGCCACCGCGAACCACAGCGGCCACAGCTGAGGGAACACGCCCGCCGCGATCACCGCGACGCAGAAGATCGTCATCGCATGGCCGGAGGGGAAGGAATCGTGCTGCGTGTCGAAGCGGAAGGGGCGGAAGCCGTAAAGATCGTGTTCCAGCTCGTCGCGCGGGCGGCGGCGGCCCGCCACGATCTTGAGGATGTGCAGCACCAGGCTTCCCGCCGCGAGGCTTGCGAGGAACGCGCCCGCCGCGCGGAACACGTCCCGCACCCACCACACCTCACCCACCAAACGCAGCCAGCACCATGAGAGCGCGAGCGCGACGATCGAGATCGTCAGCCAGTGCGCGCCCTTCGCCCAATCGGTCGTGCGCGCGAGGCGGCGGTGGACGCGGCGGTGGACATGCGCATGCACCCAATGCGCCGCCCGCCGGTCCCCGGCAAACGACGCGACGCCCAAAAGCAGGAAAAACAGACCCGACCACAGCAGCATGAACGGTGCTTGCCGCGCGGGCGGCGGGTTGTCAAACGCGCGATTGCCAGATGGCCGGATCGCGGCTGCTGTGGAAGCAGGCAACGATGACGATATGCGCGTCCGTGACCAAATACATCACACCGTAAGGATATCGTTGCATGACGGCGCGCCGCACGGTTTTGCGAACAACAGGGAATGAAAATGGAAAGCGCTCGATGGCCTCCAGCGTGGACTGGTAAGCCTGCATGAACTTCGCGCTGAGCCCGGTTTCCTGCGCCTGGTACCAATCGGCAGCTTCGGCCAACTCGTCGGCAGCTTCCGCAAAGTACCGGACTTCGCGGCTCACTTCACCAGTGCCCAAAGCCGCTTATGGACCGTTTCCGCATCCAGCGTTGCTGACGGGTCCTTTTCATACGCAGCCAGCCGTCTATCGATTTCCGCTTTCTGCGCATCCGTTAGTGGAAGCTTCTGAATCTCCGCGTCCAGGCTATCCCACAACGCTTCGATCAGTTCGAGGCGTTCGGTGGCGGGAAGCTTGAGCAGGTCGGCCAGGTTCGTCATGAGGCGCATGATCGCAAAAAAACGCGGTGAGCACAAGACGAGAACACCAGATAGGGCTAGTGGCCCCATCATGGCCCCGCTACAGTCCCGGCCCAACGCTATTGAAAAACGAGGCGCGCCGAGCGCCCCTTCGGAGGAACTCATGGATTTCGACTATTCGCCCCGGCAGAAGGAATGGATGAAGCGCGTCGGCGACTTCATGGAGGCGCATATCTATGCGGCGGAAGAGGTCTACGCCAAACAGATGCAGGACGCCCGCGACAAGGGCAATCCGTGGATCGTCGTGCCGGTCGTGGAAGAGCTGAAGAAGAAGGCGCGCGCCGCCGGCCTGTGGAACCTGTTCCTCAACGAGAGCGAACACGGCGCCGGCCTCACCAATCTGGAATACGCGCCGCTCTGCGAGATGATGGGCCGCGTCGGCTTCGCGTCGGAATCGTTCAACTGCTCCGCGCCCGACACCGGCAACATGGAAGTGCTGGAGCGTTACGGCAGCCCCTACCAGCAGGACAAGTGGCTGACCCCGCTGCTCAACGGCGAAATCCGTTCGGCGTTTTTGATGACGGAGCCGGCCGTCGCCTCGTCGGACGCGACCAACATCGCCACCCGCATCGAGCGCAAGGGCGACAACTACATCATCAACGGCCGCAAATGGTGGTCGTCGGGCGTCGGCGATCCGCGCTGCAAGGTCGCCATCGTGATGGGCAAGACCGATCCGGAAAAGGATCGCCACTCCCAGCAGTCGCAAATCCTCGTGCCGATGGATTCGCCCGGCGTGAAGATCATCCGCATGCTGCCGGTGTTCGGCTATGACGACGCGCCGCACGGCCACGCCGAAGTGCTGCTCGAAAACGTCAGCGTGCCGGTGGAGAATTTGCTGCTCGGCGAAGGCCGCGGCTTTGAGATCGCGCAGGGCCGCCTCGGGCCGGGCCGCATCCATCACTGCATGCGCACGATCGGTGTTGCGGAGCGCGCTCTGGAGATCATGGTCAAGCGCCTGCTCACGCGCGAAGCCTTCGGCAAGAAGATCGCCGAGCATTCGGTGTGGGAGCAGCGCGTCGCCGAAGCGCGCACCAATATCGACATGTGCCGCCTCTTGACGCTCAAGGCCGCCGACATGATGGACAAGGTCGGCAACAAGGTCGCCCGCACGGAGATCGCCGAGATCAAGGTCGCGGCGCCCCGCATGGCGTTGCGCGTGATCGACGACGCGATCCAGGCCTGGGGGGGAGGCGGCGTCACCACCGATCCGGGCCTCGCCCGCATGTACGCCAGCCAGCGCACGCTGCGCCTCGCCGACGGCCCCGACGAAGTCCACAACCGCACCATCGCGCGGCTGGAATACGGGAAGTATGCACAGCGGCCGCGGCGCGAAGCGGCGGCGTAACGAACGTTACGAACACGGTGGCGCGATCCGGAAAAGGGGTCGCGCCATTTTTTTATCCGCCACACCCCTCATCGTCATGGCCGCCCCAGTGGCGGCCATCCATACCCACCGTCTCAGTCACATGAAACTCAAACCGCGGATATGGGTGGCCGGGACGCGCCCACGGCTGTCCGGTTTAAATTTGTAGACAAGGCGCATGGCGTTGATTCTTCTGTGTTCCAAGCGTTTGGCGACGTTTTGGACAGGGAAGCGAGCAACACCATGCGGCATGACAATAGCGTTCTGCACCAGATCTTGCA
>DATATK010000006.1:0-2467 GCA_036268825.1 Rhizomicrobium sp. | reverse complement strand
CGACCCTCCCTCAAGGGGAGGGTGAAGCAGGCCTAGAAATGCGCGCACTTCTCCACCGCGGGATACAGCAGCTCCAGGTATTCTTCCTTCGCAATCTCCACCGCGCCGAATTGCGAGAGATGATCGGTCAGGAACTGCGTGTCCAGCAGCGTGAAGCCGCCCGCGTTTAGCCGCGCCACCAGATGGACCAGCGCCACTTTGCTCGCGTCGCGCTCACGGCTGAACATGCTCTCGCCGAAGAACGCCGCGCCGAGGCTCACGCCGTAGAGCCCGCCGGCCAGCGCGCCGTCGCGCCGGCATTCCACGGAATGGGCGTGGCCGATGGCGAACAACTCCGTGTAGAGCCGCACGATCTCGTCGTTGATCCAGCTCTGCCGCCGGTCGCCGCGGCCCGGCGCGGCGCAGGCGCGGATCACCTCCTCGAACGCGGTATCGAACGTGACGGCGAAGCGCCCGCTGCGCACGGTGCGGGCGAGGCGATGGGGCACATGGAAACCGTCCAGCGGCAAAATCCCGCGCGCATCGGGCGACACCCAATAGAGCGACTCCGCCTCGCGCCGCTCCGCCATGGGAAATATCCCCTCGGCATAGGCGCGAAGCAGAAGCTCGGACGTGACGGGCGCGTGACCGTGCATGGCGTGTGCGACCGCTACGTCTTCCGCTTCGCCAGCCAGTGTTCGAGCCAGTGGATGTGGTAGTCGCCGTTGATGATGTCCGGTTCACGGACGAGCGCCTGGAACAGCGGGATGGTGGTTTCGATGCCGCCGACGACGATCTCGTCGAGCGAACGGCGCAGGCGCATCAAACATTCGTTGCGGTTCTTGCCGTGGACGATGAGTTTGCCGGTGAGGCTGTCGTAATAGGGCGGGATGCGGTAGCCGGTGTAGAGCGCGCTGTCGAAGCGCACGCCGAGGCCGCCGGGCGCGTGGAAGGTGGTGACGGTTCCGGGCGAGGGCGTGAAGGTGAACGGGTTCTCGGCGTTGATGCGGCACTCGATGGCGTGGCCGGAGAAGGTCACGTCTTCCTGCTTCATCTCCAGCGCGCCGCCGGCGGCGATGCGGATCTGTTCGCGCACGATGTCGATCCCGGTGATCGCTTCGGTGACGGGATGCTCGACCTGCAGGCGCGTGTTCATCTCGATGAAATAGAACCGGCCCTCCTCGAACAGGAATTCGATCGTGCCGGCGCCGAGATAGCCGAGCTTGCTGAGCGCGTGGGTGACGATGGCGCCGATCTCCTCGCGCTGCGCGGCGTTGAGGGCAGGGGAGCCGGCCTCTTCCCAGACCTTCTGGTGGCGGCGCTGGAGCGAGCAATCGCGCTCACCCAGATGGATCACCTTGCCGAAGCTGTCGGCCAGGATCTGCAATTCGATATGGCGCGGCTTGCCGAGATATTTCTCCATGTAGACGGTGTCGTTGCCGATCGCCGTCTTGGCTTCGTGACGCGCGGTGGAGAGGGCGAGCGACAAGTCCGCCGGCGTGTTCGCGACCTTCATGCCGCGCCCGCCGCCGCCGGCGGTGGCCTTGATGAGAACCGGATAGCCGATGCCTTCGGCGACGCGCGCAGCCTCTTCGTCCGACACCGCGCCGTCGGAGCCGGGGACGGTCGGTATGCCGAGGTCCTTCACGGCCTGCTTGGCGGTGATCTTGTCGCCCATCATGCGGATATGTTCGGGCGTCGGGCCGATGAAGGTGATGCCGTGCTCGCGCACGATCTCGGCGAAGCGCGCGTTCTCGGAGAGGAAGCCGTAGCCGGGATGGATCGCCTCGGCGCCGGTGATCTCGCAGGCGGCGATGATCGCGGGGATGTTGAGATAGGATTGCGTCGCGGCGGGCGGGCCGATGCAGACGCTTTCGTCGGCCAGGCGCACATGCATCGCGTCGGCGTCGGCGGTGGAATGGACCGCGACCGTCGCGATGCCCATCTCCTTGCAGGCCCGATTGATGCGCAGCGCGATTTCGCCGCGATTGGCGATGAGGACTTTTTCGAACATTATCGAAGAACTCGCGAAGGCGCGGACGAAATGAACTCCGTCATGGCCGGCCCCCGAGCCGGCCATCTTTCACAGCTTGTCATGCGCCCGCGGACGCGGGCTTGCTGGGTGGCCGGGTCAAGCCCGGCCATGACGAATGGAAGGTGGCGCGGAGTGAGCATCGTCAAGACAGGATCATCAGCGATTGGCCGAACTCGACGGGCTGGGCGTCGCGGATGCAGATCTCGGTGATCTTGCCGGCGCGGGGCGCGAGGATCGGGTTCATGGTCTTCATCGCTTCGACGATGAGGAGCGTATCGCCCTCCTTCACGGTGTCGCCGACTTTCACGAAGGGCGGCTTGCCCGGCTCGGGTGCGACATACACCGTGCCCACCATCGGCGAGGTCACCGCGCCGGGATGCGGCCCTTCCCGCTTCGCCGGCGCCCCTTCGCCTGCCGCTATCGGCGCCGCTGCCACCGCAACCGGAGCAATCG
>DATATK010000005.1:0-17768 GCA_036268825.1 Rhizomicrobium sp. | reverse complement strand
CTTCAGGGGTCATGCCGGCCGCTTCGCTTTGCTGAACAGACGGAAGAAATTGTCGGTCGTCGCGTGCGCCAGTTCATCGGCGCTCACGCCTTTAAGCTCCGCCAGCATTGCAGCGGTGTTCACGACGAACGACGGCTCATTGCGTTTGCCGCGATACGGCATCGGCGCCAGATACGGCGCATCGGTTTCCACCAGCAGACGATCCAGCGGCACGGTTTTCAGCACGGCGCGCAGTTCCTCGGACTTCTTGAACGTGGCAATGCCGGAAACCGAAATGCAGAATCCCATCTCCAACGCCGCGCCGGCCAGCATCTGCGTGCCGGTGAAACAGTGGATGAGGCCCGTGAAAGCGCCCTTCCCCATCTCGTCCTCCAGCACCGCGATGGTGTCGTCGTCGGCGTCGCGGGTGTGGACGATCAGCGGCAACTTGAGTTCGCGCGCCGCCGCGATGTGGGCGCGGAAGTTCGCGATCTGCGGTTCGCGGGGGCTGTGGTTGTAGTAGAAATCCAGTCCCGTCTCGCCGATGCCGACGACGCGCGGATGCTGCGCCAGCGCGATCAGCGGCACGGCATCGCTGAGCAACTCCGTCTCCGCTTCATGCGGATGGATGCCGACGGAGCACCACACGTCCGGGAAGCGCTCGGCGATGGCGCGCACCTGCGGGAATTTCTCCAGCGTCGTGCCGATGCTGACGCAGGTGCCGACGCCGGCTTCGCGTGCGCGCGCCACCACGGCGTCGAGTTCGGGCGCGAATTCGGGGAAATCGAGATGGCAATGGCTGTCGACGAGCATGGCACTCTCAGAGGGCGCGGCCCCGCGCGGCCGTGGTGATGGCGCGGGAAGCGGACAGGATCGTCTGCCGCGGCTCCAGATGCAACGCATCGGTGCGGATGAACGAGGATTTGAGCTGTTCGAGCAGCGTCGTCCAGCGGTCGAGACGCACGGCGCCGGTGAGCGCGCGAGCGCGGATGCGGTCGGTCAGCACTTCGATCAGGAAGCGGCCGAAATTCTCCACGCCGTCCGTGGTGCGCGCGAGCTTCTCGGCCAAGGCAAGCGTGGCAGCGAGATCGGGCGAGGCCGCGCGGTCGATCAACCGGTCGGCTTCCTCGGCCATCGCCAGGCCATCTTCGCCGGCCAGCGACAGCGCCGCGCCGAGCGATCCGCCGGCCAGCCGCGCCAATTGGGCACGTTCTTTAGCGGCGAGATCCGGCACGCGGTCTTCCAACTCCTTCGTCAGTTCCGCTTCGCCGAGCGGCCGCAGGTCGAGGCGCTGGCAGCGCGACCGGATCGTCGGCAGCAATCGCCCCGGCGCGTTGGCGAGCAGCATCAGCATCGCGCGCGCCGGCGGCTCTTCGAGCGCCTTGAGAAGCGCGTTGGCCGCGGCGTCGTTCATGTCGTCCGCCGTGTCGACGATGGCGATGCGCCAGCCGCCGGCGCCGGAGGTCATGCCGAAGAATCCCGCGAGCCTGCGGATCTCGTCCACGCCGAGCACGGTCATCAGCTTGCCGGTGTTCGCATTGATGCCGCGCTTGAGCACCAGCAATCCCGGATGCGCGCCCGCCTCCACCTGCATTGCAGTGGGATCGTTCGCCGGCACCGACAAATCCTCCGGCCCGCGATCCGTCGCGCCATAGGCGAGCAGATAGCGCGCGATGCGATAGGCCAGCGTCGCCTTGCCGATGCCGGGCGGGCCCGTGAGCAGCCACGCCGACGGCACCCTGCCCGCGCGGATCGCGCGCGCCGCGCGGCCGAGCGGCACGTCCTGCCCGATCAGCGCGAAGGTCTCGCGCGGATGCGGCTGGCCGTCCATGCGATCCGTCTCGATGATCTCTTCCGGTTTTGCGCGCTTGGCCATCAGAGATAACGGCTTTCGACGGTCTTCCAAATCAGTGCCGCGACTTCGTCTTCACTTCCGCTTGCGTCGATCAGCACGCAGCGTTCTGCGTGGCGGTTGGCCATGTCGCGGAAGCTGGCGCGGAGCTTTTCGTGGAATGCGGTGTCGAATTGTTCGAAGCGGGTTTCGCTGCCGTGGCGTGCGCCGGCGCGCGCGAGGCCGACGGAGACCGGCAGGTCGAGGATCAGGGTGAGCGACGGTTTGAAATCGCCGACGGAAGCGGATTCGATGCGGCGGATGATCTCGCGGTCGATGCCGCGGCCGACGCCCTGATAGGCGTAGGTGGAATCCACGAAGCGGTCGCAGATCACCCATTTGCCCTCCGCGAGCGCGGGCTTGATGGTGCGCGCGACGTGATCGGTGCGCGCGGCGAAGACCAGCAGCGTCTCGGTCAGGCCGCTCCAGCGGCCGGGTTCGCCTTCGACGAGCAGTTTGCGGATCTCCTCTGCGCCCGGCGATCCGCCCGGTTCGCGGGTGACGATGCTGGCGATGCCGCGCGCGTCCAGCGCCGCGGCCAACCGCTTGGCCTGCGTGGATTTGCCCGCGCCCTCGCCGCCTTCCAGCGTGATGAAGCGTGCCGTCATTGTCCCGAATGGTTGGGCGAGATCAGTGCGCGCAAGCCCAGGAAGATGCGCCCGAACCAGCCCGCGCTGCCGACCGAGTTCGCCGCATAGACCGGCACGATCTGGTCGGGGAAATCCGGCGCGCTGATCTTCAGCGTGCCGACCTGCTGGTCCTTCGCGATCGGCGCGTGGATCGGGCCGCTATAGTGCAGCGTAACTTTCAACCCCGCATGCGAATCCACCGGCATGGTCACCGACAGCGGCCCGGCGAGTTTCAGCGGCACCGTATCGCTCTGGCCTTGCCAGACGGTAGCGTTGCCCACGACTTGGCCGCCCTTGAACAGCTGGTAGTGGCGATATTCGCGGAACGCGATGCCGAGGATGCGCGCAGCCTCGTCGCCGCGGCGTTGGCCGGCAACCCAGTCCTGGTGCGCGGGCGGCGTCTTGTCCAGGTCGGGATAACGCAAACCGTTCAGCACCAGGATCAGCCGCTCGCCGTTCTGCACCGCGGACGTCGTGATGCCGTAGCCCGCGGCGTCGGTGTGGCCGGTCTTGAGGCCGTCCGCGCCGGGCAGTTTGCTCAGCACCGTGTCGCGGTTGTTCTGGGTGATGTTGCTCCAGGTGAAGCTATGCTCGCCGAAATAGGGATAGTATTTCGGATAATCCCTGATCAGGTGACGCGCCAGGTTGCCCAGATCGGCGGCCGACATCAGCTGGCCCGGAGGATCGGGCAAGCCGTCCGGGTTGACGAAGTGCGACTGGTTGAGCCCGAGCTGCTTGGCGCGCGCGTTCATCATCTTGACGAAATTCTCGACCGTGCCGCCGAGACCTTCGGCGACGACGATGCAGCCGTCATTGCCGGAATCGATGATGATGCCGCGGATCAGCGCCTCGACCGGAACCTGGTCGCGCAGCTTCACGAACATCTTCGAGCCTTGCGTGCTCCATGCGCGCTCCGAAACCGGGAACGTGTCGGTGAGCTTCACGCGGCCATCCTTCAGGCGCTGGAACAGAAGCTCGAGCGTCATCAATTTGCTCATCGACGCGGGCGGCATCGGCGTGAATGCATCCTTCGCCCAAAGCACCTGCCCGGAATCCGAGTCGATCAGGATCGCGTGCTCGGCGGTGGTGTCGAGACTGGCGAGCGCGGGAACCGCGATGAGGCTCGCGAACGCCGAAGCGATGGCGAAAAGACGAAAGCGCCGCATGATGTCTCCTTAAGGGGCGGTCTCAGCTATTGATCGACGACGATCTGTGCGTCGTTGCTGCCCAGCCCGTTCAGCCGGGCGAGCGCCGCATCCGCCGACTCGACGTCGTCATAGGGACCGCAACGCACCCTATAAAGCCGCTGGCCGCCCCTGTCGATTGGCGAAATGACAACATCGCCTGCGGCCGCCAGCCGCGTCTTCATCCGCTGCGCGTTGGCCTGGGTCGAGAACGCGCCGGCCTGCACATAAAGGTGCGTCATCGCGGGAACCGGAACCTGCGTCACCTGCCCCGTCGGCTCGGTGTTGGGTGCCGGAATCAGCGCCGACGGCGCGGGCAAAGGCAGCGCGGCCACCAGCGGCGGCGTGGCGGCCGGCATGCCGGGCACGATATCCAGCGCCGCAGTATCCACCTTGCGCGTCGGGGCGGCCTTGACGGCGGTCACCATGTCCGGCGGCGTCAGATCGGGCGGCATTCCGCCCTCCAGGTCGGCGCGGCCCAGATAGGTCACCCGCACCCGCGCCGTGCCCTTGGCGGTCACGTCCAGCGCGCGAGCCGCGGCCTCGGACAGGTCGATGATTCGCCCCTTGGCATAGGGCCCGCGATCATTGATCCGCACCACCACGGAGCGGCCATTCTCCAGATTGGTCACGCGCACATTGACCGGCATGGGCAGCGTGCGATGCGCGGCAGTCATCTGCGTGCCGTCATACATCTCGCCGTTGGCGGTGTGGTGGCCATAGAAGGTGGGTCCGTACCACGAGGCCACGCCGGTCTCGTCGTAGCCCGGCTGCTCGCGCGGATAATACCAGGTGCCGTCGATCTGATAGGGCTCGCCGATCTTGTAGATGCCGGCGCTGGGCGGCACGGCGCCGTGGGTGATGCGCTCCGGCGGCGCGGTCGAACACGCGGCCACCAGCACGGCCAGCGCGGCGACGGCCAGGCCCTGACGCAAGATACGGAACACGCGGACGAATCCCCAGCTGGATTCCGAGGGAGGATAGTGTAACCGCCCCGCCCGCTCAACCGCGGTTGCAAGCGCGGTGTGCGGCCAGTATGGACCCGCATGGCCGCGCCGCTCCTGTTCCTTCGCGATATCCACCTGCGCTTCGGCAACACCCAGTTGCTCGAGGGCGCGGAGCTCTCTGTGGGCCGCGGCGAGCGTCTGTGTCTGGTCGGACGCAACGGGTCTGGCAAATCGACCCTGCTCAAGATCGCGGCGGGGCTGGTCGAGCCGGATGCCGGCACGCGCTTTGCCCAGCCGGGCGCCACGATCCGCTACCTGCCGCAGGAGCCCAGCCTGTCGGGTTTCGCCAGCACACGCGATTATGTCGAGGCAGGGCTCGGCGAAGGCTACGATTCCAACCGCACCCATTACCTGCTCGGCGAACTCGGCCTCACGGGCGCGGAAGATCCTGCGCTATTGTCCGGCGGCGAAGCGCGGCGCGCGGCGCTGGCCCGTGCGCTGGCGCCCTCGCCCGATATATTGCTGCTGGACGAGCCGACCAACCATCTGGACCTGCCCGCCATCGAGTGGCTGGAGCGTGAACTCGGCGGGATGAACACCGCCCTGGTGCTGATCAGCCATGACCGCCGCTTCTTGCAGAATCTCTCGCGCGCCACGATCTGGCTCGACCGCGGGCAGACGCGGCGGCTGGAGCAAGGCTTCGGCGCCTATGAAGCATGGCGCGACGACGTGCTCGCGCAGGAGGAAGTCGAGCGCCACAAGCTGGACCGCAAGATCGCGATGGAGCTGGACTGGGTGCGCTACGGCGTCAGCGGGCGGCGCAAACGCAACCAGGGGCGGCTCGCCAAGCTCGGCGCATTGCGGCGCGGGCGGCGCGAGCAGCTTCAGGTCACCGGCCAGGTGAAGATCAGCATCTCCGAAGGCGAAGAAGGCGGCACGCGTGTCATCGAGGCCAAGAAGATTTCCAAGACCTATGGCGAGCGCGCCATCGTGCGCGATTTCTCGGTGCGCATCCTGCGCGGCGACCGCGTCGGCGTCGTGGGGCCGAACGGCGCGGGCAAGACGACGCTGATCAACATGCTGACCGGCCGCCTCGCCCCCGACACCGGCAACGTCAAGCTCGGCATCAGCGTGACGATGGCCGCGCTGGACCAGAACCGCGCCATGCTCGATCCGGAGACGCTGCTGAGCGCCGTGCTCACGGGCGGCAACGGCGACATTGTGCATGTCGGCGGCGAGGCGCGCCATGTCGTCAGCTATATGAAGGACTTCCTGTTCACGCCGCAGCAGGCCCGCACGCCGGTGCGCGTGCTCTCCGGCGGCGAACGGGCGCGGCTGCTGCTTGCCAAGGTGATGGCGGCGCCGTCGAACCTGCTGGTGCTGGACGAACCGACCAACGACCTCGACCTGGAAACGCTCGACCTGCTGGAAGAGATGATCGCGAACTATCCCGGCACCGCGCTGATCGTCAGCCACGATCGCGACTTCCTGGACCGCGTCGCGACCAGCGTGCTGATGGCGGAAGGCGACGGAAATTTCGCCGAATATGCCGGCGGCTACACCGACATGGTCGCGCAACGTGGCGAAGGCGTCGCCGCGCGCGAGATCGAGCCTTTGCCGCGCCCCGCCAAGGCCGCGTCGCGAACGCCCAGACCGCGCGAGCCCGCCAAACGCAAACTCACCTTCGCCGACAAGCACGCCCTCGAAACCCTCCCCGCCCGCATTGCCACGCTGGAAAAGGAGATTGGCGGGCTGCAGGCAAAAATGGCGGACGGCGCGTTCTACGCGCGCGACCCCACAGGTTTCGCCGCCACCTCCGAAAAGCTCGGTGCACTCCACGGCGAGCTGGCCAAGACGGAAGAGCGCTGGCTGGAACTGGAGATGCTGCGCGAAGAGATCGACAGCGTGTGAGCGGTTGGCGGCTGTTGCCAGAAGCTCAAAAAAGCTCTTTATTGTATGACGAAATATATTGGAATGGCGTTGCGACCGGCTTCCGTCGCTTTAGCCCGGCACCAATATCAATGGAAAGCCCGGATACAGCGCCCCTCAAAAGGCCTGACAAAAGAGGTAGACCTGTTTTGTATGCGACGAATCCGCCAGCCGCAATGCTCAAAAGATTAAGGCCAGCGTCCATGTCTGCCAGGCGCAGCCGAAAGCCGGTCTCTTTGGACGTTTTGATGTGATCTGCGATCGCTGTTTCAAGTGTTTCAGTTTCTCGGTTTATAGCAAGGTCGCCGTCACCGGCATTGATGATCCGTTCGTAGACTCCTTCCAAGTGATAACGTAACGCCAACAACTCGTCGCGCCGCTTGGTTCGAAATTCCAGCACGTCAGCGAGTGGCACATCCTTGTCAGGAACCGGTATTGCCTGATGAAGACGAAAAAGCGCTCCCCTCCCAGCGTCCAAATCTTGGTCTGGAAAGACTAGAGAATTCCGCCCTGAGCCAAGACTCCAAACACCTGGTTCCCTCTCGTCCAAGAACCGAAACGCGCCCAAATGTGCCTTGATAAGCGCGCTTCCAGCATTTTCTGAGCCTTGAAATCGGACCTTCGTCCTGTTTAGTACTCCGGCTTTCTGTAAAAAATCTGATCCTTGACCACCCCACGACGAAATGAAGTTGTTGTCGGGGAAATCTAGCTTATCCCAAAACAAAAGCGAAAACCGAAGCTCCTGTTCGTCCAACCAGCTATGTTCGGAATACATGGTATCGCCGTCGATCTTAATAGGATTGGATATTACCAATCCGCGTTCGCCGGTAGCCATGGTTCACCTCGGTAATAATTCCCGGGAGTTTGCGTCATCAATTTCCTAAGAGTCTACGGGCAATTTCGATACCCACGCGAGCGAATGCGCCCGCTTGCGATGCCGCATAAATCCGGGCAAGTACGTGCGGTTAGTGATGAACTATGGATGGGTGGCCGAGTGGTTTAAGGCACCGGTCTTGAAAACCGGCGGGCCCGCAAGGGTCCCGTGAGTTCGAATCTCACCCCATCCGCCAGGCTTCGCTACGCGCCAGCGAAGCGACGCCTGCCCGGCGTAGCCCGAAGGGCGAAGCCTGGGCTGGTTGCCGCGCGCTACGCCCGGCAAGCCATCTTCGTTCGCCTCTCAATACCGCCAGCTCGTCAGATCCGCGCCCTTCGGTGCCGTCGCCTTTATGCGGGCGAGAATTTTCGGCAGATAGAACGTGTCGTAGTGCAGCCGCGAATAGGCGTTGGCGAGTTTGTGGTCGCCGTTCCAGCAGTGCTCGGCGCGGTCGCCGTAATCGACTTCGCCGCCATAGGCCGGGCTCTTCAGGCGCTCCAGGCTCGCTTGCGCGAAATAGACGGCGTTGTTGAGATAGTAGGTATCGCCGCTACCGACATAGATGTGGATCTTGCCGGCGAGTTTCGGGCCCAGCGTCTTCCAGTCGCGCGCGACGATGTTGGTGAGGTCATAGTGATCGCGCCAATAGATGGCGACGGTGGGATCGATGTCGCCGGTCACCTTGTCGAAGATCGGCTTGGGATAGCCGTCCGCGCCTTCGGGGCCGAACACCGCCTGCCAGATATCGTACTGCCCGCCGGAGCGGCCGTGATCGCCGAGCGCGAGCTCCATGTGATTGGAGTCGCGCTGCGTGGCGAACACCTCGCCCAGATAGTTGCGGATCGCGGGGCGCTCGACGCTGGCGGCCTGCCCGGTCAGCGCATAGGCGTTTTTGTCCGCATACAGATTGACGACGGTATAGGCGTGGAAGTCGATCGGGTCCGGGCATGCGGCGAAGCTGCCGTTGTACATGTCGGGATAGAATACCTGCGTCGCCAGCGCCTCCCACCCGCCGGTCGAGCCGCCATAGGTGAAGCGCGCCCAGCCTTGGCCGAGACCGCGATATTTCTTCTCGATATA
This sequence comes from Rhizomicrobium sp., assembly GCA_036268825.1. Taxonomy (GTDB): domain Bacteria; phylum Pseudomonadota; class Alphaproteobacteria; order Micropepsales; family Micropepsaceae; genus Rhizomicrobium. The sequence goes on along the minus strand of DATATK010000005.1, from coordinate 9,255 downwards.
CGGGATCAGCTCCTTGTTGAGCGCATCGCCATAGGGGCCGAGATTGGCGGAGTTCACCGCGTAGGAGTCGTCGTAATAGGGATTGGCGTGCTCGATCTCGATCACGATGTAGCGCGGAAAGCCCGGCGAGATCCATTTCTTGTAGAACGCATACGCTTCTTGCTGCTGGATGCGGTTGTAGCCGGCCAGATGGAAGCGTTCGGAATAATCCGGCTTCAGGTTCGCGTCCGGCGGCGTGGTGCTGAATTCGGAGATGTCGTCCGGGAAATGCCCATGGAACACCATCAGTGGAAAATGCGCGTTGGGATGCTTGTCGAACCCGTAGGGCAGCAGGATATGTGCGCCGACATACATCGGCCTGCCCCAGAACTTCGACAGCATCTCGCTCTTGATCATCACATGCTTGACGAATTCAGTATCCGCCTTGGGCGGGATCGCCGGCATCGTCTGGTCGAGCACCACGGCGATCTGCGCCGGATGCGCGGGATCGACATGCACTTTCACCGGCTTCGAATAGAGATTGCCGGGCTTCTTGTTCCATTGCTGGCCCTCGCCCATGTCGGGCGGAAGTTTCACGACCGAGCCGTCGGCGCGGTGGAACGTCTCGTAGCGGTTGAGCACCACCTGCATGGTGTAATCGCCAGGCTTCACATCGGCGAGGCTGCGCGCGGGCCAACCGAATGCCGCCCCGTCGATCACCGCGGGCTGCCCAGGCCTCAAGCCATCGACGGTGAGGCCGAATATATAGGGCGATTTCAGCGAGCGGTCGGCCTCGACCTGATCGCGCGGCTCGCTCGTCGTGTCGGTGGAGAGCAGCAGGATGATGCGGCCGTCGAGCGGCTTGGCGCTTTGGGCGGTGGGGAACGAGATCGTGAATGACAGGCCGCCCTTCGCGGGCGCCTGCGCCTCTGTGTCGCCGGCGAACGCCAATATCAGCGCGGCCGCCGCGCAGAATGCCCAAACCCGCATCGATTCCCCCTATGCCCGCTTGCCCCAGCGTGCCGCCGTGCGCGGGCCGGCGCAATAGCCGCTTGATCTATAGGTGCGATGGAGGGAGGCTTGAGGCCCGCTTGTTTCGAATCCCGAGGTGACCTGCGTGTTCGTAAAATTCTCGCGCCGCGCGACGCTCGCGCTGCTGGGCGCCACCGCGCTCACCCCCGCTTTTGCCGCCGCACCCGATGCGCCGATGTCCACCGAGCCGTTGACGCCCACGGATGTGTCGTTCTCCGACCTGGGCAAGCGCTGGCTCGAAGGCTCGCTCCGGCTGAGCCCCGTCAGCGCCACGCAGATCGGCGATCACCGCTTCGATCACGAACTGGACGACGTAAGCCCCGCCGGCCGCAAAGCCCAGACCGATTTCCAGCGCGGTGTCCTCACCGAGCTCACCGCGCTCGACCGCACCAAACTTTCGCGCGCCAACCAGGTGGACGCGGCGATCCTGGCCAACCGCCTTGAATCGGAAATCTGGCACGACGAAGTGTTCCAGGAATGGGCCTGGGACCCGAACGTCTATAACGGCCTCGCCGGCAACGCGCTCTATACGGTGATGGCGCGCGACTTCGCGCCTTTGCCCGACCGGCTGCGCTCCGCCGCGGCGCGCATGGCGAAGCTTCCCGCGATCTTCGAGCAGGCTCGCGCCCAGCTTGTGCCGGCCCGCGTGCCGGCGATCCATGCCGAAACCGTCGCCAGGCAGAACAAGGGCCTGCACACGATCATCGACGACCAGATCCTGTCGCAAGCCTCCGCGCTCTCCGGCGACGAGCGCAAGCAGCTCGAAGATGCGGCCGCCGCGCTGAACGTCGCCGTGGATACGCATCAGGATTGGCTCGACAAGACGCTGGTGCCGAACGCGAAGGGCGATTTCCGCATCGGCGCAAAGCTCTATGACGAGAAGCTCGTCTTCGCGCTGAACTCGCCCATGACGCGCGCCGAAATCCGGACCAACGCCGAAGCGGCGCTCGCCGCCACCCGCGCACAAATGTACGAGATCGCGCGCGGGGTGATGTCCGGCCGCAAGGGCGCCCCGCCCACGCCCGCCAAACCGACGGACGACGAGCAACAGGCCGTAATCGCCGCCGCGCTCGAAATCGCCTATGCGGACAGGCCGATGCGGGACAGGTTCGTCGGCGCCTGCGAGCAGGCCGTCGCCACCGCCACCGCCTTCGTGCGCAGGAAAGACCTGATCACGCTGCCCAGCTCGCCGGTGAAGGTGATCGAGACGCCCAAGTTCAAGCGCGGCGTCTCCGGCGCCTATTGCTCCTCGCCCGGCCCGCTGGACAAGGGCCAGGAGACGTTCGTCGCCGTCGATCCGATCCCGGATGACTGGACGCAGTCAGAGGCCGACTCCTACCTGCGCGAATACAACTCCCGCAGCATCGACGAACTCATCGTGCACGAGGCGATGCCCGGGCATTACGTGCAGCTCTGGCACGCGAACCAGTATCCCTCGGTGCTGCGCGCGGTGCTGGGCTCGGGGCCGTTCATCGAGGGCTGGGCCTGCTATGCCGAAGACATGATGGCCGAACAGGGCTTCCTCGACCGCGACCCGCTCTACCGGCTGGTGCATCTGAAACTCGATTTGCGCTCGATCCTGAACGCGATCCTCGACCAGGCCATCCATGTCGACGCTATGAGCCGCGACGAGGCCATCGAGCTGATGACGGTGAAAGCCTTCCAGCAGGACAGCGAGGCCGCCGGCAAATGGATCCGCGCCGAGCTTTCCTCCTGCCAGCTCCCCACCTATTTCGTCGGCCTCACCGAGCACCACGCCCTGCGCAAGGAGACCGAGACGCGCTGGGGCAAGGGCTTCAACCTCAAGCACTACCACGACACCGTGACGGCATACGGCTCCCCGCCCGTCCGCTACGTCCGCGCGCTGATGTTCGACGAGCCGATTGGGTAGACTCTACTGCGCCATTTCCGGCGGGCTGGTGTCGGACTTCGCGCCGACGGAGAGCGGCGCGAAGTGGAAATGTTCGCGCACCTTACTGAGCTCTGACATCAGATATTGCGATTGTTCATCGGTCAGCACGGCGCTGCCGGGGGCGAGCAGGCGCATAGTCTGCACGTGCACGATGATCGGCGCGGCCTCGCCCGACTCGCGCGTGATGAGGCCATCGGTCACGTCGCAAAGGCTTTTCACCGCGCATTCCAGCGCATCGAAGCCGAAGGTGGCGGCCATGGTGACGACATGGTCGGACTGGATGAGGATTTCCTTCATGTCGGCTTGCGACATCCAGTTGCGCTTCGCCGAATAGGCGATGGCCTCGATGGCGCGGATCGCCGCTTCGATGGTTTCGAGAGCGAGATCGCGCAAACTCTCCACGCTTTTCTTGGCCTCCTCGACCGCCTGCTCGCGCGTGATGCCGCCGGAGCGCGCGGCGAGCTCGGTCAGGCGCGTGGTCGGGAAGTGAATCATCTTGGCATTGCGCTTCATTGTGCGGCGGCCTTTTTGCTGCCCGGATTTTCGGCGGGCTGTTGTTCTTCTTCTTGCTGGGCGGAATCGTCGACTTCGATGAAGTCTGTCTCGCGCTTCTTGCTGCCGTCCGGCGGTTCGATGGAGCGGAAGCGGCGGTCCGGTCCCATATAGGTCCCGGTCTCGACGAACGGACGCGGCGCCTTTGCGACCCAGGCGATATGATCGTAGAGGACCTGCGGCGATACCGGCTTGGTGAGCACGAGGTTGGCGCCGGCGTCGCGCGCCAGCGTGACGTGGCGCTGCTGGGTGTAGCTCGACAGGACCACAACCGGGACGAAGCGCAGCGGGCTCTTGTCGCGGCGGCGGATCCAGCGGATCAGCTCGGCGCCGTCCATGTCTGGAAACACGGCTTCCAGAATGCAGATATCAGGGTAGTGATGCGTCATGTGAGCCTTCGCGGCGCGGCCCGAGTCCAGGATCGTCGGCGCTTCCATGCCGAAGCCGCGCAGCATTTGCGCGATCAGCCCTCGGGTGAAGTGATCGCTGTCGACAAGCAGCGTCGTAACCCCGCGAAGATTTAGGCGCGTGTGTCCCATTACTTAGACTCAATCCCAGCAATTTGGATCGTGCCACCAATATCTTAAAATTATCCTTTGTTTCGATACCAATTCGTTAATTGAACAAGTTTCCCGGGTCCGGACCCAGCGGGCGCTCGGACTTCGTAGCTGGACGGGGTCGCAGAAACCATCCAGCGGCGGCGTAACGTTCATGGCTCGCCTGGCGAACACAGGAGCAAGGATAGCGCCGGGCGGCATTCCCGCAAAACGTGTATCATTCGCCCGGCACCGAATCCGGGGCAGGCACAGGGACTGGGCATGAAATTCACGCAAAAGCTGCGCGACGGGCTTACCCAGTATCGCAATCGCGCGCTCATGGCGTTGATGCGCAGGCCCGCTTTCGTCCGGCTGGTGATGTGGGCGATGAAGCGGCGGGCCAAATCGGCGGAGCGCGTCTTCTTCTACCGGCACACGCTGCCGATCCGCATCATGCATTTGACCAACGCGATCGTGCTTGCGATCATGCTGATGAGCGGGTTGCAGATCTTCAACGCCACGCCGCAGCTTTCCTGGGGCAAATACACCAACTTCACCCATCCGCTGCTGTCGATGAGCGCGATGCAGAACAGTGACGGTTCGCTCAACGGCTTCACGCAAGTGGGCCCGTGGACCTTCAACACCACCGGCGTCCTTGGCGCCTCGATGGTGAATGGCCAGCAGGCCGCGCGTGGGTTTCCCTCCTGGGCGACGATCCCCGGCCCGCAATGGCTTGCGATGGGGCGACACTGGCATTTCTTCTTCGCCTGGTTTTTCGTGATCAACGGCCTCGCTTTCGCGCTTTACGCGTGGTGGACGCGGCATCTGCAAAAGGACCTGCTGCCGACCCCCGCGGATCTGAAACATCTGCCGCAGGAAATCGCCGATCACGCGCGGCTGCGTTTCCCCAAAGGGGAAGCGGCAAAGCATTACAATGCGCTGCAGAAGCTGACCTATTTCCTGGTGATCTTCGGGCTCGGGCCGCTCGTCGTGCTCACCGGCCTCACCATGTCGCCGACGATGGACAGCGCGCTGCCACTGGCGTGGCTGTTCGGCGGGCGGCAGAGCGCGCGCACGATCCATTTCATCTGCGCCTTCTCGTTCCTCGGCTTCTTCATCGTCCACATCGTCATGGTGATCCTGTCCGGCGCCTGGAACAACATCCGCTCGATGATCACCGGGCGTTACGCGATCGAGCCGGAGGCGAAGAATGGCTAAGTCCGATCGACGCAAATTCCTCGTCCGCACCGCGACGGCCGCGAGCACGCTGTTCCTCAGCGGCTGCTACGATCTCTCACAGACCACCTGGTGGCCGAAAGTCCTGGGCAGCGCCGAGGGCGTAACCAAAGCGGCGCAACGCGCCTTCGCCGGCCGCAACGCGCTGGCGCAGGAATTCACCAAGGCCGACCTCTCGCCGATCTTCAAGGCGAACGGCGCCACCGACATCATGGCCGCGGATTACAAAGCGATGGCCGTCAACGGTTTCCGCGACTGGCGCATCACGGTCGATGGGCTGGTGGGAAAGCCGCTGTCGCTCTCACTGGACGATCTCAAGCGCATGCCCCAGCGCACCCAGATCACGCGCCATGATTGCGTTGAAGGCTGGAGCTGCATCGGCGAATGGAGCGGCACGCCGTTGAAATATGTCCTCGCATTGGCGCGGCCGAAAACGAATGCGAACTATGTCGTGTTCCATTGCGCCGACACAGACGCCGACGTGAACGGCGACCCGAACGGCAACACCGCGCTGCACTACTACGAAAGCCTCGACATGATCGAGGCGATGCATCCCCAGACCATCCTCGCCCACGAGATGAACGGCGCCCCGCTCACCATCCCCCACGGCGCGCCCATCCGCTGCCGCGCCGAGCGCCAACTCGGCTACAAGCAGGCCAAATATGTCGAGCGGCTGGAGCTGGTCGAAAACTTCGACCACATCAACGGTGGCAAAGGCGGCTACTGGGAAGACCTCGGCTACACCTGGTGGGGCGGGATTTAAGCCAGCTACCGCGCGATCGCCGTCGAGCCGCCATAGGCCACGACCGGAGCCGCACCCGGCGCGGGCGTTTCGTATTGCTTGTACTCCGGCACCTGGTCGAGGCGGACGAAGCTGTAGCCTTCTTCCAGCAGCACCGGCACGACCGCGGCGACAAGATCGGCGGACTGGCGATGGATGCAATGCATCAGCACGACGCCGCCGTTCTTGCGGCGGATTTCGCGCAGGTAGCCCTTGGCGCAGGTGTCGGCGTCCCAATGGCGGTGCCAGCAATCCCAATCCGCCGACGACAGCACGTAACCGTCGGAGCTCATCGCGATGTCGCCGCCCTCGTCCCAATAGACCGGGCCGACATAGGTGCGCAGCACCGGATCGGCGTTGAGCACGGCGGCATGCTGCGAGCGCCACGAGCCATAGGGCGCGCGGAAATAGAACGTCGTGCCCGGCGGCATCAGCGGGCGGATCTCGTCATCGACCTGGCGGATCTGATCGACCAGCAACTCGGGATGGGTGATGTAGCGCTTGCCGAGCAGCGGATGCGTCGCGCTGTGATTGCCAAGCAGGTGGCCTTCGGCGGCGATGCGCGCGAGGATGTCGGGATAGGCCCGCGCCATGCGGCCGACGATGAAGAACGTCGCCTTCACGTTGCTCGCCTTCAGCGCGTCGAGCACGGCGGGCGTGTTGGCGTTCGGGCCGTCGTCGAAGGTCAGCGCTACTGTGTGCGTGTCGCGCAGGCCGGAGTGGAAGATGTTCTTCTCCTGGAAGTAGGCGACATCGCCCTTCGGCGCGCCCGCGAGCGCCGCGCCGGATGCCAGCACGGCCCCGAGCACCAGCCCGGCAGCCAACAGCTTGCCCTTCATTGTCCCCGCCCCACGACAGCCACGAAACTCAGTGTAAGGCGGCGTTTCAGGCCCGGCAAGGCAAGGTTAAGGCTCGGTTAATGCGCGGGATGCCCGCGCAAGCCCTCGGTTTGGGCGATCCAGGCGTCCACATTGCGCTGCAAAAGCCACAGCGGCATGGCCCCGTTTTCCAGCACCACCTTGTGGAACTGGCGAATATCGAATCGTGGGCCGAGCTCGGCCTCGGCCCGCCCGCGCAGGTCCAGGATGGTCTTCATCCCGATCTTGTAGGCGCAGGCCTGCCCCGGCCAGACGACGTATCGCTCGATCTCGGCGGTGACGTCGGAGTTCGCCATGCCGGTGGTGGACTGCATGTACTGGATCGCCTGCTCGCGCGACCAGTGCTGCGCGTGCATCCCGGTATCGACGACCAGCCGCACCGCGCGGAACATCTCCGCCTGCAAGCGGCCGAGATCGCCATAGGGATCGTCTTTGTAGAGTCCCATGTCGCTTGCCAGATGCTCGGCATAAAGCGCCCAGCCCTCGCCATAGGCCGGCAGGAAGTTGAAGCGGCGCTCATAGGGCAGATCGTGGATCGATGCCGCAGTCGCGAGCTGGAGGTGATGGCCGGGAATGCCCTCGTGATAGGCGAGCGTCGGCATCGCCCATTCCGGCGTCTCCGCGACGTTGCGCATGTTGACGAAGAAAATGCCCGGACGCGACGCATCGAGCGACGCGGGCTCGTAATAGGCGCCGGCCGAGCCCTGCTCCGCATAAGGCGGCACGCGGCGCACGGCGAGCGGCTGGTGCGGCAGGTCGACGAAATATTGCGGCAGCAATGTCGTCACGTGGTGCAGAAGCTGGCTGTAGCGCGCGAGGATCTTCGCGCGGTCGGCTTCGGTGTTCTGGTAGGCGAAGCGCGGATCTTGCGCGAGTTGGTCCATGCGCGCGCCGACCGTGCCGTCGATCATGCCGACGGAGCGCAGGATCGTGTCCATCTGCGCCGTGATGCGCGTGACTTCCGAAAGGCCGTAATTGTGGATCTCGGCGGGCGTCAGATCGGTCGAGGTCAGCGATTTGAGCTGGTCGGCATAATAGGCGTCGCCGCCTTTCAGGTGCCAAAGCCCTGCGTCGTGCGTCGCCAGCGGGCGGATCGCGCCCAGCCGGCCGATCAGCCGGCGATACGCGGGATAGACGCTGTCATGCACCGCGGCGGTCGCATCGGCGATCAGGTTCGCGCGGTCCTGCGCGGACAGATCGCTGAGGTTGGCGGTCTTGGTCGCAAGGTTGGTGACGAGGATGTTCTTCGCCGGATCGTCCGCGATCAACGATGAAATCTGTGCGATGTCGTCGTCCACCACGAAATCGGGCGGGACGACGCCGAGTCTCGCCTGGCGCGCGATGTCTTCATTCACCGCGTCGAGCACCGCCGCCATCGCGCGCAACCGGTCGATATAGCGATGGGCGAGCTTGGCGTTGGTGATCTTGTGCTGGGAGAGCAAGAAATTCGGCAGCTCCTTCTGGATGCCGAACGCCTGGTTGACGGGATAGGCCGAGCCGTCGGCGCCCAGCCAGCGATATTTCTCGTTTGCAAGCTCGCGCTCGTCGTTCCAGACGGCGATCTCCCACGAGAGCTGCTCCTGCGGCGTGAGCTTGGACTTGTCCCATGATCGCACCTGCGCCTCGTTGCGCCGCGCGCGATCGTAATCGGCCTGCCGCGCCGCGAGGCTGTAGGCATCGAGCTTGCCGGAGTGGAAGTCGAGGATCGTGCCGTCGAGGGCGCCGAGCGAACTCAAAACCTGCGGATGCCCGGGTATCTGCTCCAGCGCCTGGGTGTTGAGCATCGCATTGAAGCTGAACGGTTGGCCGATCACGAGCCAATAACCCGCGACCGCTCCGGCGAGAAGCAAGAAGACCACAACACCCAACCCAGCCCAAACCCAACGCATGGAATTTCCTTTGCACTCTTCCTCTTGTGGGGAAGTGCGGTGTTCTTACTACCCCGCCGCCTTCTTTTCCGTTGCGGCGAGGGAGGCATTCCGGATGGGAAGGTCGCGGATACGCACGCCCGTGGCGGCAAAAATGGCATTTGCGACGGCTGGCGCAACCGGCGGTACGCCCGGCTCGCCCGCGCCGCCCAATGCCGCGCCACTTTCGACGATATGAACTTCGATCTCCGGGCAATCGGCGAGCCGGACCATCTCGTAGTCCGGAAAGTTCGCCTGCTGCACGGCGCCCTTGTCGATGGTGATGGCGTCATTGAGCGCTGCCGTCAGCCCGTAGACGATGCCGCCCTCGATCTGTGCCTTGAGTCCATCGGGATTGACCGCGCTACCGCAATCGACAGCCGAGACGATGCGATCGACCTTCAGCGTGCCGTCCAGCTTCACGGACACTTCGGCGACATGG
>DATATK010000004.1:0-10004 GCA_036268825.1 Rhizomicrobium sp. | reverse complement strand
CGGCAAGACATTGCTGCCCGGCTTCGTGATGGTGCATGAGCATCTGTTCTATACGAGCGGGCCGCATTACTACGCCTCGCTGCTCAACACCTTTCCCAAGCTCTATCTCGCTGGCGGCACGACGACGGCGCGAACCGCCGGATCGCTGGCGCCCTACGGCGACATCGAACTCAAGCGTGCCATCGACCGCGGCGATGTGATCGGTCCCGATCTCGATGTCACCGGCCCCTATCTCAACGGCCCCGGCCTGCCTGTCCTGCAGATGCACGTGCTGACCGGTCCGGACGACGCGACGAAGACCGTGCACTATTGGGCGGACGAGGGCGCCACGTCGTTCAAGGCCTACACCAACATCACGCGCGACGAGCTGGCCGCGGCGATCGCGGCGGCGCATGCGCGCGGGCTGAAAATCACCGGGCATCTCTGTTCGGTGACCTATCGCGAAGCGGCGGATCTCGGGATCGACAATCTCGAACACGGCTTCGGGGTGATGACGGATTTCAACAAGGACAAGAAGCCCGACCTTTGCCCCGCCGGTTCGCAGCAGGCGCTCGCCGACCTGGATGTGAACAGCGCCGGCGTCAAATCGCTGATCGCGCTCTTGGTGAAGAAGCATGTCGCGCTGACGTCGACGCTCACCGTGTTCGAGACCTTCACGCCCGGCCGCCCCGAGGCGCCGGCCCGCGCGCTCGACATGCTCATTCCCGAGTTGCGCAAAGCCTATGAAGACCGCTGGGCCGACACCGCGACCCTCGCACCGTACAAGCCCTACACCGTGATCTTCCCCAAGCTGATGAGACTGGAGCGGATGTTCGCGGCGGCTGGCGGCACCTTGCTCGCCGGCACCGATCCCACAGGTTACGGCGGCGTAATCCCCGGCTTCTCCGGCAAGCGCGAGGTCGAGCTGCTGGTCGAGGCGGGGTTCACCTTTCCCGAAGCGCTCAAGATCGCGACCCTGAACGGCGCGCGCTATCTCGGCCGCGACGGCGACGTGGGTTCGCTGGAAGTGGGCAAACGCGCGGATATCGCGGTGGTCGAGGGCGATCCGATGCGCAATCCCGCGGCGATCGAGGCGATGCCGCTGGTGTTCAAGAAGGGCGTCGGCTACCGCAGCGATGCGATCTTCGACGCGGTCAAGGGAACCAGCGGCCTGTATTAACACCGCGCGGTCTTGACGAATGCCGCGCCGGATGGCGGAGTTTGACCATGATGGATACACGCATCCTCTTTCCCGCCCTCGCGACCCTGGCTTTGGCCGGTTGCGTGATGTTCAGTTCCCCTTCGCATCACCCGCAACACCAGGATGCGCCGTTCCATCCGTCTGTCGATATCCTGACGGCCTATGACGCCAACCACGACGGCACGCTGACTCGCGCGGAACTGGAAGCGGGCCTCAAGGCGGACTTCGCCAAGGCCGATTACAAGCACCTGGGCCGGCTCGACGAAGAAGAGGCCAGGGCCGTGAACGAGCAGCGCCTCGCCACGGACCAGTCCACGGCATCGCCGCTGGTCGACTGGAACCATGACGGCTATATCGATTTCGACGAGTTCGCGGCCAATGCCCGCTCCCTGTTCGCGCAGATGGACCGCAACGGCGATGGCAAGCTCGATCCCACGGAGCTGCACCCCGCCCCGGTCTCGAACAGGCCCGAACACAAGCAGCCGCCGCTGATGCGGTCGCCCGGCGGCCAATAGGGCGGGCAACCGGGCGGATTGCCGGTCCGAAGGCCCTCAAATCGCAATTGCGCGGGCGCCTGCTTGACACCTCGGGCACCCCGACCTAAATCGAGCGCCCTTCGCCGGACTTGTCGTCCCGCGAGGCGCCCGCGGGGGCGTAGCTCAGTTGGTTAGAGTGACGGCCTGTCACGCCGTAGGTCGCGGGTTCGAGCCCCGTCGCTCCCGCCACCCTACGCTGCGCAGCAGCGCAGGGTGATCGCCCGAGGCGCGCCAGCGCGCAGGGGGACTTCATCCGGGTCACGGCTTCACGCCTCAGTGCCGCTGCGGAAGGTTCACCGCGTCGCGGCCGGATCTCCTTGTCGAGAATCACTCGCAAATAGCCCGGAAAAATCCTGTTTTCCGCGGGCGAATCTTGGTCTAAACCCGCGTTGCCCGCGGGTGGCCTTGCTTCGATATTGCACCCGCGAACGGTCCGACAGCGCCAAGCCGCGTTGGCTCCGGACCAGCCAGGAAAACGCCATGGAAGGCCTTCTGATCGAATATCTGCCGATCCTGATCTTCATCGGGGTCGCCGGCGCGCTCTCCACCGTGCTGATGGCCGTGCCGTTCATCGTCGCCCCGTCCAAGCCCGACGCCGAAAAGCTCTCGGCCTATGAATGCGGCTTCAACGCGTTCGGCGATGCGCGCATGAAATTCGACGTGCGATTCTACCTGGTCTCGCTGCTCTTCATCATCTTCGACCTGGAAGTCGCGTTCCTGTTTCCCTGGGCGATCACGCTCGGCAAGACGGGCGTCTTCGCGTTCTGGTCGATGATGGCGTTCCTCGGCGTGCTGACCGTCGGCTTCGTCTACGAATGGAAGAAAGGCGCGCTCGAATGGGAGTGATCCCCGCAGGCAGCGGAGCGCGCAGCAATGTCGAAGGCGGCGCACCCGTCACCGACAACGATCCCTATTACAAGCAGATGCAGGCCGAGATGCACGAGAAGGGTTTTCTCGTCGCCTCCGCCGATGCGCTGATCAACTGGGCGCGCACCGGCTCGCTGATGTGGATGACATTCGGCCTGGCCTGCTGCGCCGTCGAGATGATGCAGGCGTCGATGCCGCGCTACGATCTGGAGCGCTTCGGCTTCGCGCCGCGCGCTAGCCCGCGGCAAGCCGATGTGATGATCGTGGCGGGCACGCTGTGCAACAAGATGGCGCCCGCTTTGCGCAAGGTCTACGACCAGATGCCGGAGCCGCGTTACGTGATCTCGATGGGATCGTGCGCGAACGGCGGCGGCTACTATCACTATTCCTATTCGGTGGTGCGCGGCTGCGACCGCATCGTGCCGGTCGATATCTACGTGCCGGGCTGCCCGCCGACGGCGGAAGCGCTGGTCTATGGAATCATGATGCTGCAGCGGAAGATCCGCCGCACCGGCAACATCGATCGGTGAGGCGATGACGCAGGACTTGAGCGAACTCGGCACGAAGATCGCCGCCTTCCTTCCGGGCGCGGTGCGCGGGCAGGCATTCGCGTTCGGCGAGTTGACGCTGGACATCGAGGCAGGCGAAATCGCGCGCGTGGTGAAGGCGCTGCGCGACGAATTCGGCTTCACGCTGCTGATCGATATTTGCGGCGTGGACTGGCCGCAGCGCGAGAAGCGCTTCGACGTCGTCTATCATTTCCTGTCCCTCACGAGGAACGCGCGTATCCGGCTGAAACTGCAGACGGACGAGAACACGCCGGTGCCGACCATCGTGCCGCTGCATCCTGGCGCCAACTGGTACGAGCGCGAAACGTTCGACATGTACGGCATCACCTTCGCCGATCATCCGGATTTGCGCCGCATCCTCACGGACTATGGTTTCTCCGGCTATCCGCTGCGCAAGGACTTCCCGCTCAGCGGCTTCGTCGAGTTGCGCTACGACGACGAACAGAAGCGGGTTGTGTATCGGCCAGTGCAGCTGATCCAGGAATTCCGCGAGTTCGATTTCATGAGCCCATGGGAGGGCGCGCCCTACATCCTGCCCGGCGACGAGAAGGCGACGAAGGAGACTCCGAAGTGAGCGCCGCGCCAGAGAAAGTCGAAGAAAACGGAATCACGCTGAATTTCGGGCCGCAGCACCCGGCCGCGCACGGCGTTCTCAGGCTCGTTCTCGACCTCGACGGCGAGATCGTCACGCGCGTCGATCCGCACATCGGCCTCTTGCATCGCGGCACCGAGAAGCTGATCGAGCACAAGACATACTTGCAGGCCATCGGCTATTTCGACCGGCTCGATTACGTCGCGCCGATGAATCAGGAGCATGCGTTCTGCCTGGCGATCGAGCGGCTGATCGGGCTGGGCGTTCCGCCGCGCGGCTCCTATATCCGCGTGCTCTATTGCGAGATCGGCCGCATCCTCAACCATCTGCTGCAGGTCACGACGCAGGCGCTGGACGTTGGCGCGCTGACGCCGCCGCTCTGGGGTTTCGAGGAACGCGAGAAGTTGATGGTGTTCTATGAGCGCGCCTCGGGCTCGCGCATGCACGCCAAATATTTCCGCCCCGGCGGCGTGCATCAGGACCTGCCGCCCGCTCTGCTCGAAGACATCTACAAATTCACCAACCATTTCCCCAAGGTGCTCGACGATATCGAGGGCCTGCTGACCGAGAACCGCATCTTCAAGCAGCGCAACGTTGATATCGGCGTCGTCAGCCGCGCGGATGCGGAAGCCTGGGGCATGTCCGGCGTGATGCTGCGCTCGACGGGCGCAGCGTGGGATCTGCGCCGCGCGCAGCCTTACGAGGTCTACAACGATCTCGATTTCCAGGTGCCCATCGGCAAGAACGGCGACAATTACGACCGTTACCTGATGCGCATGGAAGAGATGCGCCAGGCCAACAACCTCATGCGCCAGTGCATCGAGAGGATGCCGGGCGGGCCGGTCGTCTCGCAGGATCACAAGGTCGTCCCGCCACGCCGCGCCGATATGAAGCACTCGATGGAAGCGCTGATCCATCACTTCAAGCTCTATACCGAGGGCTTCCACGTGCCCGCCGGCGAAGTCTACGCCGCCGTCGAAGCGCCCAAGGGCGAATTTGGCGTCTATCTGATCGCCGACGGCACCAACAAACCCTATCGCTGCAAGCTGCGCGCGCCTAGCTACGCGCATCTGCAGATCATGGACTATCTCTGCCGCGGCCACATGCTCGCCGACGTCTCCGCCATCCTCGGCTCCCTCGACATCGTGTTTGGAGAGGTGGACCGGTGAGTTTTCGTCGTCTTTCTCAGAACCAGCCTGCGAGCTTCGCCTTTAAGGGGGAGTTCGAGCCGCGGATCGCGCGCGAGATCGCCAAGTATCCTGAAGGGCGTCAGGCGAGCGCGGTGATCGCGCTGCTGTGGTTCGGGCAGGATCAGGAAGGCTGGGTGACCAAGCCGATGATCGAGGACGTCGCGCGCCGGCTCGGCATGCCGTTCATCCGCGTGCTGGAAGTCGCGACGTTCTACACGATGTTCAACCTGGAGCCGGTCGGCAAGCATCTGGTGCAGGTCTGCACGACGACGCCGTGCTGGCTGCGCGGATCGGACGCGATCGTCGATGCCTGCAAGAAACACATCGCGCCGCGCGAGAAGACCGTATCGGCCGACGGCGTGTTCTCGTGGATGGAAGTCGAGTGCCTCGGCGCCTGCGTGAACGCGCCGATGCTGCAGATCGGCAAGGATTTCTACGAAGACCTCGATGGGCCGCTGACCGAGAAGCTGCTCGAGGCCTTCCGCCGCGGCGAGACGCCCAAGCCCGGCCCGCAAAATTCCCGCCACACCTCCGAACCCGAAGGCGGCGCGCTGACCTTGAAGGACCCCGCGCTCTATGACGGCAGCGCGCGCCGCAGCGAAGGCAGCGGTGGTGGTGGCACGACCGACGATTCCGCCAAGATGCCGGGCAAAGGCGCAGAGCATCGCGAATCCCCCGTCCAGAAACCGCCGGGAGCGGCCACATAATGCTCTCCGATAAAGACCGCATCTTCACGAATCTGTACGGCTTCGAGGATCCGGGCCTGAAAGGCGCGATGGCGCGCGGGGCGTGGGACGGGACCAAAGAGATCCTCGAACGCGGCATCGACGCGATCATCGACGAGATGAAGAAATCCGGCCTGCGCGGGCGCGGCGGCGCGGGATTCCCGACCGGCCTCAAATGGTCCTTCATGCCCAAGGAAGTGAAGGAGCGGCCGCATTATCTCGTCGTCAATGCGGACGAGTCCGAACCCGGCACGTGCAAGGACCGGGACATCATGCGCCACGATCCGCACACGCTGATCGAAGGCTGCCTGATCGCGAGCTTCGCGATGCGGGCGCATGTCTGCTACATCTATGTGCGCGGCGAATTCATCCGCGAGCGCGAGGCGCTGCAGCGCGCGGTGGACGAGGCCTATGAGGCCCGCCTGATCGGCAAGGACAACATCAACGGCTGGGATTTCGATTGCTACGTGCATCATGGCGCGGGCGCCTATATCTGCGGCGAGGAAACCGCGCTGCTTGAAAGCCTCGAAGGCAAGAAGGGCCAGCCGCGCCTCAAGCCGCCGTTTCCGGCGAATTCGGGCGTGTGGGGCTGCCCGACCACGGTGAACAACGTCGAGAGCATCGCGGTGGCGCCGACCATTTTGCGCCGCGGGGCGGCGTGGTTCGAAGGCATCGGCCGCAAGAACAACACCGGCACCAAGGTGTTCTGCATCTCCGGCCACGTGAACAAGCCCTGCAATGTCGAAGAGGAAATGGGCATCCCGCTGCGCGAGCTGATCGAGAAGCATGCCGGCGGCGTGCGCGGCGGGTGGGACAATCTGCTCGCGATCATCCCGGGCGGCGCCTCCGTGCCGCTGATCCCCAAACCCATCTGCGACACGGTGCTGATGGATTTCGATTCGCTCAAGGACGTGCAATCCGGCCTCGGCACCGCCGCCGTGATCGTGATGGACAAGTCGACAGACATCGTGAAGGCAATCACGCGGCTCGCCTATTTCTACAAGCATGAGAGCTGCGGCCAGTGCACGCCGTGCCGCGAGGGCACCGGCTGGATGTGGCGCGTGATGAAGCGCATGACGGTGGGCGATTCCCAGCCCGGCGAGATCGACCTGCTCTATGACGTGACCAAGGAAGTCGAAGGCCACACGATCTGCGCGCTGGGCGATGCCGCCGCGTGGCCGATCCAGGGCCTCATCCGCCACTTCCGCCCCGAAATGGAGCGCCGCATGGCCGAGCGCAAACAGGCGGCGGAGTAACGCGATGCCCAGCCGCAAACTCATCGTCAACGGCACGGAGATCGAGGCGGATGATTCCGTCACCTTGCTGCAGGCCTGCGAGCAGGCGGGGGCGGAGATTCCGCGCTTCTGCTATCACGAGCGGCTGTCGGTCGCCGGCAATTGCCGCATGTGTCTGGTCGAATGGGTGGGTGCGCCGAAGCCGCAGGCGAGTTGCGCGCTGCAGGTTCGCGACATCATGCCGAACAAGGACGGCACGCCCGCCAGGATCAACACCAATTCGCCGATCACCCAGAAGGCGCGCGAAGGGGTGATGGAATTTTTGCTGATCAACCATCCTCTCGATTGCCCGATCTGCGACCAGGGCGGCGAATGCGATCTGCAGGACCAGGCGATGGGCTATGGCCGCGACGCGTTCCACCGCTTCAACGAGAACAAGCGCGCCGTCGAAGACAAATATATGGGCCCGCTGGTCAAGACGATCATGACCCGCTGCATCCAGTGCACGCGCTGCGTCAGGTTCGCGACGGAAGTCGCCGGCGTGCCGGATCTCGGCGCCACGGGCCGCGGCGAGGACATGGAGATCACGACCTATCTGGAGAAGGCGTTCGCCAGCGAGCTCTCCGGCAACGTGGTCGATCTGTGCCCGGTCGGCGCGCTGACCTCGAAGCCGTATGCGTTCAACGCGCGGCCGTGGGAGTTGCGCAAGACGGAGTCCGTCGACGTGATGGACGCGCAGGGCTGCAACATCCGCGTCGATACGCGCGGGCCGCAAGTGCTGCGCGTGCTGCCGCGCCTGAACGAAGACGTGAACGAGGAATGGATCGCGGACAAGGCGCGCCACGCCTGCGACGGGCTGAACCGCCAGCGGCTGGATCGGCCCTATATCCGCAAGGCCGGAAAGCTCGTGTCCGCGACGTGGGCCGAAGCCTTCGCCGCTATCGCCGCGCGTGTCGCCGTGACGGCGCCGGAGAAGATGGCAGCCATCGTCGGCGATCTCGCGGCCGCTGAAGAGATCAAGGCGCTGAAGGACTTGATGGGCGCGGGCGCCAATCTGGAATGCCGGCAGGACGGCATGAAGATCGGCACATCGAATGGGAAGATGGGCGCGCGGCAGTCCTATCTCTTCAACACCACTATCGCCGGCGTCGAGGCGGCGGACGCAATCTTGCTGATCGGCGCCAATCCGCGCTGGGAAGCGCCGGTGCTGAACGCCCGCATCCGCAAGAGCTGGATCAACTCGTCGGTCAAGATCGCCAATATCGGCGTGGCCTACGATCTCACCTATCCGGTCGAACAATTGGGTGGCGCGGATGTGTTGTCCGGTATCGCCGACGGTAGCCATGCTTTCGCAAAAGTGCTGAAGGACGCCAAGCGGCCGATGATCATCGTCGGCGTGGGCGCGCTGGCGCGGGCGGATGGCGCGGCCATCGCCCATCTGGCGGCGAAGATCGCGGCGGATACCGGCGCGATCGGTCCGGCTGGCTCTGCGGCCGAAGGCGGCTGGTCCGGCTTCAACGTGCTGCACACGGCGGCGAGCCGCGTGGCCGCGCTCGATCTGAAATTTGTCCAGGGCCGCGACATGGCCGGTATCCTGGACGGGGCGTCGAAAGGCGAGATCGATTTCGTCTACCTGCTCGGCGCCGACGAGTTCGACACCGCCAGGCTCGGCAAGGCCTTCGTTGTCTATCAGGGCACGCATGGCGATGCCGGCGCGCACCGGGCGGACGTGATCCTGCCGGGCGCGGCCTATACTGAGAAGGAAGGGCTCTACGCCAATTTCGAGGGCCGGGTGCAGCGCGCCAAGCGCGCCGCGTTCCCGCCGGGCGAGGCGAAGGAAGATTGGGCGATCCTGCGCGCTCTTTCCGATGTGCTCGGCCGCCGTCTGCCCTATGACGACCGCGATGCGTTGCGCCGCGCGATCTTCGCCGATGCGCCGCATCTCGCGATCCATAACGAAGCGCCTGCCCATCCCGGCGCCGATCCGGCGATTTGGGGCAGCATCGGTGTAGTGGGCCCGATCGACGCGAAGGCGCCACTGGCATCGCCGATCACCGATTTCTATCTCACCAATCCGATAGCCCGCGCGAGCGTGACCATGGCCGAATGCAGCCGCATCTTCGCCGGCAGCGCCGACAGAATCGCGGCGGAGTAGGGCGATGGGGCTGATCGATTTCTGGACGGGTCTGTTCGCCAGCTGGTTCGGCATCGCGCTGCCCTATGGCTGGGCGTATCTGCTGAGCTTCCTGGTGTTCACCATCGTCCTGCAGCTCGTGCTCGCGATCTCAGTGGCGATGTTCATCCTGGCCGACCGCAAGATCTGGGCGGCGGTGCATCTGCGGCGCGGGCCCAACGTGGTGGGGGCGTTCGGCCTGCTGCAGACCTTCGCCGATGCGTTCAAGTTCTTCTTCAAGGAAGCGCTGGTCCCCGCGGGCGCGAACAAAGTGCTGTTCCTGCTCGCGCCGCTGATCTCGTCCACGCTTGCCTTCGCCGGCTGGGCGGTGATGCCGATGGCGTCCGGCTGGGTGATCTCCAACATCAATGTCGGCATCCTCTATATCTTCGCGATCTCGTCGCTCGGCGTGTACGGCGTGATCGTGGCGGGCTGGGCGTCGAACTCGAAATACGCGTTCCTCTCCGCCCTGCGCGCCGCGGCGCAGATGGTGTCCTACGAGGTCTCCATCGGCTTCGTGATCATCACCGTGCTGCTGTTCGCGGGATCGCTGAATCTGTCGGCTATCGTGAACGCCCAGGCGCATCACTGGTTCGTGTTCACGATGCTGTTCCCGATGTTCGTGATCTTCTTCATCTCTTCCCTCGCCGAAACCCAGCGTCCGCCTTTCGACCTGCTCGAAGCGGAGTCCGAACTCGTCGCGGGCTTCATGGTGGAATATTCGGCGACGCCGTTCCTGCTGTTCTTCCTCGGCGAGTACATGAACGTGATGCTGCTCTGCGGGATGATGACGGTTTTGTTCCTGGGCGGCTGGCTGCCGATTCCATTCTGGCCGCTCACCGCGATCCCGGGCGTGTTCTGGTTCATCGGCAAGGTGCTGTTCCTGTTCTTCATGATGGCGATGGTGAAGGCCATGGTGCCGCGCTACCGCTACGAC
>DATATK010000003.1:0-7399 GCA_036268825.1 Rhizomicrobium sp. | reverse complement strand
AACCGTGCGCGGCAAACTTCGAATTTTACTGCACCCCGCCAACCAGCGTGATGGTGCGGCCGTCGGCCTGCCAGGTGTCGCCGACCTTGTGCGCCTCAATGGCGTTGCACTGCGGGTTGGTCACGCCCGGCGGCGGGACGTCGTAGGTGCTGCAGATCTTGTCGCCGTTGACGGCCCAAGTACCCTTCATCTTGTAGTCCATGCCGATCACGTTGCCGGTGAAGGTGTGGTCCGCATTGTAGAAGAAGTGGACTTCCGTGCCGTTCGACATCTTGACGACAGTGGTGTTGCCGTAGCGCGAGGCCATGATGTCGTCCTGCGCGAAGGCGATGGACGTGCAGGCGATGAACGCGACACCGGCCGCGATGAGCAAACGCATGAGTGACTCTCCTTGGGTGTTGGAATTCAGGCGTTGTAGTTGAGGCGCAAACCCGCTTTGGGCCAGTCCATCGCGACGAGCTTACCCGTTCCGGACGCCGTGATGTAAGCCGTCTTCATCGCCTTGCCGCCCCAGCAGATGTTGGTGACGAGTGGATCGGGAATGGGCGTGTGCTTCACTTTTTTCGTGCCCGGCCAGAAGGTTGTGATGCCGCCGGCCAGGATCGTGGCGCAGCACACCCCGCCATCGGCCTGCACGCCCAGGCTGTCGAAATAGGCGATGCCCGGGAACGCGCCCACGAACACGCCGGGCGTGAAGCCCGCGACGCGCGCCGCCTTGCCCGGCTTTTCCAGCGGCAGGGACCACAGCCGTCCCGTGAACGTCTCGGCGTAATAGACCGTCTTGCCGTCGGGCGAGAGGCCGACGCCGTTGGGCGAGATCAGTTCGCGCAGCACGCGGGTGATCTTCGAGCCGTCGGCCTTCGCGTAGTAGAGCGCACCATGCGTGCGGTATTGCGCGGTGGTCGAGCCGTGATCGGTGAACCAGAAGCCGCCGATCGTGTCGAACACGATGTCGTTGGGCGCGATGATGCGTTCGCCGTCGCACGTATCGTAAAGCACTTCGACCTTGCCGGTGGAGATGTTGACGCGCTCGATGCGGCCGCCTTTGTGCGACGCGGGCGCGTGGCCCGGAATGGTGAGGCCCTGGCGCTTCACGTAAGTGAAGTTCCCGCCGTTGTTGCAGACATAGAGCGCGCCATCCGGCCCGATGGCGAGCCCGTTCGGGCCGCCGCCGGGCTTGGCGATGGGCTTGATCTTGCCGTCTTGCGTCACGCGGCTGATCCGGCCGGCGGCGATCTCGACCAGGATGATCGAGCCGTCGTCTATCGCGACGGGGCCTTCGGGAAAGCGCAAGCCGGTTGCGATCTCACGGATTTGCATGGACGTTTCTCCCGGATGTTGTTTTGTGGCGAGGCTATAGGGCGCGCTCGCCGGCGCAAGGGGAAATGTCATGTGGAAAATCACGCTCGCCGTTTTGGCCCTCGCATTGCCGCTCGCCGCGCAGGCGGATGTGTTGCCCGCGCCCGCGGGCCATCCCTGCCGCGAGCAGGCGACGGGCCGCGCGCTCGATTTCTGGGTGGGCGACTGGACCGTCACCAACGCGGACGGGACCAAAGCCGGAGTGAACCGGATCGTGCAGACGCTGGGCGGCTGCGCGGTGACGGAGAACTGGCATGGCGTCACCGCGGGCGACGACGGCATGAGCCTGTTCACCTACGACGCGCGCCGCCACACATGGGACCAGGTCTGGGTGACGCCGGACACGTCGCGCGCCGGCGGACTGAAGCACAAGGCAATGACCGGCGTCCTTTACGCGGGCGCAGTTCGGTTCGAGGGAACGATCGTCACACCCAAAGGCCCGCTCATCGACCGCACGACACTGACGCCCTGGCGCGACGGCCGCGTGCGGCAGCAGATCGAATGGTCGAAGGATAACGGGCGCACATGGAAGACGGTGTTCGACGCCTATTACAACCGCAAAGGGCGTCCGGATCTGGGCGCACCGGCGGGCGGCGATCCGCACTAATTCTTTACCCTCCCCTTGAGGGAGGGTCGAAATCTGCACTTCGCAGATTTCGGGAAGGGGCTCATTCAACGGCCTCTGAATGAGCCCCTTCCCGAAAATGCCCACTGGCATTTTCGACCCTCCCTCAAGGGGAGGGTATAAGAAAATCCTGCGTATCGATTCCCCGCGTCAGGACAGCCCCCTTGACCTCCCTCTACGAAGGCACGACCACGGCGGCGGAGCGCGAGGCGGTCTATGAGGGGTTCGTCTGGAAGAACCTGAAGCGCAACTATGCCGGCCATTTCGTGCACGGCATGCTGGGCATGACCGGCTTCCGCCTGATCAACGCGCCGACCTTCGTGCCGGCCTATCTGCACATGCTGGGCGGATCGAACACCATCGCGGGGCTCGGCATCGCGCTGCAGCAGCTTGGCGGCACGGTGTCGCCGATCGTCGGCGCGGCGCAGATCGAGCATCGCAAGCATGTCCTGCCGGTGTCGATGCTGCTGGGCGTGCTGATGCGCGTGCAGATATTGGGGCTCGGCCTCGCGGGCTGGTTCCTGCACGGCACGGCGCTGCTCGTCACCGTGATGGCGTTTCTCTTCATCTACGGATTGTTCTCGGGTCCGCAAGGCGTCGCGTTCCAGTTCCTGCTCGGCAAGATGATCCCCATCGCGTGGCGCGGACGGCTGCAGGGCCTGCGCAACGTGACCGGCGGATTGATCGCGGCGGGGCTGGCGTATCTGGCCGGCAAATACCTCGTCGGCGCCAATCTGTGGGGCAATGGCTACGGCGCGATGTATCTGGCCGCCTTCGTGCTGACGAGCCTGGGCCTCACCGCGTTCCGCATCCTGGTGCGGGAGCCCGAGCCGCCGACCTTGCGGCCACAGGTGAAATTCCGCGAACGCATCCGCGATTTCGCGCCGATGCTGCGGGACAATCCGCCGTTCCTCTATTTCATGATCGCGCGCAGCTTCGCCATCGCCAATCGCGTCGCCGCGCCGTTCTACATCATCTTCGCCACCCGCGCGCTCGGCATGAGCGGCACCACCATCGGCGCGCTCACCTTCGCCTATCTGATCGCCGACACGGTGGCGAACCTCGCCTGGGGCACGATGGCCGACCGGCTCGGCTTCCGCTCCTGCTTCATCGCGGCGCTGGTCTTGTGGATCGGGGCGACCGCGCTGTTGATGGAGGCGCACGGACTGCCGCTCTTCGTCGCCGCGTTCTTCGGATTGGGCGCGGCCAATTCCGGCTACCAGATGAGCGCGCAGAACATCGTGTTCGAGTTCGGCCACCGCGACGACATGGCGATGCGCCTCGCCCTCTCCAACACCGCCGAGAGCGTGGTGAGCGCCACGGGCCCGCTGGCCGGCGGCGTCATCGCCGATTATTTCGGCTACCACGCCGTGTTCCTGATCTCCATCGCGTTCGAGGCCGTCGCGCTCGTGCTGCTGCTCGCGCTGGTCGAAGAGCCCCGCAAGAAACGCCTCGCGCTCGAAGCTGAGAAAATGGCGGCGCTGGCGATGACATCGACGACCAGCCTCGCGCAGCGCGAGGACGAGGAAGGCGGAGACTGAGGAAATAGGTGGGGGCTTCTGTTGCCCGCCGCCCCCGTGCAAGTCGGCCATGCCGACTTGCCATCGTTCGATTGAGGGGTGCCGCAGCCACGAAATGGAAAAGTGAGGGGTTTCTGTTGCCCGGCACCCCTCGAGCCGCGCTTGACTAACCGTAGTTAGGCAGCGAGGGCCATTTCGTTATCGTTGGCACCTGTACGAGTAGTCCGATAACGGCGGAACAACACCGGGCAAAAGAACAGCCTTTACACGTCCGTCGATCCTGTTTCGCCCCCACAGCTACCCTCCTACGCCAAAGGCTTCGGAGGGCAGGTGGTGGAGGCGCCGGGTACCGCCCCCGGGTCCGGTCCGCTTATTACGCAGTCGTTTATCGCCATAGTCAGAGCAAGCCCTGACAGGCCCTATATAGGCCCTCGCCGCGAAGAATTGAAGTGCGGCAGTTCGGAACCCCTTCTCGCGAGATCGCCCTCTTTCAACTTGGTTTTTTCGCTTCCAATCCCGGTTTATACTTGGATTCGCAATATTCGTGGGGGGTTGCATGCCCAATTGGCCCGGCGACGATGCCGTATTTCCGTTCTGCGCACCGATCATCAAGCAGTTCGAGGGCTTCCGCCCCTCGCCCTATCTGGACTCCATCGGCAAGCCGACGATCGGCTACGGCACGATCCAGTATCCGGCCGGCGCCGCCGTCACGATGAACGATGCGGCGATCACCGGGGATCAGGCGGAGGTCTATCTGACATACGAGATGGGCCTGAAGAGCGCCGCGATCGCGCCGCTGCTCACGCAACCGGCGAGTTGCACCAGGCCGCCGCGATGCTGTCGCTCGCCTACAATATCGGAACCGGCGCGTTCCAGGGATCGACCGTGCTGCGCAAATTCAACGCCGGCGACATCGCCGCCGCCGCCGACGCGTTCCTGATGTGGGACAAGGGCACGGTGAATGGCCAGAAAACCGTCATCCCCGGATTGCTCAACCGCCGCACCCAGGAAAGAACGCTGTTTTTGACGGCGGATGGGTGAGCAAATAACCCCATCGAGTTTGTGATTTCGCGGTGTTCAAAACCGGCTAAACTTGCGCGGAATCGGCAGGTCAACCATGCACCAATATCACGATCTGATGGAGACGGTGCTCAAGACGGGCGTGGAGAAGCGTGACCGTACCGGCACCGGCACGATCTCGATCTTCGGGCATCAGATGCGGTTCGATCTGGCAGAGGGATTTCCGCTGGTCACGACCAAGAAGCTGTTCACCAAGGCGATCGTCCATGAGCTGCTCTGGTTCCTGAAGGGCGACACCAATGTGCGATACCTGCAGGAGCATGGCGTCGGCATCTGGGACGAGTGGGCGGACGCGAACGGCGAATTGGGGCCGGTCTATGGCCATCAATGGCGCTCGTGGCCCACTTGCAATGAAGATGGTGGCCATGGCGGCACGATCGACCAGATCGCGAACCTCGTCGCCGACATCAAGCGCAATCCGGATTCGCGGCGGCTGATCGTCACCGCGTGGAATCCGGCGGACGTACCGAAGATGGCGCTTCCTCCCTGCCACTGCCTTTTTCAATTTTACGTCGCAAACAACAAATTGAGTTGCCAGCTTTATCAGCGCTCAGCCGACATCTTCCTCGGCGTGCCGTTCAACATCGCGAGCTACGCGCTGCTGACGATGATGGTGGCGCAGGTGACGGGGCTGGAAACCGGCGAGTTCATCCACAGCTTCGGCGACGCGCATCTCTACCTGAACCATCTGGACCAGGCGCGCGAACAGCTCACCCGCCGGCCCTATCCCTTGCCCACGATGCGGATCAATCCGGATGTGAAGGACATTTTCGGATTCCGCTACGAGGACTTCAAACTCGAGGGTTACCAGGCTCACCCGCACATCAAGGCGGAAGTCGCGGTGTAAACCCCTGGACAAAACAAAGCTCCCGAAATCGCTTTCGGGAGCTTTGCCGTTGAGGAGTTGTCCGTATTTACGCGAACACGCCGTAGACGACCTGGAGGACTTCACCGTCGTCTTCGTCGACCAGGAGCGCGTCAGGCCCGAAACGGACCCAGACATAGCCGTCCGGCGGGGCGATCAGGTCGTAGGCCGAGAAATCGTTCAGCCAGTAATCGCGCGCGTAGAACTGCGCGTCGAGGCGATCGCCGGTATTGTAGCGGCGATAGGAATAGCCGTGCGGCGCATGATAGACGCCGATATGGAAGTGGCGCGTCGCGGTCACCGTCTTGCGGTAGGTGGTGACGTCGACCTTCTTGTTGTGCGTGGTGCGCGTATCCCTATCGGTGCGCATGGTGGTGTCGGTCCGGCCATGCTTGTCGGCGTTCATCTTGTTCTTTTCGGCGCCGGTCATCGCGTTGCCGGTGCCCATCGCGTGATCGGGCTTGACCGCCTTGTCGTCGTGGGCCTTCTTGTCCTTGCCGGCGTCGGCGTCGGGACCCTTGTTCTCGTCGCCCTGACCGGCCATCGCATGCGGCTTGTCGCGGTCGGGATGATCGTCGGACTGCGCCCAGGCCAGCGTGGGCACGATCGCTGCCAGCCCGAGGGCCAGCGTGGTCGATAGCAATAGTTTCTTCATGGAATGGATCTCCGTTTCCCCGCGTTAAGAACTAACGGCCACGAAAATGGTTCCCGTAAATTTAACCAAAGATAAGGCCCGGGAAGCGGGGCTCCCCGGGCCTCATCAAGCGGCGACTGCCCGCTTAGTAGAACACGCCGTATTCGACCTGGAGCACTTCGCCCGTATCGACATCGACGAGCAGCGCGTCGTCTCCGTCGCGGACCCACTGATAGCCGTCCGGCGGCGCGATCAGGCCGAAGTTGATGTAGTCGCCGATCCAGTAATCGCGGCCGTACCAGCCGCGCGGCAGGCGCTCGCCATAGACCCAGCGGTGGGCATACCAGCCGCTCGGGCGGCGATAGGAGCCGTTGTGATAGCGGTGCGACGCGGTGAAGTTGCGGCGGAACGAGCGGACATCGGCCGCGTGATGGTTGGCCATATGGTTGCCCATGCGGCCGTCGCGGACATGCGTCGTCGTGCGCGAGATGGTGCGGCGGCGTTCGTGGCCGCCGCGGATCACGTTCACATGCGTGGTGTGCGTGGTCCTCGTGACATGCGAGCCGCCGGCGTTGAAGTGGTGCGTGGACGTGGTATGCGAGACGTGCGTTCCGGCGGCATCGTGGTTGCCGCGGTCAGCCGCATGGTCGTGGTGCTCCGCCATGGCCGGAGAGCTTGCCAGCAGGCAGGCCGCCGCCGCGGCTACGATGAATCGGTTCATGGAATTCTCCTTGGTCCTGAACTTAACAATTGAAGGCGGGCATGGTTCCCTGTCAAAACGAAACCACCGGTGAGTTCCCGGTTTGGACCGAATCGGAGCGCCGTCCATGACATTCCATGTCCGTCCCGCAAAGGCAGGCGACGAAACGCTGATCCTCACGCTGCTGATGGAGCTGGCGGTCTACGAAAAGCTCACCGACCGCTTCCAGATCACCGAGGCCGTCATCGCGCGGGACTATCTGTGCGCGCAGCCGCTGCTGGAATGCGACCTGGCTTTCGAAGGCGACCGGCCCGTGGGCATCGCCACCTGGTATTGGAGCTACGCCAGCTTCGCCGCCCGCCGCGGCATCTACCTGGAGGATCTTTTCGTGCGCCCGGAATTCCGCGGCCGCGGCTATGGCAAGCGCTTGCTCGCGGGCCTCGCCAAACGCGCGATGCAAGCCGGCGGCGGCCACGTCGACTGGGCGGTGCTGGACTGGAACAAGCCGTCGATCGATTTCTACGACGGCATCGGCGCCAAGGCGAATCGCGGCTGGACCGGCTATCGTCTCAGCGGCGCCGCGCTGGAGGACATGGCGAATGAATAGAATGCACCT
>DATATK010000002.1:0-29580 GCA_036268825.1 Rhizomicrobium sp. | reverse complement strand
GGCTTCGGCGATGGCGGTGCGCAATTGCTGCTCGGCATCGGGGAAATCGTTCCGGTTCAGGAAGCGGATCGCATGGAACAGATGTGCGCGCGGATCGCGCGGGTAGCGCGTGACGAGTTCGTTGGAGCGCGCGACGCCGTCATTGACGGTCTGCGGCATCGCGCTTTGCGGCATCAGGTCGAGGCTCTCGGCCGCGACGTGGAAGGTGAGCATCGCGAATGCAAAAGACGCGAGCGAGACGGCCGCCGCGCCGAGCGAAACACCGGCGGCGGCACGGCGGAATTGCGGCAGCTCCGCTTCCTCGGGCCAGACGATCGGCAGCACGAAGCCGAGCGCCAGCCCCACCAGCGCGCCACCGAAATGCGCGCCGACATCGATATGCGGCCCGTCCGACGCCAGCGGCGCGAGCGCGGGCAGCAGCAGGAACAGGCTCCATCCCCGCATCCAGGCGCCCCGCGCGCCCGCCGCGTCGTGGAAGCTGGCGACGAAGCTGGCGGTGAGCAGCGCCATGATCGCGCCCGACGCGCCGACCGACAGCATGTCCGGCGCGTTGAGCGCGAGCGAGCCCAGCGATCCGCCGACGCCGCCCAGCCAATAGATCGCCGCGAACCATGCCCGCCCGACGATCCGCTCCAGCATCCAGCCGGCCGCCAGCAGCGCCACGCCGTTGCCGATTATATGCGCGAGATTTCCGTGCAGCAGCGGCGCGGTGAAGATGCGCCACCATTGGTGATCGCCGAACACCAGCGCGCCGTCGATCCCGCCCAGCGCGCGCAACGCAGGCAAGCTCGGTGTCAGATTGTCCGACGGCGCACAGAGCTGCTCGACTGTGAACACCACGGCGAGCAGCGCGAAGATGCCGATGCTGAGATAGGGAAAGGTGGTGCGCTTGGCGGGCGCCGCGACGACGGCCGCCGACGGCGCGGCAACCGCAAAGGCGGGCGGCGGCGCCAAAGCGCCGCGTTTCCCGAAGCTGGCCATGCGCGCGCCTCCCGCGCCATTTGGCCATCGCGGCACTTACCAAAGTCTGAATCGCGTTACGCCGCGGCGCGGACCGGATGGGCTTCGGCGGCGAGGTTCTGCGCGGCGAAATCCCAGTTGAGCAGCGTCTTCAGCACCGCCTCCAGATATTTCGGGCGCTCGTTCTGGTAATCGAGATAATAGGCATGCTCCCACACATCGACGGTGAGCAGGCAATTGATGCCTTTGCACATCGGATCGAGCGCGTTGCCCGTCTTCTGCACCGAGAGCTTGCCGTCCTGCGACACGAGCCACGCCCAGCCGGAGCCGAACTGCTCCTTGCCGGCTTTCGCCAATTCTTCGATGAGCTTGTCCACGCCGCCGAAGTCGCGTTCGATCGCGTCCTTCAGTTCGCCCTTGGGCTTGGTGGATTGCGGCGAGAGGCTGCGCCAGTAGAAATCGTGGTTCCAGACCTGGCCGGCATTGTTGAAGATCTTCTTGTCGGCGTCCTTGCCCGCGGCGGCGCGCACGATCTCCTCCAGCTTCATCGTCGCGTAGCGCGTGCCATCGACCAGCGTGTTCAGCGTCTCGACATAGGCCTTGTGATGTTTGTTGTAGTGAAAGCCGATGGTCCTGGCGCTGATCGTGGGCGCGAGCGCGTCTTCGGCGTAAGGAAGCGGCGAAAGCTTGAACGGACCGGTCATGGGAACCTCCAGGGTGACAAGGGCGCGCCGATTCAATGAACCGCGCGCGGGATCGTTCCGCTGGAAACCCGCGTGTACAGCCTTGCAAATGATGGATTATTGGACGGTGCGCGCCCAGCGCAGGTAATCCCGCAACTGCTTGCGCGTGACGCGTCCGTCCGGATTGCGCGCGCCCGGGATGATCTTGCACAGGCTTTCCTCGAACCACGCGATGGCGCCCTGCCCGAAGCCGCGTGCGATGGCGGCCAGCGGACTGCCCGCCCGGTCGAGATCGTCATAGGCCATCTCGGCCGCCTCGCGGACGGATCCGCCGTCGAAATCATCCCGGTTGCGGCGGCGCAGACCTGCCACCGCAAGACCCAAAACCAGCACCAGACCCGCGAGGAAAAGGAATACCGTCATTTCGCTATCGCCTTTGACCGGCTAAGGTTCGCCCGAGGGGACCTCAGCACTGATGTATTAAACATACATTGTGGCTGTAAAAATATCAATACAGGATATGTACGTAGTAACACTTATGGTTAAAGCATCAGAAAACCCGAGGCGGCTCGCGTGATCAGCGCCGGACAATTGCGCGCCGCCCGCGCCCTTCTGGAGATCGACCAGCGCCAGCTCGCCGAGCTATCCGGCCTGTCGGTCCCGACCATCCAGCGCATGGAAGCAAGCGACGGCGTCATCCGCGGCAACGTGGATTCGCTCACCAAGCTGATCGGCGCCCTGCAAACCGCCGGCATCGAGCTGATCTCGGAGAACGGCCCCAGCCAGGCGGCGGGACGCGGGGTACGGTTGATCAAGTAGGATTCATCGCGAAGACAATCTGGCCTACTACTTTTTCTTCTTCGCTCTCTGCTTTGCCATTTTCGAATAGCGCGCTGTTAATTCGGCGTAGACTTTTTCCGCCGGAATTCCTTCACCCCTATCCAGAGAGTCTATCCCCCTTCTGGATCATGCGCTTCAGATGGGCCAGAGATTTTGGCTTCAATGCCTCATAACGTCTTTCGATTTCCTTGCGTTGCCAGTCGCGCACCGCTTCGCGTAGCACCTCGCTCGTGGAAGCGTAGTAGCCACGCTCAACAGACTCTTTTATGTAGTCGATCATTTCGCGCGGAAGCGAAATGCTTATTTTTTCGACATTCGACATGGCCCGGCTCCGGGGAAAACAAGCGCGGATGGTAGCAAATCTTGCTACTTCTTGCTACCCCGGCTTCGGATCGCCGAAAATATCATGCAGCGCGCCCACTTCCGCGGGCGGCTTGGTTTGCGCAAGATAATCCCGGAATGCGGGCGAGAAGGCATAGCCGCGGTTGGGCCACCACACCAGTTTCACGCCGTCGCTGTGATAGAATATCCGCATCACGGTATCCCAGCCGGCCCATTGCTCTTCCTCCAGCGCGCCGGCGCGCCGCTGATACCAGGCCGTCTCGACCAGCTTGAAATACGAGAACAGGAAGAAGTGCGCGAGAATGCGCTCGTCGCGACTGGCCGATCCCCAATCGCGCGTCGCCTTGGCGAGCGCCGAGCCGAGCGCGGGCGATTCCATCGCCGGCACATTGATCGCCGCGATGGCGGCCGACAGCGACTGCACCGCCAGCACCCGCTGCGATTTGGTGTTCTGGCGGATGGACACGACCAGTACGACCAGCGTGAGCGTAACCGACAGCGCGCTGACGATCTCGGACAACGAAACGAAACTCTGCAGGTTCATGCCGCCAGATTGAACTGAGTCGCCCGAACTTGTGCAGAAAAACCGTCAGGCGATCAGCTTTTCCTTGTGGTCTGGTTATTGTTTTTTGGTAACGCCGAACATTGCGGCGGCTTCGGCCTGTATATCGCTACGTCTTGTCGCCAGCCCAGCGGGCTTGCGCCTGGCGGGTCAGATCACAGAGTTCTGGCGCCGATATTTCCCACAGCCCGCCAAAGCCGCCGGGAACGATGCGACCGTCCTCGCGGACGATGTTGAAGAAGGTCTGCCGCGGGCTAGGAAATGGCGGCGCGTACAGGAGCGGCAAATTCACGAGCTCTATGTCGCGTATTTGCGCCCAGGCATAACGCCTCGTCCGCAACTGCGTCGTCCAGGTCACGCCAGCCGGCGCGAAGACGAGCCGGTTAGGCGATACGAGCAACGCCACATAGGCGGCGACGCAACCGGCAAACACGACTACAAACATCCAGGCCCACCAGTTCTCTGAGCTCCAGTGCAGCCCGAAGAAGCCTGCGACGAGAAATGCGAGGCTGACCAGCAAAAAACACGCCGCCTTCGCGCGCGAAGTCGAGATTACGATAGGCGGCGAGTCCAGCGAACCATGCATGGCGTTGGCCTAGGCCGTCAGCAACCCCTCGCGCTTCGCCCAGTCATAGCCCCGGTTCAGGCCGCGTTCGAAGCGGTCGAACATCTCGTCGATTTCCGCGTCGGAGATGATGAGCGGCGGGCAGAAGGCGATGCGGTCGCTGAGCAGCGGACGCGCGATGACGCCTTCTTCCTGCGCAAGCGCGAACACGGTGGCGGCGACATACTTGGCCGGATCGAAACCGGTCTTCGCCACCTTGTTGCTGACCAGCTCGATGGCGCCGATCAGGCCGACGCTCACCGCCTCGCCCACCATCGGATGCTCGCCCAGTTTGGCGATGCGCTTGGCGAAGCGCGGGCTGACGCGGCGGACATGGCCGACAATGTCGCGCTCTTGGTAGAGCTCGATCGTCTTCAGCGCGACGGCGGAGGCGACGGGATGGCCGGTATAGGTGAAGCCGTGGCCGAACGTGCCGAGCTTGCCGGATTCCTGCTCGACGATTTCGCTGAGTTCCGGCGACAGCATCACCGCCGAGATCGGCAAGTAAGCCGACGACAGCGCCTTGGCGACCGTCATGCTCTCGGGCTGGAAGCCATAAGTCTGCGAGCCGAACCAGTTGCCGGTGCGCCCGAAGCCAGTGATCACCTCATCGGAGATCAGCGGGATGTCGTGCGCGGCGAGCACGCGGCCGATGGCGGCGAAGTAGCCCTTCGGCGGCAGGATCACGCCGCCCGCGCCCATCAAGGGCTCGGCGATCATCGCGGCGATGGTGTCCGCCCCCTCGCGTTCGATCAGCGCTTCGAGATTGGCGGCGAGCCGCGCGGAATATTGCTCCTCGCTCTCGCCGGCTTCCGCATTGCGGTAGTAATGCGGGCAATCGGCGAACGTCACGAAGTCGAGCGGCAGGTCCCAGCCTTTGTGATTGCCCGGCAGGCCGGTCAGGCTGGCCGAGGCGATGGTCACGCCGTGATAGGCCTTGGTGCGGCTGATGATCTTCTTCTTTTGCGTCTTGCCGCGCGCGTTGCTGGCGTACCAATAGAGCTTGATCTGCGTGTCGTTGGCTTCCGAGCCCGAATTGGCGAAGAACACCTTGCCCACGGGGAACGGCGCGATCTCCTTCAGCTTCTCGGCGAGAGCGATGGCCGGCTCGTGGCTCTTGCCGGAGAACAGATGCCCGAAGGCGAGTTTCTTCATCTGCTCGGCGGCGACATCGGCCAGCACCGTCTCGCCCCAGCCGAGCGCCGCGCACCAAAGCCCGCTCATGCCTTCGATATAATCCTTGCCATGCTCGTCATAGACGAACACGCCCTTGCCGCGCTCGATCACCATCGGCCCCGTCTCGCGGAATTTCAAGAGATTGGTGTAGGGATGCAAAACGCTTTGCACATCGCGGTTTTGTGCATTGGTCAAGGTCATGGCGGCACCTGAAGTCTGATGGACGCCGATTACAGGCTGCATCGCATCAAAGGTCAACGCGACACGTGTTCTTGCCGGTCACAACAAAAAGATTTGGCACGCGGAGCCGCGGAAGCTTTTTCCTCCGCCGCTTTGCGGGGGAGGTGGCGCGCGCGGCGCCAGCCGCGCGTGACGGAGGGGGAGACGGAGGAAGCAGAGGACAGTAAGAACCGCAGCTAACTTTCTCCGTTCCTCACACCCCCTCCACCGCTTCGCGGTCCCCCTCCCCCGCAACGGCGGGGGAGGAAAGAACCTCTGCGGCTCCGCGTGAATCATTTCTTCTACTTCAGCACCCGCCGCACCGTTTCGTTCGCCAGCGTCATTGCGGTGAGACCCACCACCAGCGCCGCCATCATGTACCATGCCGGCACCAGGCTGCTACCGGTCAGGAGCAGCAGTCCCTTGACGGCGAACTGCGTCGAGCCGCCGAAGATCGAGATCGACACCGCGTAGATCACCGAGACGGCGCCCGAACGGATGCGGGCGGGGATGGATTCGGTGATCCAGGTGAGCACGGGTCCGCCGCCCAACCCCTGCAGCGCGCAGAGCAGCGCCAGCCCGCCATAGAAAACCGCGACGGAATGGATATGCGACATGGCGTAGAACACCGGCAGCGCCACGACGAAGAACAGCGCGTAGAAGATCAGCATGATGGGCCTGCGGCCGTAGCGATCCGACAGCCAGCCGCTGGTGAGGTCGAAGCACGCCGTGACGAAGCCGTTGAGGATGGTGGCGCCGAAGGCGATCGTCGCGCCGAATTTGAGCGTGTCCAGCGCGAAGGTGGTGGAATAGTTGAGCACGTAGTTGCAGATCGTGCCGCAAGTGAGCATCGCGCCGCCGAGCAACGCCACGCGCAGGTACGGCCTGAGCGGCGGCGGCGGCTCTTCGTCCGGCGCGGCGGCGGGAAGCGTTTCCTCCAGGCCGCGGCGCACGATCAGGCCGAACGGCACGATGATCGCGCCGAGCAGGAAGGCGATGCGCCAGCCCCATTCGGAGAGCGCGGCACCACTCAGCGCATTCGACAGGACGACGCCGACAATGCCGGCCATCATCACCGACAGATCCTGCGAGCAATAGGACAGCGAGGCATAGAGGCCGCGTTTGCCCGGCGGCGCGGCCTCGATCAGATAGGCGGTCGCGGGCCCGACCTGTCCGCCCAGCGCGAAGCCCTGCAGCAGGCGGAACGCCACGGCGATGACGGGCGCCGCGATGCCGATCGCGCGATAGGACGGCGTCAGCGCGAGGCCGACCAGCGCCACGCCCATCAAGGCGAATGAAATCAACAGCGCCGGCTTGCGGCCGCGCCGGTCGCCCAGCCGGCCGATGAAGAAACTGCCGACCGGCCTGCCGATGAAGCCCGCGCCGAACGTCGCCAGCGATAGCAGAAGCTGGTAGCGCGAATCCGGAAAGAAGGTCTTTCCGATCTGGACCGCGAACACCGCATAGGTGACGAAATCGTAGAATTCGAGGCCGTTGCCCACCACCACGGCAACGATGTGGCGCTTGGCCAGCCCTTTGCCCGCGGCGCTCATCGCTGCTTCACGGGTGCGGTCTCCGGCATCAGCAGCATCGCCACCACGCCCACGGCGGTGGCGCCGGTCAAGTACCACGCCGGCGCGAGCGCCGAGCCGGTCGCGTGGACGAGCCCCGCTTCGATCACCTGCGCCGAGCCGCCGAAACCTGCGATGGCGAACGCATAGACCGTGCCCAGCACGCCGGAGCGCAGATGGGCCGGAAGGCTCTCGGCGATGGCGACGAGATTGGCGCCGGAGCTGAGCGTCGCCAGCGCGGCCACCACGGCCGAGACCGTCAGCAGCGCCGCGCCGTCCGGATGTGCGCCCAGCCAGAGGAAGAGCGGCACGACGATCAGGCTGAGCGCCACGCGCGGCCAGATCGTCACCGGCTTGCGGCCCAACCGGTCCGATAGCCAGCCGCTCAGCAGCGCGAAGATGAGATTGCAGGCGCCGAACACCATGCCCGATGCGGACGCGATGCCGGCGCGCATGTGCAGCACCGATTGGGCATAGGTCGGCAGGTAATAGAGCGTGTAGACCGCGATGGTGGAACTGCCGAGCGCGAAAAGCCCCAGCACGATCACCCTGAGATGTTCGCGCAAGCCTTCGCCCGGCGCGGCCTCCGGCGCGTGCAGCGTCTCCGGCAGGTTGCGCTGCAGGACGAAGCCGAACGGCAGCACCGCCGCGCCGAGCAGGAAGGCGATGCGCCATCCGAACGCGCCCAGATCGTCCGCGGACATCACATTGGCAAGGACCAGGCCGACGCTGCCGCCGAGCAGCGCCGCCAAACCCTGGCTGGCATATTGCAGCGTCGCATAGACGCCGCGCGTCTCCGGCTTCGCCGCTTCGAACAGATAGGCCGTCGCCGATCCGACCTGCCCGCCCAACGCGAAACCCTGCACCAGCCGCGTCGCGATGACGATGAGCGGTGCGGCGATGCCGATCGTGGCGAAGGCCGGCGTCAGCGCCAGCGCGAGGATGCCCACGCCCATCAATGCGAAGCTGAGCACCATGGCCGGCCTGCGCCCGCGCCGGTCCGCCAGCGCACCGATCACGATGGCGCCGACCGGCCGCCCGATGAAGCCCGCGCCGAACGTACCCAGCGACAGCATCAGGCTGACGAATTCGGATTTCGACGGAAAGAACGCATGCCCGATCTGGATGGCGAAGAAGGTGTAGGCCGTGAAGTCGTAGAACTCGAGCGCATTGCCCGCCACCGCCGCCACGACATGCCGGCGGGTGACTTGGGGGAGCACAACGTTGGAAGCGGCAATGGTCAATTGGGCATCTAACGCAACTCGACACGCAACTTGCGGCCCAACGCGCTGGCCGCCCGCCTGAGCGTCAGCAACGTGACGGAATGATTGCGCGGATCAAGCAGCCGGTCGAGTTGGCGCCGGCTTGTACGCATGCGCGTAGCCATGCGCGATTTCGTCAGACCCTCTTTTTTCATGGCGGCCGCGATTTGATCGGCGATAATTTCTTTCAGCGCCTGATCTTCGACGTCCTCGCGAATACCCTCCTCTTCGAGATAGGCATCGAAAGAAGAACCGATGCGGCCCTTGGCTTTCCGATCAGCCATTTTTGATCTCCCTCATGCGCTTCTTTGCCAGCTCCAGTTCAGCCATCGGCGTTCGTTGTGTCTTCTTGATGAAACTGTGGAGCAAAATCATCCCGTCTCCAGCAATGCAAAACAGTACGCGCGTTATCCGGCCGTCGCTGATGTCGCTGCGCACTTCCCACAGCCCTCCACCCAGCGGCCGGCAATAGGGCATTCCAATAGGCCAACCGAATTCCACCTTGGCGACGTCTTTTCCGACAATCTTGCGATCATCCGGCGAGAGCTTCTTGAACCATTGCCGCACCGGCTCGCCGCCAGCCGGCGTCTCATAGAACCGCGCACGAAGCCGTTTGCTACGGTCGATCATCGAATTCGATTGTGCCAAATTTGGCACGTTCTCACAAGAGGCTTTTCAAAACAAAATACCAGTTATGTCGACCCCGCCCCATGCGCCGCCAGCACGCGGCTGAGGGGTTTGTTGAGGGCGAGCGCCAGCACGCCGCCCACAGCCGCGATTGCGGCGTGGAGGGCCCAGAATTTGAGCGGCGTCGTCTGGTCGTAATAGGCGCCGATGCGGCCGAGCGTGGTGTTCGAGAGGAACAGCGTCAGGAACACGATGCCCATCATCATCGCCTTGACCTGGGGCGGCGCGGCGCGGCTGACGAGCGCGAGCAAGGTCGGCCAGTAATAGAGGAACGCGATGCCGAGCAGCACGTCGTAGAGCACCGGCACGATCACCGGCACCCGGACCCACACCGCGCAGCCCGCGACCAGCACCAGGTTCGCGGCCACGGCGATCCAGGCGCCGGTGCCGATCTTGGCGATCTCGCCTGGCTCGCCGCCGCGCGCGCCCTGCCAGCGCCACAGCGCGAAGAGCAGCGGCACCGAGACGATGCTGACGAACGAGTCGATCGAATTGAACCAGCCCACCGGCATGTGCCAGCCGAAGAAGTTCAGGTCGACATGGGCATTGATCCAGATCAGCCCGACGTTGGAATTCTGGTAGTAGGCGATGGACTGGAAGATGGTGATCGCCATCACCGCGAACAGCGCCAGCACGATGCGCCATTGCCGGGGCGTCCTCGGCGCTTCCACCACGGCGGGCGCGCTGCGCGTACTATCCTTCAGGAAGCGATAGCCGGTGAGGTAGGTCGCCAGCGCCATCAGCATCAGGAACCCGGCGACGCCGAAGCCGGCATGCCAGCCATAGGCCTGCGCGAGGCCCGCGCAGACCAGCGGCCCGGCGACGGCGCCGACATTGATGCCCATGGAGAAGATCGAAAAGCCGCGCGTGCGCCCCACCGTGTCGTCCGCGGCATAGAGCCCGCCGACCTGGGTGGAGATATTGCCCTTGAGCAACCCGCAGCCCACGATCAAGAGCAGCAGCGCGAGCAGGAACGACTGGTCGAACGCCATCGCGATATGGCCGCCGCTCATCAGCAGCGCGCCGATCACCACCGCGTTGCGCCGGCCGATCAGCTGGTCGGCGAGCAGCCCGCCGAACACCGGCGTCAGATAGACCAAGCCCGTATAGAGCCCATAGATCTGCGAAGTCAGCGCCACCGTGCTCATCGGCCCGAACAGGCCTTCGAGGACATGCCGGAACGCGGCGAAGCCGGCGACATGCTCGATATGGCCGGGCAGCAGAAGCGCCTGGCTCATATACAGCACCAGGATTGACGTCATCCCGTAATAGGAGAAGCGCTCCCACGCCTCGGTGAAGGCGAGAAAAGCGAGCGCCGGCGGCTGGCCGAAGAAGGTGCGGGGCGGCGGCACAAGGGCGATATCAGTCATGCGCGTCATCCGTTGTGAGCGAGCCATCCGCGGTTGCGATCAGCCGTCGGGGCACCGCCAGCAGAACCGGCAGGATCAGCGCGTAGACGATGGTCGTGGCGACGACGCAAAGGATGAAGCCGCCGCGCTCGTAAAGCGACGTGCCCCACAGATTGCCGCCGTTCACCGACACCGCGAACAGGCTCCACGCCATCATCATCATCGTCCCTTCGAGGCCCTTGGGGCAGGAGCGGATGAGAAGATCCATGAACGCCGCCGTGGCGAGGCCGCCGATCAGGCCGATGGGAACTGCAGCGATGAGCGCGCCGGCCGCTGTGTGCACGAACAGCAGCGGCAACATCTGCGTCACGCCCAGCGCCGCGCCCGACCACAGCAGCGTGGACAGCGAGAAGCGCGAACTCAAAAAGCCGAACAGTGCGAAGGCCGGCACGGAAGCGGCATAGAAGATCGCGTTATACGCGCCCCACTGCGCATCGCTCGCGTGCAGCGTGTTGGAAAGGTAGTATTGCAGCACCGTCAGCGTGCCGGGCGAGAAATTCCACAACATCCACGTCACCAGCGCCGGATAGATCGGCCAATGCCGCACCAGCCGCGACAGATCGGCGAGGATATCGGGCCGCGCGCCGCGCGCCAGATCGGAGAACAGCGCCTTGGGCTTCCACAGGCCGAGCGCCGCGATCCCCGCCATCACGCCGGCGAGCAGCAGGAACACTGTGCGGATCGCACCGCTTGCGCTCAAGGATTCGAGATGCCCGCTGAGCACGCCGCCGAGGAACAGCGCCGAGACGATGGAGAGCGTGCCGCCGAAATTCCACAGCGCGCTGATCTGCCCCGACATCGCATGGCGCTGGCCAATGATCGCGGCGAGCCCGTTGAGCGCGCCCCACATGGCGAGGAAGCAGACGCCGAACGCCAGCGTGGCCGCCAGCAGCATCGTCTCGCTGACCGGCACGAAGGCCGCCACCGCGAGCATCGCCGCGGCGAGCGAGCCGAACAGCAGGAAATAGCCGCGGTCGCCGAGCCCGAACGGATTCCAGAAATCGCGCACCATGCCGAACGCGAAGGACAGATAGCCCGGCACGCCCGCCCACACCGAGAACATCGCCAGATCGCTCGCCGACAGGTGCAGCTTGTTCTTGAGCACGAAGGACAGCGGGATGACCTGCACCCCGGCGGCGAGATTGACGAAATGCAGCGCGGCGATGAGCGCGCCCGAATAGAGCAGGATCCGCAAACGGTCCGATGGGGCCAGCGGCGCCTCAGCCATGCTTGCCCTTCAGATGCGCGTCATACCACGCGAGATAACGCTGGTAGCGGTCCTTCAGGTAGCTCGGTTTGGTGAGGCCGTGGAACTGTCCGGGATAGACGATCAGTTGCGTGTCGATGCCCATGCTCTTCAGCGCCTGGTACATCTGCTCGCCATTGTGCAGCGGCACGTTCATGTCCGCGGTGCCGCCGAGAAAGAGCGTCGGCGTCTTGATGCGGTCGGCATGCAGGAAGGGATAGGAGATCTTCATCCACACCGCCGTGTTCTTCCACGGCTGGCCGAGCTCCCTCTCGTAGTCATAGGCATATTGGTCGTTGCCGTAGCCGCCGAGGATGTCGGCGATGCTCGCCCCGCTCGTCGCCGCCTTGAAGCGCGTGTCGCTGGCGATGACGTAGTTGGTCAGCATCCCGCCATAGGACCAGCCGCCGACGCCCAGCCGGTTCGGATCGGCGACGCCGGCCTTCACCGCGTAATCGACTGCGGCGAGTTCGTCCTGCGCGTCGGGTCCGCCCCAATTGGCGAAGATCGCCGCGGCATAGGCTTGCCCGCGCCCCGTCGAGCCGCGCGGATTGGCGGCGACCACCGCATAGCTGTGCCCCGCGATGAGTTGCCATTCGAAGTTGAAAGAGAGCGCGAATTGCGATTGCGGCCCGCCATGGATGCGCAGGATCGTGGGCAGATGTCCGCCCGTCACGCCCGGCGGCTTGAGCAGGAAGCCGTGCACCTCCGTGCCGTCCTTGCTCTTGAACGCAATCTCCTGCACCGGCGCGAGCTTCACATCCTTCAGCCAGTCGTTCTGCCGGCTGATCTGGCGCGGGCCGCTCGGGTCGGTCACGAACACTTCCGGCGGCATGGTGGGATTGGAGAGCAGATAGGCGAAGCGGCCATGCGCCACGCTGTAATCCGAGATCGAGTCCCGTGCACCCGCGATCCGCTGCAACGCGCCGCCGCTCGCGGCCACGCGCGCGAGATATTCGGTGCGGTCGTCTTCGACGAGGAAACTGATTGTCTTGCCGTCCGCGCTCCATAGCGGCGCGCCGACATTGCGGTCCAGATTGGGCAGCAGGCTCTTCGGCGCCCCGCCCGATGCCGGCGCCGTCATCAGATGGTTCACGGCATATTCGATCAGTCTGGGATCGCCGGCCTGGACATAGGCGATGGTCTTGCCGTCCGGCGAGAACTGCGCATATTCGTTGCCGTTCGGCCCGTCCGGATCGTCGCCGCCGGCGACATGATCCACGATCTGTTTGGGCTGCGCGCCTTTTTGCGCAGCGATGACGAACAGGCCCCAATTGTTGTCGCGGTCGAAATGGGGGTGGCGCTTGGAGATGAAGAGGATCGATTGGGAATCGGGCGACCACGAGGGCATGCCCTCGTAATAATCGCCCGGCGTCAGGATGTCGGACGTCTTGCTCGCGACGTCCAGCAGATAGAGATGGTTGCGCCTGGTGGTGAGATAGCCGCTGACATCCTGCATGAAGCGGAAGCGGTCGATCACGATGGGCTTGGGCGTCTTGTCCTTGTCGTCGCCGTCGCTTTTGTCCTCGTCTTCCACGATCAGGGCGATGTGCTTGCCGTCGGGCGACCAGGCGTAATCGTCGACGCCGCCCTTGAAGTCCGTGATCTTCTGCGCCTCGCCGCCGGCGCGGTCCATCAGCCAGAGCTGGTCGTTCTTGTTGTCGTCGGTGCGGCCCGAGAGGAACGCGATGTAATGCCCGTCGGGGCTGAAGCGCGGCGCGGATTCGCTTTCCTTGGCGCGGGCGGTGAGCTGGATCGTGCGGCTGCCGTCCACCCGCGCCATCCAGATATGGGTCTCGCTTTTGTCGTCTTTCTCGTTCAGCTGGCGCACCGTATAGGCCACCCAGTCGCCCGCCGGCGCGACCTGCGGATCGCCGACGTCGCGCACCTGGAAGATATCCTCCGGCGTGAGCACCCGCTGGCCAGCGGCCATGGCGGGAACGGCCGCGAGCGCGGCCAACACCAGAACGATGGATTTCTTCACGACAGAGCCCCTTCCAGCGCGGCAGCCCGGCGCCGCGAACCCAGCCAATAAAGCACCAAACCCGCCACCAGCATAACGATGCTGGACAGCGCGATCTTGAGGAATGTCGCCAGCGGATGGGCGTCGTCCGCCCCCGGCACCAGCGTGCAGGCGATGGCGATGAGCGTCGCCGCCTGGCCCAGAACGGCGAGCACCATGGACGTGCGCGCCCCGCCCGGCGGCAGCCACGCGCCCGGAACCTGCGCGCCGCGCGACAAATTGAAATAGGCGGCGAACATGAAGACGTAGCAGATCGAGTTGGTGAGCACGCTCATCGAGACGAGGAAATCGTACGCAACCGCGGCGGTATTCCCCGCCTGCCCCAGCACCACGAAGACGAGCATCAAACCGCCCTGCAGCAGGATGGCGGCGACGGGCGCGCCGGTGTGTGCGTTGCGCTTGCCGAAGGCGGCAGGCAGGAAATGGTCGATGCCTGCGGCCAGCGGCAGCCTTGCGCCGGCGCCAAACCAGGCGGTGAAACCGCCGAGCTGCGCCAGCGCGAGTGCCCCCAAAGCCAACGGCGCGAGTGTGGGCAGCGACGCATGCCGGAACACCGCGTTCAGCACGTCTGAGAAACCGCCCAGCCGCGACATCTGCGACGGCGGCAGCAGCACCAGCATCGCACCGGTGCCGACGATGTAAAGCACGCCGACGGCGACGCCCACGACGGCGAGCACGCGCAGCACCGTCTTCATGCCGCCCGCGATCTCGTTGCGCAGAAAGCCCACCGCCTCCAGCCCCGAATAGGCGAACACGATGGTGCCCCACAGGATCGCGGTGTTGAAGTCGAGTTTGGGCAGATAGGAGGACGTGGCGAAATTGGTGGCGCTCTGGTGATGTGCGAGGAAGTACAGCGCGAGCGCGGCGAGCAGCGCGAAGATCAGCCAGCTTCCGGCGGCGCCGAAATTGGTCAGCCATTTGTTGAAGGCCAGGCCCACGAACTGGAACGCCGTCACGAACGTGCCGAGGGCGACGGAGAAGATCAGATAGAGCGTCTTGTCGTGCGGATCGAGGCCGAGCGCGGCCATGGCGAGGCCGCTGAGGAAGTAAAGAATGCCCGCGAAATAGGGCATCAGCGAGAACCAGTAGACCCAGCCGCAGAGGAAGCCCGCCAGCGGCCCATAGGTCTCGCGCACCCAGGCATAGATCCCGCCTTCGGCGGCGAAGCGCTCGGTGAGCTGCGCCGTCGCCGCCGCCAGCGGCACGAAGAACGTGATCAGCGCCAGCGTCCACAGCGAGAACGACGCGGGGCCCACCGCCGCCGCCACCGGCAGCCAACGCAGGCCCGTGTTCATGATGACGGCATAGAGCGCCGCGTCGAGGAATTTCAGCTGGGGCTTTTCGGTCATGGCGCTTTCAAAAGATGGGATGATGCGGACGCAGTGCGATCTCAGCCGCGAACACGCGCGAGTTCGGATCGATCGGACGGCGCGAGATCGAGCCCGGCGGCGATGGCATATTGCTTGCGCGCCTCATCCTTGCGGCCGGACCACCACAGCGCCTCGCCCCATTTCAAATGTAGCCGTCCCCAGTTCGGCGCGTCTTTGTCCGCTTCCGCGAACTTCGCCAGCGCGAGATCGGAGCGGTTCTGCGCCATCAGCGCCTCGCCCCACATCTGGAGCGGATCGGCGTAATGCGGGCTTTTGCGATTGGCGGCTGCGAACTTCGCAATCGCGCCATCGTAATCGCCCTTCTGCAAAAGCATCGCACCCCAATCCGTATCGGCAAAAGGTATGGATGGCGCGCGCGCCGACACCATCGCGAACCAATGCGCCGCGCCACTCCAATCATGGTTGAGAGCCGCGATATTGCCGCGCATGCGCACACACAGATCGCAATCGAGCGGCGTCTTGCCGATAAGCGCCAGCGCGCCTTTCATGTCGCCGGTCTGCGCCAGCGCCGCGGCCGTGTAGGGCCAGATCTGGCGCGACAGCGTGACGGGCGTAAAGGCCGGCGTGTAAGGGGGAATATTCTCGCCGTCCTTGAGA
Source organism: Rhizomicrobium sp. (assembly GCA_036268825.1). GTDB lineage: Bacteria > Pseudomonadota > Alphaproteobacteria > Micropepsales > Micropepsaceae > Rhizomicrobium. The sequence continues at coordinate 14,008 of DATATK010000002.1, read as the reverse complement.
TATTTCTCGAATTGCGCGGTCTTTTCGATGACGGCATTCCAGTCGTTTAAGTCGTAAAGAACGCCGACTTCGAAGATATCGTGGTTCACGATCCCGATTCGCACGGGCGGAACAGGAAGGCTGTTCCAGGCATCGCGCGCCGCCGCGGTCTCGTGAAGCAAGGCGCGATTCTTTGCCATCCACCAGCGCGCGGTCTCGGCAATGTGAGCGTAGTTGGGCGCGAGGCTGGCCTCCAGCTCCCGGCCCTGCGCCTCAACGTAATCGCCCGTCATTTCAGCCGCGAATGCGCGGTTGGCGGGCAGGCTGATGGCGCGTGCGCGCGCGCTCATTTCGCCGTCGCCATCGGCGAGCAGCGCAACGTTCTTTTGCACCGCCGCGAGCGCCGCCTGGTCATGGCCAAGCCAGGATTCTTCGTCGGCGATGTTCTGGTAGGGAAGCGCGAAGCGCGGCGCGAGCGGAACGGCCTTGGCCTGGATTTCCGGCGCGTGCAGCGGATCGGCGAATTCCGCATTCGTGCCGATCCCCATATAGGCCCAGATGCGATCGCGCACCGATCCGGACTGCGCCAGTCTTCGCAGAATTTGCGTCGTGGACTCTCCATTCGCCCCCGGACGGCCGGTGAGATAGATGGCGAAGCGGAATTCCTGCGTGCGCGCATAGACGGCTTCGGCCGCTTTCTGCATCAGCGCAGGAAGGTCGCGTTCGCTTCCCTCGACCGTATCGCCGGGATTGCCGCTGGCGCGCACCGTGACGGCCAGCCCGTCCGGCGTGCGATAGACCTCGCCCGAAATATGCGTCTGGTGCCCGAACCAGGCCGCCAGCATGCGGTAGAATTCGCTGATCGAGACGCCGGTATCGGGAATCTGGATCTTGATGTCCGTGCCCCAATTATTCGCATAGGAATCCGCCGGCCGCGCGGAATCCGTCTGCGTCTGCATGGCGGTGAGCTTGTCCTGTAGCTGGGCCGCGACCGCCTCGCCGGTGATGCCGCGCGCCGCCAGATCGGACGGCACGCTGAACGCTTCGATCACCAGGCTGCCGTCATGCGCGGCGGACCAGATCGCGGCGCCGATGGCGATCACGATCAGCGCGCCGACCGCGACCAGCATGAGCTGCAATGCGCCGCGCATCTGGTCGTTGAAACGCCGCCAGCGCAGATGCGACAGCTCGAAGGCGTTCTGCTCGACGAAATTCTGCTTTTGCAGCTTCGCAAGCTCGGTCTGTTCACGCAGATAGGCGCGCGCTTCGTCGCCGGGCGCGGCGTTCATGGCAATACCGACCGCCGCCGCATCGCCTGCGGCCCGAGCGGACGCCGCATCGTCTTCCTCAGCCACGCCGGGCCTCCGCGTTTGCGAGTTCGGATCGATCGGACGGCGCAAGGTCGAGCCCGGCGGCGACGGCATATTGCTTGCGCGCCTCATCCTTGCGGCCGGACCACCACAGCGCCTCGCCCCATTTCAGATGCAGCCGGCCCCATTGCGGCGCGTATTTGTCGGCTTCCGCGAATTTGGCCAGCGCGAGATCGGAGCGGTTTTCGCGGATCAGAGCCTCGCCCCACATCTGGAGCGGGTCGGCGAAATGCGGGCCTTTGTGGTTGGCGATGGTGAATTTCGCGATGGCGCCGGCCGGATCGCCCTTGACCAGCAACATCGCGCCCCAGTCGGTATAGGCGAACGGTATGGAGGGCGCCTGCGCCACGGCGCGCGCGAACCAATAGGCCGCGCCGCTCCAATTCCTCTGCACGCCCGCGATCTGGCCGCGCACGCGCAGGCACAGATAACAGTCGAGCGACGTCTTTCCGATTGCCGCCCACGCCGCGCCGGCGTCGCCCGTCTTCGCCCGCGCAAGCGCGACCAGGGGCCAGACCGAGCTGCGGAGCTGGAGCCTCGCCTCGGAATCGCTCGCCGCCGGCGTGGTGATGGTCTGCTCGATATCCTTGCGCGCGTCCGCCCAGTCGCCGAGCGCGGCGAATCGCTGGAATTGCGGCAGATCTAAATTGGTCTGATTCCACCCCGCACCGACGGCGGCGCGCGCGAAGAGGCCGGCGTCGGTATAGCTGCCCAGGGCGCGGCGCGACGCGCCGGTATTGTGCAGCTTCGCCAGATCGACCGCCTTGAGATATGCCGCGGTCCAATGGGAGCCGACAAAATCCGCCTCGCTCAACTGCTCGTCGTATTGCGCAACGGCGGGGGCGAAATCGCCCGTCTCTTCGGCGATGTTCGAATCCGCTTCGTGTTCCATCGAGACGCGTGCGGCAGCGCGGATTTGCGCGCCCCCGCCGGCGGCGGATGCCGCCTTGGCCGCGTAGTCATAGCGCAGCTCCTGCTCGTCATGGCCCGCGGTCGCTTCCGCCTGCGAGGCATTCATCTGCGCCAGAAGATTATTGTGATCGAGTGCCGCCGCGGTGTGCGCCCGCGAAATCATGGTCGCCAGATCTCCCCTGACGAGCGCGGTGTACATCCAGACCGCATAGGCCCATGGCTTTTCGGATGCGGGCCCGTTCGCCGTCAGATCGCCGAAAACCGCGTCGGCTTCCGCGACACGTCCATAGTTCAGAAGATGCACGCCGTAGCGAAACGGCTGCGTCTGGCGATAGACCGCCTCCGCCGCGCGCGTCGTCAAATCGCCCAGCCCGGTCTCGCTGCCTTCGAACGACGCGCCCGGATGGCCGCTGGTGCGCACGACCAGAACGATGCCCTTGGCGGTGCGATAGACGTCGCCGGAAACATGCGTCTGGTGTCCGAGCCAGCCGACGAGATAGCGATAGGCATCGCTGATCGAGATGCCGGTGTCGGGGATGAGAACCTTGATGTCGTCGCCCTTGCTGGCATAGGAGCTGGGTGCGCGCGACGAATCGATCTGCGCCTGCAGCGCCATCAGCCGGTCCAGCAGCATGCTGGACACGGCGGATCCGGTGAGCCCGCGCTGCGCCATGTCCGGCGGTACGCTGAACGCCTCGATCACCACGCCGTCGTCATGCGCCGCCGACCAGAACGCAGCGGCCAGCGCCACGATGATGACGGTCGCGATCAGCGCGAGCGTCAATTCGAAGGTCAGCTTCATCACGTCGCTGATATGATGCACGCGCAGCGACCAGTGGCGCAGCCGGTCCTCGCGCCGCAGGTCCTCCGCCTGCAATCGCGCCAGCGTGGTCTGCGCGTCGAGATAGGCGTCCGCCTTCTCGCGGCTCGCGGCGCCCAGCGCTCCCAGCGCCGGCGTCCCGTCGGCCGCATGTGATGAACGGTCTTCCTCAATCATGGTCCAGCCCCGCCGCGATGGCGAATTGCTTTTGCGCCTCGGCCTTGCGGCCCGCATAGCCGAGCGCCTCGCCCCATTTCAGATGCAGACGTCCCCAATTGGGCGCGTATTTGTCCGCGTCCGCGAATTTCGCCAGCGCGAGGTCGGAGCGGTTCTCTTCCATCAGCGCCTCGCCCCACATCTCCAGCGGATCGGCGAAATGCGGGCCTTTGCGGTTGGCGGATTCGAATTTCGCGATGGCCGCGTCGAATTTGCCCTGGTGCAGAAGCATCTCGCCCCATTCGGTATCCGCATAGGGTATCGACGGCGTGCGCGCGGACACGATGGCGAACCAGCGCGCGGCCGCCGCCCAATCGTGCTTCGCCGCGGCGATCTCTGCGCGCATGCGCACGCACAAATCGCAATCCCCGGCGGTCCGCGCGATCAGGGCTTCGGCGCCCGCGACGTCGCCATTTCGCGCCATGTCATAGGCCAAGACCGGCCAAACGCCTCTCGACCGGTCCCAGAATCGATTCGGTCGGCCGGCGAGGATCGCGTCGGCCTGCTTTGCCTGACGCAGCGCGCCGGGCCAGTCCTGCGCCGCCTCCGCAATCGATTCCAGCGTTGTCGCCGGCTCCGCGCTCTGCCGTCCATCGGAATGCTTCGCCGGAATCAGCGCCGCAAGGCGGCGCGCCTCGGCCAGATCGTGCGCGACAGCCGCGAACTGGGCGAGGTTCGCGCTGTCGCAGTCGACGATCATATCCAGATTGCCCAGGCTTTGGCACGCGGCCGCGGCGCCCTGCGGATCGCCCTTGTCGATATCGGAATCCGCGATAAGGACGACGGGAAGCGCCGCCGCCATGTCCGGGTTGAGATCGGTTGCCTTTCCCTGCTTCAACAGAGAGAGCACGGTGTCCTCGGCGACGAGCGCCTGCTCGTTATGCCCCAGATTGAACGCCGCGGTCTCGACCTCGTACCACGCGGCGGCGTTCGCCGGATCGAGGCGGGCCGCGAGCGAACTCTTCTCCAGTGCGCCATATTGATCGCCGTCGAAATTGCCGAGCGCGGACCAGCCCAGATAGGCGAGCGCGCGTTCTTGCGCGCTGCCGCGCGCGGCGAGCGGGACGATGATCGCTTCGGCTTCGGCGGTACGGCCGTGCGCGCCCAGATAGTCCGCATAGCGCAGCGGACGCGCGGCGGCGTAGATACGCTCGGCCGCCTTCGCGATGAGCGCGTCCAGATCGCCGCCTTCGGCGACGGCGCCCGGCGCATCGCCATAGCGCACGGAAAGCGTCAGGCCTTTCGGGGTGTGCACGAGATCGCCCGCGACATGGGTTTCATGGCCGAGCCATTCGCGCAGATAGCGGTTCAGCTCGCCGATGGAGATTCCGGTGTCGGGAATCTCGACACGGACCTGCTCCGCGTCGGTGCTGCGGTAAGAACCGGCGCCCTGAGTCAAGGAAAAGGTGCTCGCCTGCATCTGGCCGAACTTGTCGAGCACGCGGCCGGCCAGCACCGTGCCGGTCATGCCGGTCTGGGCCACATCCTGCGGAACCGAGAACGCTTCCACCACGAGGTCGCGGTCCTGCGTGGCGCTCCACACCATGGCGCCCAGCGCGCTGACGATCAAAAGCACGACCAGCCCGGCCGCGATCTCCAGCGCGAAGCGCGCATAATCGCTGAAACGGCGAAAGCGCAGGTGGGACAGCTCAAACTCGTCCTGCTTCAGCAGGTTCTCGTTCGCCAGCCGCAGGTTCTCGATCTGAAGATCGGCCAGAGCGCCCTGCTTGTCGAGAAACCGGTCGGCCTTCTCGCGGCTGGCCGACGCGAGCGCCAGCGCGGGCGCCGCGGCGGACCGGTCGCCTGCGGTTTTTTCTCCACCGCCGGTGGATGGCGCGTCCTCAGCCATGCGCAATCCTCAGAAGTTCGGCCTTGTCAGCGGTGGAGAGATCGAGACCGGAAGCGACAGCGAACTGCTTTTTCGCATCATCCCTCCTGCCGGCATAGACCAGCGCCTCGCCCCATTTCAGATGCAACTGCCCCCAATTGGGCGCGTATTTGTCGGCTTCCGTGAATTTCGCCAGCGCGAGGTCGGAGCGGTTCTGCGCCATCAGCGCCTCGCCCCAACCTTCGAGCGGATCGGCAAAGTGTGGACCTTTCTCCGTGGCGAGCTTGAATTTCGCGATGGCGCCGGCGGGATCGCCCTTGCGCAAAAGCATCTCGCCCCAGCTCGCATATGCCAGCGGCAGCGATGGCGCCTGATGCGCAGCGTCGCGATACCAAGTGTCCGCACCGCCCCAATTCTTCGCAATGGAATCGACGTCGCCGCGCGCGATGAGGCACGGATAGCAATCGGGGTTGGTGCCCGCGAGCGTCGCGCGCGCCGCCGCGACATCGCCGAGTCTGGCCTGTGCCAAAGCGCGCTGCGCCGCGAGTTCGCGCGCCACCTCGCCATAAGTGAAGCGATCCCACAGATCGGTATCGGCCTTGTAGGCCGCGAGTCCCGCCTGTGTTTGCGCCAACACGCCGGCCCAGTCGTTTTGGCCCGCGAGCACCAGGGCTTCGGCCCGGTACTGGAGTGCCTCGTTCGTATCGCCTGTCGCGATGGCGCGCGCAATCAGCGCGCGCGCGCCGGCGCCGTCGTGCTGCAGCGCGACCGCATAGGCTTCGTCAAAGAATGTGGATGCCTGTGTGCATTCGCCGGTGCAGCTCGCACGGGCGGCTAGCGCAAAATCGCCTTGCCACAGGCCGGTCTGCCTGAGGGCTTCGTTGCGGATGACGGCGAAGCCGCGGCCTTGCAGATGCTTGGTCTGGTCGCTCTCCTTTAGCGCCATGATGGCTCGTGCTTCAGCCACGACATCCGCCGCGCGCGCGATGAACATATTCAGTTTCATCACCTGGATATGCGTCGTGGCCCCCGCCGGCTCATAGCCTTCCCCGATCTTCGCCAATGCGATGCCGCCCGCGATATCGCCTTTCATGGCGCCGCGCACGACGCCGGCGGTGGAATAGGCCAGGCCCATTTCATGGGGCGTCTGCGCGGCCGCGACGCGGGATTGCGTAAACGTCGCGAGATCGTTCCAGCGCCCTGCGCCGAGCAGGTAGTTGAAGCAGCCCACTTGATCGAAGGCGCAGAACACCTTCTCCGCCGCGCTCTGCTCCAGCGCATCCAGATCGCTTCCGCCGACCGTGATGGGCGCGCCGCCGTCGAGCGTGGCGGTGAGCACCAGCGTGCCGTCCGGCCGGGCGCGCAGGTTTCCGCTCATATGGCGCTCATGGCCGAGCCAGCCGCGCAACGCGCGCCACACTTCCGCCAGCGACACGCCGGTGTCGGGGATCTCCACGCTGAGATCGTTGGAGCGGTCCTTGCTGACGTCGCTCGACGTGGAATAGGAATCGCCCACGGCTATGGCGCGCACGGCGGCGAGATGGTTCGTCAGGTCGGACGCCACCACGTCGCCGCCTTCGCCGCGCTGGGCAAAGCCCGGCGGCACCGAGAACGCATCCACCACCAGCCCGTCGGCCTCGCTCGCGTTCCACAGCGCGGCTCCGATGGCGACGACGACGACCGCGCCCACCGCGATCATCATGATCTGCAATGCGCCGCGCAGCTGGTCGTTGAAGCGGCGCCAGCGCAGATGCGACAGCTCGAACTCGTCTTCCTTGCGGAGCTTGTCGATCTCCAGATCGGCGAGCTCGCTCTGCTTGCGCAGATAGGTGCGTGCTTCCTCGCTCGTGCCGCCCAACGCCACGGTGAGCGCCGCGTCGCGCCCTGCGCCGGCCCCGTGCCGCTTCTCGTCTTCGTCGTCAGCCATGCGACACCCGCATCAGTTCCGCTTTGTCGACCGGCGAAAGATCGAGGCCGGAGGAGAGCGCGAATTGCTTCGCCGCGCCATCCCCGTCGCCCGACCAGACCAGCGCCTCACCCCATTTCAGATGCAGCCGTCCCCATTGCGGCGCGTATTTGTCGGCTTCCGCGAATTTCGACAGCGCGAGGTCGGAGCGGTTCTTGGCGATCAGCGCTTCGCCCCACATCTCCAGCGGATCGGCGAAATGCGGGCCTTTCCGGTTGGCGATCTCGAACTTGGCGATGGCGCCGTCGAGATCGCCCTTGCGCAGAAGCATCTCGCCCCAGTCGGTCTCGGCATAGGGCGTGTTTGGCGAACGCGCGGCGACGATGGCGAAGTCGCGCACCGCGCCCGGCCAATCGCCCGCCAGCGCGGCGATCTTGCCGCGCATCCGCATGCAGATGTCGCAATCGGGCGGCGTCTTGGCGATCAGCGCTTCGGCGCCGGTCATATTGCCCTTGCGCGCCATCGCGTAGGCCCATTGCGGCCACAAGAATACGCGCTGGGTCGTGGCATGGTCGGGGCGCATCGCCAGCAGCGACTCAGTCTTTTCGGCCCAGCCTACCGCGCCGGACCAGTCCCCGGCGGACCACGCGATACTAAATTGTGCGAGCGGCGCGAGATAGTTCGCCAGCCCGTCGTGATCCTTGGCCGGAATGGCCGCGGCGGCGGCGCGCGCCTGAGCGATATCGTGATCGGCGGCGCTGTCGGCCGCGTGACCCGCGGGGTCGTATCCGCCCCAGCCGCTGGCGGCGAGACGGTGCCACGCAGCGAGCGCGCCGGAGATATCCCCATCCACATCGTCGCGATAGGCCGTGAACAGGACCGGCAACAGCGCCGCCTCATCCGCATCGAGCCCCCCGATCGCAGCGCCATGCCAATCATCGATCGACGCCTGGGCGTTTTGGTATGACGGCTCGTCATGCCCAAGATTGCCTTCCGTCGCCGCTAGCCAGGCGCGCGCGACGGGATTTTCCGGATCGAGCCGTACGGCCTCGCGCCCCATCTGCGCCGCGCGCGCCATGTCGCCCTGGAAATCGTAGAGCGACGCCCAGGTCGAATAAGCGACCGCGCGGTCCTGCGCGCTGCCGTGTGCGGCAAGCTCCGGAATGATCGCCTGGGCCTCTGCGAAACGCTTGTGGCGCGCCAGATATTCGGCATAGCGGTAGGGCCGCGCGGAGGCATCGATATGCTCCGCCGATCTCTCGATAAGCTTGTCAAGATCGCTGCCTTCGGCCGTGGCGCCCGCGCCCGAACCATAGCGCACGGTCAGCGCCAGGCCCTTGGCGGTGCGCACGAGATCGCCGCTGACATGGGTTTCGTGACCGAGCAACGCGCGCAGGGAGCGGTTCAAATCGCCCAGCGAAATGCCGGTCTCCGGAATCTCGACGCGGACTTCTTCCGCGCCCTCGCGGCGATAGGAGCCGGCACCCTGCGTCGTGCCGATCGTATCGGCCTGCAGCTGCGCGAACCTGTCGAGCACACGGCCGGCGAGAACCGTGCCGGTCATGCCGGACTGCGCCATGTCCTGCGGCACGGAGAACGCTTCCACCACCAGATCGCCGTCCTGCGTGGCGCTCCACACCATCGCGCCCAGGCCGATGGCGACCGCCAGCACGATGAAGGCCAGCGAAATCTCGAAGGCGAGTTTCATCACGTCGCTGATGTGATGCACGCGCAACGACCAGTGGTGCAGCCTGTCCTCGCGCACCAGCTCCTCGGACTGAAGCCGGGCGAGCCGCGTCTGCTCGTCGAGATAGGCTTCGGCCTTGGCCCGGCCGGCGACGCCGAGCGCGCCCCAGGCGGCGGCATCCGATGCGCCGGTGTTCGTCTCGCGGTCCTCAGCCATGCGCTGCGCTCACTTTTGTCAGCTCGGCCTTGTCGGCGGCGGAAAGATGGAGCGAGCGCGCAAGGGAGAACTGCTTCCGCGCCTCGTCCTTTTCGCCGGTGTAAGAGAGCGCCTCGCCCCATTTCAGATGCAGCCGTCCCCAATTGGGTGCGTATTTGCTGGCTTCTTCGAACTTCGCCAGCGCAAGGTCGGAACGGTTCTGCGCCATCAGCGCTTCGCCCCAGCCCTCCAGCGGGTCGGCGAAATGCGGGCCTTTCTCCGTAGCGAGCTTGAATTTCGCGATGGCGCTTGCCGTGTCGCCGCGCGCGAGAAGCGCCGCGCCCCAATCGGTCTCGGCAAACGGAATGGACGGTTGTTGCGCCGCGGCGCGCGCGAACCACCAATCGGCACGAGCAGGTTGCCGCTCAATTTCTGCAATCTTCGCGCGCGTCACGAGGCATCGATAACAATCCGATGGCGTCTGCGCGATCAGCTCTTCGGCCGCCTTGAAGTCACCGAGATTCGCGTGTGTGTAGGCCAGCAAGGGAATCATGCGGGCGGGTGCGAGCGTACGGGTGACTGGATAATGCGCAAACATGGAAGCGCCTTCCCCGCTCTCCTCAGATAACACCGCGGACCAGCTTCGCGCTTGTGCGCTGACGAGCATCCGCGTCCAGACGATGTCGAAGACGGTCTCCTCCGGGTTCACGCCCCCTGGCTCACCGGGATCGGCCATTGTCGCGCGCGCGGCGCGGAGATCGTGCTCGCCAAGTTGCGCCCGGGCGAGCATGGAATGCATGCTGTACGTAACACCTTGCGGGCCGAAATCGATCTCTTCCTGCCAGAGCGACGCGGCTTCGCGGAAGTCGCCGAGATTGAGATCGATGAGCGACTGGATCCGCTTCTTGGCTATGGGCACGACGTCCAAGCGAATGCCGCCGTGCTCGGAGGACGACAGGAGCGGCGCGCTTTCCTGCAGAGCCGCGATGGCCTGTCCGGGAAGGCTCAGTTCGTCCAGGACGACGCCGACGTTCTGGCCCGGGAGGTACTCGGCCGGCCATCGGCGGTGGGCTTCCTGCATGGCCTGAAGGCGCGGACCGATGCCCTTCGTCGTCTCGAGCGAATTTGCCCATCCAAGATAACCCCAGGGACGCTCGCTTGCCGAGCCACGGCTTTTGACGGCGACAAAGACGGCGATCCCTTCGGCGTTGCGGCCATGCTCCTGCAGCCACGCGCCGTAGCGATACGGTTCGGTGAGACCGTAGATTTTTTCCGCGAGCCGGGACACCAACGCATCGATATCGCCGTCCGGCCCGGACACCGTACCGCTGCCTTGCGCATCGGCGCGCACGGTGAGCGCGAGATTGCCCGCGTCGCGCACGATCTCGCCGCGCACATGGGTGGGATGACCGAGCGTTTCGCGCAGGTAGCGCTGCAGTTCCTCGATGGAGACACCGGTTTCCGGAATCTCCACCTTGATGTCGTCGCCCCAGTAGTTGCTGTAGGTCTGAGGATCGCGCTGGGAATCGGTTTCCGCCTGCATCGTGGCGAGGCGGTCCAGCAGCTTGGAGGCCACGACCTGCCCGGTGAGCCCGCGCGCCGCGAGGTCGGGCGGCACGGAGAACGGCTCGATCACCAGCCCGCCGCTGCCATAAGCGTTCCACACCATAAGCGCGAGCAGAGCGGCGATGAAAACGCCCACCAGCGCCGTCATCGCCTTCAGCGCGATAGAGAAGCGCTGATCGACGATGCCCAGCCGCATGCGCTTGACCTGGTCGCGCAACTGCTCGCGTTGCTCGGCCATCAATTTGCGCTGCTCTTTAAGGAATTCCACGATGGCGCCGGAAAGCTCCGGGCGCGCCGAAGCGCCGTCCAGCGCCAGCGCCACGGCCGCCGCGTTGGCTTCCGCCGCGTCCTCAGCCTGGTCCTGCGCGTCGAACGGCCCGTCAGCCATGCGCGGCCCTCGCCAGTTCGGCTTTGCCGGCGACGGAAAGATCAAGGCTGGAGGCGCGCGCGAATTGCACCTTCGCTTCGTCGCGCTCTCCGGCATAGACCAGCGCCTCGCCCCATTTCAGATGCAGCCGTCCCCAGGCAGGCGCGTATTTGTTGGCTTCTTCGAACTTCGCCAGCGCGAGGTCGGAACGGTTTTGCGCCATCAGCGCTTCGCCCCACATCTCCAAGGGATCGGCGAAATGCGGGCCTTTCTCGCTCGCGATTTTGAATTGCGCGATGGCGGCGGCGGGATCGCCTTTCAGCAACAGCACGCGTCCCCAATCGTTATACGCCTCGGGAATGGACGGCGCCGCTTCCACCGCGCGGGCAAACCAGAAATCCGCGCCGCCCCAGTTCTTTTCCACCGCGTCGATATCGGCGCGGTTGCGCAGGCAGGCGTAGCAATCCAGCGGCGTCTTGTCGATCAAGGCATGCGCGGCTTTGGCATCGCCCGTTTCGGCCAGCGCGCGGGCTTCATAAGGCCAGACCGCGCTCTTCAATGTGAGCTCCAGGTAAAGGTCGCTGAAACCCGGAAGAGCCCGCAGCTGCCGCGTCGCGCGCTCGACGCCAGGCGCCTCGGCCCGCACCGCAGCCCAGTCGCCGGACCAGTAATCCGCGATCATGCGCGCGTCCAGCCGGGCTGCCGCGAGGTTCGGATCGCCTATCGGCGGAAAGTCGCGCCACGCCGCCTGCATCTCGCGCACGCGATGAAGGCGCGCCAGCGTGACGAGCGTCTGCTGGCGCATGCCTTCCAGGGTATTGTAGAAATCGGGCAATGTGAGCGCTTCCTCGCTGTCGCGCAGCGAGGCGCCGAAATCGTCAAGCGCGGCCTCGACCAGCGCCTTGCCGGCCGGCAAATTGATGCGCGCCGCGCGCGCGCTCATCTCGCTCTTGCCGGCTTGGAGCAGGGCGATGAGCTTCGTCAGGTCATCGATAGCGGCCGCATCATGGCCGAACAGGCTTTCGTCATTGGCAAGATTGTACCAGGCGAGTCCCATGGCAGGATCGAGCGCCAGCGCCTTGCGCTGCTCAGCATCCGCCAGATACGGGTTCGCCGCGTCCATGAGCGCGGCGAGGCCCGCATGACCCCAGACGCGCTCGTTCGGCGATCCGCTTTCGATGAGCCCTTCGAGGATCGCCCGCGATTTCTCGGGCCCGCCATGGGCGGTCTGCGTCTCCATCAAATAGACCGCGTAGCGATAAGGCTGCGTGCGCTCGTAGATCTTCTCCGCCGCCTGCTGCATCACCGTGTCGATATCGGCTTCGCTGCCGGTGACGGTGGCGCCGGGATCGCCGCCGGCGCGCGCGGTGACGGCGATGGCGTCTTTCGTGTGGTAGATTTCGCCGGTGATATGCGTCTGATGGCCGAAGCGCTCCACCAGATAGCGATAGACCTCGCCGATGGAGACTCCGGTGTCCGGAATCTCGACCTTGATGTCGTTGCCCCAGTTGTTGGAGTAAGACGCGGCGGGCCGCGCCGAACCCGTCGCCGCCTGCATCGCGGAGAGCTTGTCCTGCAGCTTCGCCGCCACCGCCTGCCCGGTGAGCCCTTGCGCCGCCAGGTCCGGCGGCACAGAGAACGCTTCGATCACCAGCCCGTCCTCATGCGCCGCCGACCACACCGCGCCCGCGATGATGAGGACGACAGCGGTGAAGATCGCCGCCAGCGCGAGCTCGAAGGCGAGCTTCAACACGTCCGACACATGATGCACGCGCAGCGACCAGTGACGCAGACCGTCTTCGCGGCGCAATTCCTCCGCCTGCAGCCGCGCCAGCACCGCCTGCTCCTTCGTCAGGACGATCTGCTCGTCAAGGAACGCGTCCGCCTTGGTGCGGCTGGCGGCGCCCAGCGCGGCCAGGCCGGCGGCGGGGGGCGCGTCCGCCCGTATTTTGCTTTCCGATTCGTCCGCCATCCGCCCCGACTGCCCGAAAACCCTGATAAAACCGTAGGTTCCGCACCCACTGGCGTCCATGTACATTTTTGATCGAAGATGGGCTCAGGGGAGCGCACATCATGGACGGACTGGCGAAGTGGCGGACGCCATCGCGCGGCGACCTGGCCGCCCGGGTGGCCGCGCTCGCCGCCCATCCGCGCTACCCCGACGCCGCCCGCGCGCTCGCCGCCAACATGCTGGCGGTGGGCGAAACCGACAAGGCGCTGGACGGAATCTTCAAGGACGCCGGGCGCTACGTCGCCACGATGTGGGCGATCTATCTGCACACCGCCGGCGGGCTGACCCTGCCGCGCCTGAAAGAGGTCTGCGCCTCATCCGGCTATCTGAGCCCCGGACGGGCGCGGGCACTGCTACTCTATCTGCGGCATCTTGGCTATTTCGAGCCGGTGACGGAAGGAATGCGCGGCGCACCGGCGCGCTACGCGCCGACGGACGCGTTCGTTGCGGCCTGGGGCGCGCATCTGGGCGCGGCGCTCGACGCGGCGGCCATCGTCGAGCCGGCGGTCGCGGAGGTACGGGGCCGGCTGCACGAACCGGCCGTGTTCGAATGCCTGGCGCGGGTCCAGGGCGAGGGGCTATTGGCGACCGCACAAAACGCCGACCAGGCCGAGCCCTTCACCCGCATCTTCCTGCACCGCTACGCGGGCCTGCAGATCCTGTTCACGCTGCTGACAGGAGACAGGACGGCGTTTCCGCCGGCGGGACCTATCCCGTTTTCCACCACCGCGACGGCGCGGCGCTTCGGAGTCTCGCGCATCCACATCAAACGCCTGCTGCACGAGGCCCAGCAGGAAGGCCTCGTGCAGTGCCGGGACGACGGCAGCGTGGTGCTGAGCGAGGCCGCGCGCGCGACGATCGTGTTCCTCTATGCGGCGCAGATCGCCCAGCTCATCGCGTCGGCCGCCGCGACGGAGGCGGAACTGTCGCGCGCCGCCTGATCAGCGCTGCCGCGCGAGTTCGGCGCGTTCCGCCGGAGAGAGATCGAGGCCCGCGGCGATGGCGAATTGTTTCTTCGCTTCATCCTTCTTGCCCGCGTAGACCAGCGCCTCGCCCCATTTCAGACGCAGCCGGCCCCAGTGGGGTGCGTCTTGGTCCGCTTCCGCGAACTTCGCCAGCGCGAGATCGGAGCGGTTCTGCGCCATCAGCGC
>DATATK010000001.1:0-12766 GCA_036268825.1 Rhizomicrobium sp. | reverse complement strand
CATCACGCCGGTGGTAGAAGGCTAGCTGCCCTTGGTGATGCCGCCGCCGCCGCTCACCGCGGAGGTCAGGCTGGGCTCGCCCCAATAGGTGATGTGGCCGCCGCCGTTCACGGCCGCGGTCAGCATCTTCTCGGCCTTGATCTGGATCTTGCCGCCGCCATCGACCGCCGCGGTGCCGTTCGCTGCATCGATGGAGCGCAAATCGACATTGCCGCCGCCCTGGACGGCCGCGGTGATCTGGTGCTGGTCCGGGAAGTCGCCTTCGCTCTCGATATGCCCGCCGCCCGACACGGCGACGGCGCGGATGTCCGGCGTCACGATTGTGATTTGGAGATCGTAGCGCTCGGGGCAATCGCGGTTGCAGGCGTCGATCTCGAGCTTGCCGCCCATCGTGACGCGCATCGTGGTGAACTGCGTGCTGCCTTGGGTGATCGTGACGCTCTGGACGGCGCCGTGGCGCAGCACGACATGGCCGCCGCCGCGCAATTCGACCGAGTCGAAGCGCCCGACCGGCACCGCGCTTGGCGCGAGTGCGGCGGAGGCGGTGCAGGCCAGCAATGCGCTGAGCGCGAGCAAACGGGAAACCATGGGGACTCCTGCCTTTGAACCGGACAGGAGCCTAGCCCCACGACGCTAGTTTGGACGCATTGCGAATGCGGAAACAGGCCATGCACCGCGCTTGCGGCGGGGAATTAGGCCGTGCGCGCGGCGGCGGCGGGGATCGAGCTTTCGATCCATTCCTTGATCTTGGATTTCGGCAGCGCGCCGACCTTGGTGGCCGCGACCTGGCCCTGGCTGAAGATCATCAGGGTGGGCACGCCGCGCACGCCGTATTTCTGCGGCACGCCGGGGTTCTCGTCGATGTTGATCTTCACGACGGTGACGCGCTCGCCCATCTCGGCGGCGATTTCCTCGAGCGCGGGGGCGATCATGCGGCAAGGCCCACACCATTCCGCCCAGAAATCCACCACGACCGGCAGCTTGGAATTGAGAACGTCGTTCTGGAAGGAAGCGTCGGAAACCTTGACCGGGGTCATGGGCGGGGCCTTTGGAAAGAGTATCGGAATGGACAGGAAATCTAGGAATGGGCAGCCCCGGAATCAAGGCGTTTCGAGGCGCGCCCGAATACGCCCGATTTCCGCCTCCAGCAGAGGTTCCGGCAGGCGCATCAGGCGCGGCCCCTCGGTCCAGACGAGCGCGGTGGCGATTCGGCGGCCCGGGAAGATCTTCGAAAGCGCCGCCCGATAGAGCGCCATCTGCGCGAGATAGACTGTGGAAACATCCTCTGGCCGGGCGGGCGGCGGGCGGTTGGTCTTGAAGTCGATGGCGAGGACTTCATCGTCCGTCACCGCGAGCCGGTCGATGCGGCCATTGATCCGCGCGCCTTCGCCGATCTCCGGCAGGTCGGCCACGATGGCAACCTCCGCGCGCGAGCCCGGCGCGAAGACGGCGGCGAAAGCGGGATCGTTCAGCACCGCGAGCGTTTCGTCCACGAGCGTCGCCGCGTCCTCCGCGCCGCGCGCCGCGAGGTATGCGAGCGCCATCTCGCGGCGCCGCGCGGGCTCTATTTCGGGCAGATGCGCGAGCATCGCATGCACCAGCAGGCCGCGCTGGAAACGTGCGTTGTTCCGCACGGGCGAATTGCCCGCCGGCTCTTCGAGGCCCGCGGCCTGCGACGGGCGGATGAGGCGCGGGCGCTCATGCTCCGGCGCGGGCCGGTTGAGCGCCCAGGCGGGAAGGGTGTGCGTCGCGATCCGCGCAGGCGTGCGTTCCGCAACGGTCTCGGTATCCGCGTCGCCGACCACGCGCACCGTCTCGCCGCCGCGCACCAGCGCGATGCCGAGCGATTGCGCCGCGCGTTGCGCCAACTCGTACCACGAGCCTTCGCGCACGCCGTTCTTGTTCTCGAAGCCGCAAACGTAAAGCCGGTCGCGCGCGCGGGTGAGCGCGACATAGAGCAAACGCCGGTGTTCCTTCAGCATCTCCTGCCGCGCGGCGTCTTTCGCCTTACGCACCGCCTCCGGCGCAAGCTCGCCGGCCACGGGGAAGACGGGGCCGTGTTCGGTATAGAGAAGATCGCCGTGGCGGCCGGGGCCCAGCGGCAGCGCGGTGGTGTCGGGCAGGATGACGATGTCGGCTTCGAGCCCCTTGGCGCCGTGCACCGTCATCACGCGCACCTCGTCGCGCCCGCGCTCCATGTCGCGCTTGATCTCCGCATCGCCGCGCGCGAGCCAATTGAGGAAGCCTTCGAGCGACGGTGCGTTGAGCGCTTCGTAGGACAATGCGAGCGACAGGAACTCGGCGATCGCATCGTCCGCCTCCGGCCCGAGCCGCGCGAGCAACCGCTTGCGCATTTTGTCACCGGCGAGCGCCTGCGCGTAGAACTCATAGGGCGGCGCGAAATCGGCGCGGCGGCGGCATTCCACCAGGAACGCGCGCGCGAACACGAACGGCGCCGTGTCATTGCGCTCCAGCGCGCGCCACAGCGAACCGCTGCGGCCATAAGCGAGGGCGAACAATTCCTCCTCGCTCACATCGATCAGCGGTGAGCGCAGCAGCGCGGCGAGGTTGAGATCGTCTTCCGGCAGAAGCACGAAGCGGCCGAGCGCGGCCAGATCCATCACCGCGATCTGGTCGTTGAGGCGGATGCGGTCCGCGCCCGCCACCGGCACGCCGCGTTCCTTGAGGCGGCGGATGATCTCGCTGGCAAAGGGTTCGCGGCGCGGCATCAGGATCATGATGTCGCCGGGGCGGATCGGCTTGTCATGGCCGGGCAGGCGTGTTTTGCCGTCCGTCCAGGATTTGATCTGCGACGCGATGCGATCCGCCAGCCGCGCGACGGGGCTGGACTCGGATTCCACATCGACGGGCCGCCACGGATCGGGCTCCGGCGTCCTGGCCGGCAACAGCGCCGGCCAGAATTCGACGCGGCCTTTGGCGTCCTTGCGATGGGCATCATGCGCGATGATGCTGCCGTCTGATGTCACGCCCTCGCGCGCGGTGGGGTCCTCGAAGACGCGGTCGACGAAAGAGAGTATTTCCGGCGCCGAGCGGCGCGAGGTGGAGAGCCGCACGTCGACGAACGCATGCGTGCCCTCGGTCGCTTCCTTCGCGAAATGGCGGCGGTTGGCTTCGAACTCCAAGGGATCGGCGCCCTGGAAGCTGAAGATCGATTGCTTCTCGTCGCCCACCGCGAACACGGTGCGCAATTGCGCGCCGCGCGAGCCTTGGCCGGCGAAGAACTCCTCCGTCAGCCGCCGCACGATGGCCCATTGCTCGGGGCTGGTGTCCTGCGCTTCGTCGATCAGCACATGATCGATGCCGCCGTCGAGCTTGTAGAGCACCCACGCCGCTGCCTCGCGTCTGTCGAGCAGGGTCAGCGTCTGCGCGATCAGATCGTCATAGTCGAGCACCGAGCGCGCCCGCTTCAGCGCCGCATATTCGCCGCGCGCCGCCGCCGCCAGTGTGACCGCGGCCTCCGCCAGCGACGCCGCATGCGCCGCACGCCAACGCTGCTCGGCATCGATGAACTGGCTCGCCATGTCTTCGAGCCCTTCGGCAAGTTCGGGCCGCGCTTCGGACAGCGCCTTGGTGGCGAGCTTCTTGCGCCGCTCGCCCTTATCGGTGAGGAACGCGTTGCGGTACAGCGTGAAGGAATTCTCCACGCGCGCGCGGCAGATGATCTCACCGCGCTTGATATCGTCCGCCTTGCCGCCCAGCAGCCAGGCGACGATGCGGTCGCATTCCGCGTCCGGAACGGCGGCGCAGAACGCAGTGGCGATGCTGTCCGTCGTTTGGCCGGGATCCGCGCCATGCGCGCGCCGGATCGCGGAGGCCACCGCGCCGTCTTCGTCCGGAAGCGTGGCGAGGAAGCGCTCCAGCTTGCGCCGGTCTCCGCCGAGCGCGGCATCGAGCGTGGCGTGCAGCCGCGCTTCGCTGGTTTGCGTCACCAGATGCGCCGCGGCATCGGCAAGCGCTGTCTCGCCGCGCCCGGCGCGGTCCAAAACATGCGCGCGTGCTTCGCCCATCAATTCGCGCGCGGTCTGGTCGTCGAGCACGCGGAAGCCGGGCGGCACGTCGGCTTCCAGCGGGACGCGCGCGAGGAGGTATTGGCAGAACGAATGGATGGTCTGGATCTTCAATCCGCCCGGCGTCTCCAGCGCCTTGGCGAACAGGCGGCGCGCTTCGCGAAGGCCTTCCGCATCGGGCTTTTCCGCGCCGATATTTTCGATGCGTTGGGAGAGCTTGTCATCATCAAGCATCGACCACTCGCCGAGCTGGTCGAACAGGCGGCCCTGCATCTCCGCCGCCGCCGCCTTGGTATAGGTGAGGCACAGGATGCGCTCCGGCGGCGCGCGGTCGAGCAGAAGCCGCGTCACGCGGTTGGCGAGCGTGTAGGTCTTGCCGGCGCCGGCATTGGCGGAGACCCAGGCCGAGCGGCGCGGATCGGAGGCGGCGAGCGCGTTGCTCATTCCTCGTCCTCCCAGCCCGTGAGCGACCATTCGCGCACGCGCGCCAGATGATCGTAGTCGCCGCTAATCGTGGCGCGGAACGGCATCACGCGCGGCGGATAGGGCGTGTCCGCGTCATCGAATACCGCGATGCGCGCGAGCAATTTGTCTTCGGCTTCCTGGACGAGCGCGGCGACGTCTTCGTCGAAGCCGCGCACTTCGCCCTCGTCGGCGCCGCCGCTGAAGCGGATATAGAGCAGCGCAGCCGCTTCGCGTGCGCCGATCGCCTCGAAGCCGCCGGCTTTGAGGATCGCGCCCTCGAGCGGCAATTGCGGCGCGAGCAATGTGCGCACCTGCTTTTTGGTCGGCGGATTGCCGGTCTTGTAGTCGAGGATCGCCGCGCCGCCGCCTTCGAGCAGGTCGATCCGGTCCGCCCGGCAGCGCAGGATGAACTCCCCCGCCGCCGCCGCGAAGGCGCGCCGCCCGCTGAGCTCGACGAAGGATTGCGTGATGCCCAGCCGCCGCTCGCGCTCGACACCGATGAACCAGCGCGCCGCGCGCGCGAAGCGTGGCCGCCACAGCGCCAGCGTCGCGTGCGGCACGCCGGCGGCGGCGAAGGTGCGATCCGCGATGGCGATCAATTCGCGCTCGGCATCGGCGGGCAATTCGGCGGGCGCGGTCTTGAGGAATTCCTCCAGCGCCGCATGCACCGCCGTGCCGCGCTCCAGCGCGCCGATATCGGAGTCGAGCGGATCGAGCTTGGAAAGCCCGAGCACATGCTTGGCATAGATCGCATAAGGATCGCGCAGCCAGGTCTCGATCTCGGTGACGGAGAGATTGCGCGGCCGCGCGGCGACCGGCGGGCGCGGATGTGGCCGCTCCATGCGGATGGCGGGACCGTCGGGCTCGTTCAGCAGCGCGCCGAGCGCGGCGTAATCGGCGCCGCTGTCGAGGGCTTCGTTAAGACCGAGCCCCTTCGTCAATTGCTCCAGCCGCTGCAGCCAGCGCGACGCGACGGTGGGCGTGCCCTCGACTTTGAGCGCGCGCGACAGGAACACGCGCGGGCCCGCAGCGAGGCTCGCGAAATCATGCGCGGCGAGGCCGATGGCGCGTTCGGGCGTCTCCAGCCCCAGCGTCTGCCGCATCGGCCGCGACAGCCACGGATCGGCCGTCGTGGCGGACGGCCATGTGCCCTCGTTCAAGCCGCCCAGGATCGTGGTGTCGAAATGCAGCAACCGCGCTTCCAACGGCCCGAGGATCGCCAATCGCGGATGCCGCCCGAACGCCGGCCGCACCGGGCGCTCTTCGGCAAGCTCGGCGAAGAGGCCCGCGTAAGCGCGCGGTTCTATGTTGGGAATGTTCGCGGCATCGCGCGCGATCTCATCCATCAGATTGCGCGCGATCTCACCCGCATCGCCGCGCCACAATCGCGCACCGCCTGCTTCGGTGTCGCTCGCGGCGAGCGCTTCAGCGGTTTTCGCGTGAGCGTCTACGATCTTAGTCAGTGCGGTTTGCGCACCGGACAGGATTTCTTCGAACTGCCGGAACTTCGCCGCGAGCACATCGAACCAGTCCGCAAGCGCGACGATCAGTGCCTTGTCGTGCGCGCCGATACGTTCCTTATTTTGCGCGTGCTGGATCGCGTTGCGGATACCCGCCAGTCCCGGATCGGCGCGCGGGCCGCGCAGCACGAGCCGGTCGAGTTCGCGCACGCGGCCGCGGAACACGGCCGGTGCCTCGCCGCCCGCCGCAAGCGGATGCTTGAGCAGCGCGAGCAGCGGCACCGGCGCGAAGCCGCTGTCGGCGGCTTCGGCGAGCAGCACGAGGAACGCGCCGGGCGGCGTTTTCGCCAGCGGCCGTCCGGCGGAATCGTCGATGGCGATGGCCCAGCGCCCCATCTCCGACGCGACGCGGCGCGCGAGATTGCGGTCGGGCGTGACGAGCGCGGCGGTGCGGCCTTTGGTTTCGAGCGCCTCGCGCAGCACCAGTGCGATGGCGGCCGCTTCCTCGCCGGGATGCGCCGCTTCGATCCGCGACAAGCCTTCGAGCCCCTCGGCGATCTCGCCGGAGCCGCGCTCGGCGATGGCGCGCCACGCGTCGGTGGTGGGCGCGGGGCGCAGCGTTTCGCGCAGCAGCGTCTCGCGCGCAACGGAAGCGGGCGGCGCAGGTTGCCAGTCGCCGACATCTTCGCGCTCCACGTTCATCCGCCGCAGCAATTGCTGCATGCCATATTGCGGATGGCCGGGATCGAGCGTGGCCCAGCTTTTCGCATCGAGTTCGCGGTCGAGCCCGGGCAGCACGACATCGCCCAATTGCGCGATCACGCCCAGCAGATTCGCTGTCGCCGGAATGCTGCCGGTGGAACCCGCCGCGATGATCGGCCCGACAGGCGGCTTGGCTTTGAGGCGCTCCGCCAGCGCCGCGAGCCGCGCGTTGCGATGCGTTGCGGGATCGACGGCGTTCTCGGCGGCGAGAAGATTGGGCCACTCGTCGCGCAACAAGAGCAGGAAGTCGCGCACGTCCGCCCAGTGCTCGGCGAGCGAAGCGGGCGCGAGGGTTTCGAGGCCGGAGAGATCCGCGCCTTGCGTCTGCGCGTCGTCGAGGAAGCGCGCGAGGCTTTTGGCCAGCGCCGCGGTTTGCGCGAAGCCCAGCCTGCCGCCGCGTTTCTCGTCCCAGCGCTTGACCAGCGTCGCGAGCAGCAAGCGCCGCCGGATCGGCGCGATGGCGGGCGCGAGCGTGAGGTCTTCGCTGCCCGGATCGAACAGCAATTCGTCTTCGTCGATATCGCCGAGCGGGCGGATCGAGGGCAGCAGCGCCGCGCCGCCCAACACTTTGGCGAAGGTCTCGGCCAGCGCGCGCGTCGCGCGGCGCGTCGGCAGGTAGATGGTGACTTCGGCGAGCGCGAGCGGATCGCTACCGAGACGCGCGATCAGGCCCCGCGCCAATGTTTCGGCGAAGGGCGCGCTGGCGGGGATCGTGAGGACGCCCATTCAGGCCGGCGCGAGATCGGCGAGGAAGGCTTCGGATTCGCGTATCGCCTCGGGCCGGTCGATATGCATCCACACCCCGTCCAGCCGCATGCCGAACAGGCGCTCTTTCTCGATCGCCCTGTCCCAGAGCGGATTGATCGAGAACTTGCCGGGCTTCACCCCGTCGAACAGGCGCGGATGCACGATCTCGATACTCATCCATACGAAAGGCGAGATGCGCCCGTCGGGCACGCGGGACAGATGCCCTTCGGCGTCCATCATGAAATCGCCGCGGCCTTCGTAGCAGATCGTGCTCACCGTCGGCGCCAGCAGCATCAGCGCGTCCATCGTCTCCGGATTCCAGCGCGCGTTGAGCTTCTCCAGCGCATGGCTCGCGCCTTCGGCCCAGACGGTGTCGGCGTTGGCGTGATAGAACGGCTCGCCCTCGAAATGCGGCAGGGCTTTCAATATGCCGCCGCCGGAATCGAGCAGCGCGTCGCTTTCGTCGGAGATGCGGATCTCGACATCCTTGCGGCCCGCCAGATGCGCCTTGATCATCTCGCCTTTGTAATGGGTGTTGACCACGATCAACGTCACGCCTGCCGCCACCAGCCGGTCGATCACATGGTCGAGCAGCGCGCGGCCGCGCACTTCGACCAGCGGCTTGGGAGTCACGTCAGTGAGCGGGCGCATGCGCGTGCCGAGGCCCGCCGCCATGATCATCGCGCGCGTGATGGGTTTTGCGCTCACGCTCTAAACGCCGCGCGGTTTGCCGCGCGCCTCCCTCGGAATCGTGCGGTCATACCATGCCTTGAGGGGCGCGAGCGCGGGATGTTCGAGATCGCGGTTCAAATAGCCCCACACGCGGGGCAGGTAATCCAGGTAGCGCGGCTTGCCATCGCGTCTGTAGAGCCGGGCGAAGATGCCCGCGATCTTGGCGTTGCGCTGCGCCGCCATCACCGCCATCTCCGCGCGGAATTGGGCGTCGTCCACGCCCGTCGCGGCGATGTAACGCTGGGTCATCCCCTCGGCGAGCTCGGGCGCCACATCGCGGCGCGCATCCTCGACCAATGAGATCAGGTCGTAGCTTCTGGAGCCCGCCACCGCGTCCTGGAAATCGATCACGCCGACACGGGCGAGCCCGTCGCGCTCCGGCAGCCAGAGCAGGTTCTGCGCGTGATAGTCGCGATGCACGAAGACCGGGGGCGACGCCAGCACAGGCTCGAGCACCTCGCGCCAGCGTGCGCGATGCGTCGCGATCTCGTCTTCGCTGGCCACCCGGCCGAGCGCGAGCGGCAGGAACCACTCCGTCATCAGATCGGTCTCGGCGATCAGCGCGGTCCCGTCGTAGCCGTGCAGCGGCTTGTCTGGCGGCAACAGCGCGGGGGCGCCCTCGATATGGAGTTGCGCCAGCGCATCGATCGCCGCGCCGTAAAGTTCATGCGCATCGCCGCCATCCGCCAGCACATCGGCATAGAGCGCATCGCCGAGGTCCTCGATCAGCACGAAGCCCTGCGCGGGATCGGCGGCGTAAATATCCGGCGCGGAAAGCCCGTGCGCGCGCAGGAAGCGTGACGCGGCGACGAAGCGCGCGGTGTCCGCACCCGCCAGCCGCGCAATGGCGTTGTAGCCGAGCGCGCGCCGCTCATCGGGCGTGGCGCGGGCGGTAGCGACGGGCGCCTCGGCATGTTGCGGCTGATCCATCAGCATCGCCTTGCGGCTGCCATGCGCCACGCGGAAATAGCGCCGCGTCGAGGCATCGCCCGGCAACGGCGCAATGACGGCGTCGCCCCAGCCGGCGGTCTGCAGGAACGCTTGTATCGCCTCTTCGCGCTCAGCGGACATTCGCGGCCTCGAAGATCGCGGCCCAGCGTTTGGGCCCGCTCAGCACCGCGCGTCGCGCCGTCTCGCCCGTCACGGCCAGATCGATATGCAGCGCGTCCTTGGGGATGCGATCCGCCGCGCGTTCGGGCCATTCGATCAATGCCGCGCCGGTCTCCAGCGCTTCGTCGAAGCCAAGCTCGTTCAGCTCGCGCTCGCTCTTGATCCGGTAGAGATCGAAATGGCTCACCGTCACCCGCGCCGTCTCGTAAACCTGCACCAGCGTGAAGGTCGGGCTCGGCACGTCCTCGCGCACACCCAGCGCGACGAGGATCGCCCGCGCCAGAGCCGTCTTCCCCGCGCCCAGATCCCCCTCCAGCGCCACCGCGTCACCCGTGCGCAACCCAGCCGCGATCCGCGCCCCCAACGTCTCCGTGGCGCGGAGGTCGGGAAGGAGAATTTCGCGCTTGAAATTGCTGTCCGACATCAACCGGCGACTGCTTCCATGACTTCCTTGGGCCGCCGCTTGATCGCCAGCAGATAGGCCGCTGCGGGCGCGTCGGGCGCGCGGCGGCCTTGCTCCCAGTTCTTCAAGGTTGAAAGCGGAATGTGATACGTCACGGCGAAACGCTGCTGCGACATGCGCAGCGCGCGGCGGATGGCTTTCACATCGGGCAGCTTGACGATTGTCACACGCATGCCGGGCACCTTGCGGCCGCTGGCGTGTTCCGCAGCTTGCCGCATGCTTTCGACGAGATCGCGTCCGAATTTCGACATGCCCGCGCTATACGCCAATGGCGTCCTCAAGTCGAGATCGGCCCCTCGAAAGTACGAGCCAAAACAAAAGATCGTCATGGCCGGGCGTGTCCCGGCCATCCATATTCCAGAGTCTTGACGGATAGACTCTGGAATATGGGTGGCCGCCACGAGGGCGGCCATGACGATGGTTTTAAAGTGAATATCCCGTTTTCTGATCCGTTTGCCCAACCCGGCCAGCCATGATAGCCCGGCTGCAAGAAGGACAGGGAATGGCTGAGCGAATCGTCATCATCGGTGCGGGGCAGGCGGGGGCGCAGGCGGTCGCGAGTCTGCGGGCCGAGGGTTATGGCGGTGCGCTCACGATGGTGGGCGACGAGCCCTACGCGCCCTATCAGCGGCCGCCGCTGTCCAAGACCTATCTCGCCGGCACGTTCGAGCGCGAGCGATTGTTCCTGAAGCCGGATGCTTTTTATACCGAAGCCAAGTGCGAGCTGATCCTCGGCGTCGCGGCGGCGGCGATCGACCGCGCGGCCAAGCAGGTGAAACTCGCCGACGGGCGCGTGCTCGCCTACGACAAGCTGCTGCTCGCGACGGGATCGCGCGTGCGCGAGATCCAGGCGCCGGGCGCAATGCTGCCGGGCGTGCATTATCTGCGCTCCATCGCCGACGTCGATGCGCTCAGGCCCGCGTTCCAGTCGTGCAAGAGTCTCGCGGTGGTCGGCGGCGGGTTCATCGGATTGGAAGTCGCGGCGGTCGCGCGCAAATATGGTCTCAGCGTGCGCGTATTCGAGGCGATGGACCGGTTGATGGCGCGTACCGCGTCGCGCCCGATCTCGGCGTTCTACGATGCGGTTCATCGCGAAGCCGGCGTCGATATCGAGGTGAATGTTGGCGTCGAGGCGTTTGAGGGCGAACACAAACTCGAAGCGATCCGCGCCGGTGGCCGGTCGTGGGCCGCGGACGTGGCGCTGGTCGGCATCGGCATCGTGCCCAATGGCGAGATCGCGAAGGATGCGGGCCTCGCCTTTGACGGCGGCATCTCGGTCGACCATCACGCCCGGACCAGCGACCCGGATATCTTCGCGGCGGGCGACTGCACGCGGCATCTGGGGCGGGATGGCAACCTGATCCGGCTGGAGAGCGTCCAGAACGCCATCGACCAGGCCAAGCATGCCGCGCTCGCCATGGTGGGCCGGCCGGTGCCTTACCGGGAGGTGCCGTGGTTCTGGTCGGACCAGTACGACCTCAAGCTCCAGATCGCCGGCCTGCCCGGGCCGAACGACAGGATCGTGCTCCGGGGCGACCCGAAACAGCGGAAATTCGCGGTTTTCCACCTGCGCGAGGGGCGGCTGGCGGCGGTGGAGGCGGTCAACGCGGCGCCGGAATATATCGTCGGCCGCAAGCTGATCGCCGACGGCGCACCTGTCGCAGCCGAGCGGCTTGCGGACACCGCCATACCTATGAAAAACATAGTCTGACGGGTGCGTCACGAAAAGACCCGCAGGGAGTAGCAATGCCCAAGATCAAATATGTCGAGCACAACGGCAAGGAACACGAAGCGGAGGTGCCGCTGGGCTGGAGCGTGATGGAAGGCGCGGTGAAGAACCTGATCCCCGGCATCGACGCCGATTGCGGCGGGGCCTGCGCCTGCGCCACCTGCCACGTCTATGTCGATCCGGCCTACGCGGCGAAGATGCCGCCCAAGGCCGACATGGAAGAGACCATGCTCGATTTCGCGCAGGACCTGGAGCCCAACTCGCGCCTGTCCTGCCAGCTCAAGGTGACGCCGGAGTTCGAAGGCCTCGTCGTGAAGATGCCCAAGAGCCAGCACTGATCCGATGCAATTGCAGCGACATCACATCATCGGCGGAGCGATCGCGATCATCGTGGCGATCGCGTTCTTTCTGTGGTTCCTGCGATTCGCGTAGGGCGTGCTTCGACGCCTACATCGCGGTGGCTTTTTTCTACGGTAAGAAAACTCGGCGCCGTGAAGCGTAGCAAATAGGCGGCGCAGTTAGAATTTCAGCCTGTCCAAAACCTTAGATGGGGCATCTGCGAAATACGCTCCAACAGCAGAGGGGTCATCTCCAAATGGAATCGGCGCATAGGTTGCGAAGCGGGCATTGAGCGCGTTATCTGAAAGATAAGATGTCGCCGATCCAGGGTCGCTCCAGCCTTGTGCTACAAAGTTGGTACGCATGCCCTTGTCCATCTGGACTGCAGAATAGTCATAAAGCATGCAAAGCGCGATCGCGTTGCCATTGGCTTGGGTCTTCGTGAAGTTTGTTGCCGCATAGCATGAACGAATGTCCGCAATCACCCCCGATATTCCTCCGTCGTGCATGGTCTTTGAAAAGCGAGCGGCCACCTTGCTGACGGCTGCGTCGCTGAAATGGGACAGAAGAGTTTGTGCTGACGCTGATGATGCCGCCAGTTGCAGCGATATTATAAAAGCAACACCCACGAGCCAATTCATCGCGCCCTCATTTGTCTGAATAGCGGGATGTCGAATATAAATTAGAAAGACGTACAAAAAAGGTTTAGTAAATCGGGCAACCTCGAGCGCTGAATAAGCGCAAACTCATCATTTACGAAAACTATCCCCACGGAATGCCGACGCCATCAGCGGATGTGATCAACAAGGATTTGCTGGTTCATAAAGGGGTAGGGACAACGAAGCAGGCGCGGTCCAAATCGCGCCGCGGCTTCGCGCGCAACCCCTCGCTGTCATGGCCCGCGAATGCGGGCCCCCCAGGTGAAACGCAC